>JAAYXE010000174.1 GCA_012516075.1 Chloroflexota bacterium | reverse complement strand
TCCTTCGACTACGCTAAGGATGCCTCGAGGCCGGAGGCGATCTATACAGGACATTTTCCTTCAGTCTCACGTTCCTTCCGCCAGGCCAGCAGGCAGTCTTCGACCTGGCTGGCGAAGCACAGGTATGCGCAGCATACAGCTCAAACTGCCTGCTGTTATCCGTCACTACCCCTGCAACCTTTACACTCCTCCTGCGTAGAAAACTATGAAAGCAGTTACAAATCACACTCGAACCCGTATTTCAGGGTTCAGGAGGGAGAAAGATGTCATCGGAATCTCAGCGTAAAGGTGTACCGTGGTTTTTATGGCCCTTCTGGGCGCTCTGGCAGCTCATCTCCTGGATCGTAACCCTCACCGGCCGGCTGGTGGCGGTGATCCTGGGCCTCGTTTTGATGATTGCCGGGATCCTGGTCAGCCTGACGGTGGTCGGGCTCATCGTGGGCGTGCCGCTGTTCCTCGTCGGGATGTTCCTGGTCTTCCGCGGCATCTTCTGACCCGCACCCCGGGCCAGCCGGCTGAAATCATGCACGCCGCCCCTGCAGCGCAGCGGCGCCAGGAATCCCCGGCGCCGCTGCGCTGTTAACTGCCGGGACAGCGCCGGCAGGTAAGAAATGGCCTCCTGCTGCGACCTATAGATAGAAGACATGACATCATTCTTCACAGGAGGCCATTTTGAAGACATCAACCTATCTAATCATCGGCGGCGGGATGACCGGTGCAGCGGCTGTGGAGGGCATCCGCTCCATCGACCCCCAGGGGTCGATCGTAATGCTCAGCGCCGAAAAGCACCTGCCCTACAACCGCCCCCCACTCTCCAAAGGACTGTGGAAGGGTAAGCCGCTCGACAGCATCTGGCGCAAAATCTCCGCAGAGAACACAGAGATCATCCTGGGACGGCAGGCTGTGGAGCTGGAGCCGGACCGCAAAATCGTGCGCGATGACCAGGGAGAGGCCTATGCCTACGACAAACTGCTTCTGGCGACCGGCGGCACGCCGCGCCGGCTGCCTTTCGGCGGAGACGAGGTGACCTACTACCGCGACCTGGAAGACTACCGGCGCCTGCGCAGCCTGACCGGCCCGCATGCTCGCTTCGGCGTCATCGGCGGCGGCTTTATCGGCTCGGAGATCGCCGCGGCGCTGCGCATGAACGGACAGAAAGTGGTCATGCTCTTCCCCGAGAGCGGGATCGGCGCCAACATCTTCCCCGGCGACCTGGCCGCGTTCATCACAGACCACTTCCAGGAGCAGGGAGTCGAAGTGCTGTCCGGTCTCCAGGTCGTCAATATCCAGGGCGTAAACTGGGGCGCCGTCATCCAAACCAGCTCCGGACAGTCGATCCTGGTCGACCACGTGGTTGCCGGCATTGGCATCCGGCCCAACAGCGACCTGGCAGAAGCAGCCGGCCTGGCAGTCGAGAACGGCATCCTGGTCGACTCTTTCCTGCGCACAAGCGCCCCGGATATCTACGCAGCCGGCGACGTGGCCAACTTCTTTGCACCGGCACTGGAACGCCGCATGCGCGTCGAACACGAAGACAACGCCCTGCAGATGGGCAGAACGGCCGGCATGAACATGGCGGGCGCATCTCACGCCTATACGCACATCCCCCTGTTCTACTCCGATCTCTTCGACCTGGGATACGAAGCCGTCGGGCGGTTGAGCGCGCAGATGGAGATCGCCAGCGAATGGAAGGAGCCCTTCCGGGAGGGAACGCTGTACTACCTGGAAGACGGGCGCATCGAAGGCGTGCTGCTGTGGAACGTCTGGGGGCAGGCAGACCAGGCCCGCCAGATGATCGGGAAACCGTACAGCCAGGTGCACAGTGAAGCCCTTCACATCGAAGCCGGGTAAATCTGCCGCCGGGTTAAACAAACAACCTGCAGCCTCACCATAAGCTGCAGGTTGTTTGCTTTTCTACCCAGATTCAGAGCCGGGCGCTTCAGGGCTCCTGTTCCAGCGGGAAGAACATGACCCGCCCGTTGCCGGCATCGCTTACCCACACACCGCTGCCGTCAGGCGATACCGCCACCGCCCCGGCCTGGCCGAAGCCGTCCGCGCCGGTGGTAAAGTCGCCCCAGTAGCGTACGAATTCGCCGTCTTTCGTAAACTGCAGCACGCGGTAACCCTCGGGATCGGTGGCGTAGATGTAGTTCTCGTCCACATCCAGGTAGGGCTTGTTGTCCAGCGACTGGCCGTACCAGGCCACCACGTCCCAGGAGGTCTGCGGCTCAAACACGCCGTCCGCGCTCTCCACCAGGACCTGGATGCGCTGGTTCCAGGTATCGGCCACAAACACACGGCCGTCGGCGTCTACGGCCAGCCCGACCGGCTCGCTGAACTCACCCGGCGCGAAGCCTTCGCTGCCAAACTGGGTGATGAAGTTGCCCTGGGCATCGAAGATGGCGATGCGTTTATTGCCCGTGTCGGTGACGAACACCCGGCCCTGCGAGTCCACTTCCACATCGCGCGGACCCCAGAAGGCGTCCGGCGTTTCCATCTGGCCGAAGTAGCCCCAGGCGGTAATGAATTCGCCTTCGGGCGTGAACTTCTGGATGCGGTGGTTCCACGTGTCGGCCACGTAAACCGAGCCGTCGGGGCCGACGGCGATCCCCCAGGGTTCGTAGAAGGTGCCGGGCGGGGCCGATCCCTGGCTGGAATCGGCGAAGCTGCCCCACACGTTCAGCACCTCGCCGTCCGCCGACAGATGCTGGATGCGGTGGTTCATGGTATCGGCGACATACAGGCTGCCGTCCGGGGCGATGGCCAGGTCGCGCGGACGCTGGAACTGGCCCGGCTCGCTGCCGGTGAAACCGATCACCCGGCTGGCCGTCAGGGCTGCATCTTTGCCCTCATAGGGATCGGCGACCACCTCTTCGACCTCGGCCGGGACGGCGCCGTAGTTCCACAGCTGTGCGAGCACGTCTTTGCGCACGTACAGGCGCATACGCGCCGCCGGGCTCCAGTTCGGCAGGCTGTAATCGAAGCCTTTGATCTGCCCGTAAGCGCTGTAATCGCGGTACAGCCAGATCTTCATCAGGGCCGAGCGCATGGTGGGGTCGGAGATGGCGTGCCAGATGCGGTCCCACGTCAGGTCGTAATAGTCCTGGATCGGCCACCACAGGCGCACGTAGTCATACTGGTAATAAGCCTGGCCCACAATCGGCTCGATCTTGCCGTAGTTTTCATCCCCCACCAGGATGACGGGCACGTCACGCAGGGCGCGCGTGGGGTTCTCTCCGTAATACTGCTGGTTGGGGTAGTCGCGCAGATACCACCAGTAAGGATACGTGGTGGCGTTGTCGTAAGCGACCACGATGTTTTTATCCCCGACCGTACGGCGGGAGATGTCCTCGATCTGCGCCAGGGCCTCTTTCACCCCGCCGGCCGAGTGAGCGTATACCAGGAACTCACGGGCGTTATCGTAGTTGATATACGAAGCGATGAAAGCCGAGCGCGCCGTCAGCACCGCCAGGAGAGCAAATCCGGCCAGGACAAGCACCCGGAAGAACTGCGCCGGCTGCCAGGGACGGATCAGGTAGTACAGCGCGGCGGCGCTCCCGGCGGCCATGACCAGCGAGGTGATAAACGTGGTGGTCACGCGCAGCTGCGCCAGCGAGCTGCCCTGGAACGGCGGCGTGGTGCCCAGCAGAGCCGCCATCGTGGAGGCCAGGCTGAGCAGAAAGACCGGCAGCAGGGCAAGCACCAGCCACCCCCGCCGCTGGCGGAAGAAAGCCCAGTCGATAGACTCGATCCAGCGCCCCAGCCCCCAGCCGGTGAGCAGGATGAGCGGCAGGGTGATGTGCACCGTCAGCCAGGGCATTTTCTCGCCTGCGATGGTGTAAGCCGCCAGGCTGGTGACCGCCCAGTAAAGCAGCAGGGCGAAGACGGGCGCGGGCTGTACCTCTCCCTCGACGCGCCTCGCTCCGGTTGGCGCCACACGCACATCTGCGGCAGGCTGCGCAGGCTCCTCATCGGGCTGCGACTGCAGCCGGCCCCAGAAGACCGCCACACCAGCTGCCAGGAAGGTGCCCAGCAGCGGCAGGAACTCGTAAAACGGCACCTGCAGCAGGGCGTAATAGTAGAAGGGCTGGTTGCCGCGGTTGACGCCCTGCTGCTCCAGCCAGTAGCCCAGCGAACCCACCAGGCCGGTCAGGAAGCCGAAGCCGTTGGTGAACACGGTGGTGTAAAACACCGTGAAGATGGCGTAGAACAGGGCCGCGTTGATCACCCACAGGCGCCGGTTCCACAGCAGCCCGACGCCCACGGCGAGCAGCGTCAGGATCACAATGAAGACCACGTTGACGGTGATGGCCGTCGGGTTGTTGTAATCGATGGGATTGATGCCCAGGGCTTTGACCGGGAAGGGAGCCAGCATGGGCAGCACCAGGGTCCCCAGAATGACCAGCAGGTCGAAGGAGCGTTCGGACTGCAGGCCCTTCCAGGTGTAGCCGCGGATTAACAGGTACAGGCTGGCCAGCAGCGCTGCCGCACCCAGCCCGGCCAGCACCAGCGGCAGGCCGGATGACATACCCTGCCCTTCACCGGGTAAGGGCGTGGCCGGGGCCAGTTCGGTAGAGGCCTCGCTGAGCGGGGGGCCGGTGTCGATCACGCCGGTAGCCACTGCGCCGCCCAGGAGCAGCAGCCCGGCCAGCAGCACGATCAGGAACAGGTTGCGGTAGGCCGGGACCGCCCATTCTTTCAGCGAAATGCGGTAGATCAGCAGGAAGGCCAGGAAGATGAGCGCCTGAGCCTGGTAAATAAAGGAGGTCTCTTTGGTGGTGAAGTGCAGCGCGGTGACGATCGTCAGATAGATCAGATAGCGCGGCGCGCCGCTCTCCAGATAGCGCAGCATGGTCCACAGCATGATCACGCCGAAGAGCGCAACGAAGGCCTCGTTGCGCACGTAGCGCCCGTAGTAGAGCATATACGGCGAGATCACCATCAACAGCGCGCCGACCAGCGCGCCGGCCTTCCCCAGATAGCGGCGGTACGCCCACATGAAGGCGACCGTGGCAATGCTGAACAGCACAGCGGGGATGCGCGCCGAAAAGTCGCTGTCACCGAAAAGGAAGTAAGAGAGCGCCACCAGGTGAAACTGCAGCGGACCGTGAGTCACCGGGTCGTGGCTGTAGCCCTGGCCGCGGTAAAGCAGCCAGGAGTAATAAACATGCGAGTTTTCGTCGTGGCTCATCACCCGGTTCTCCAGCAGGTAGAAGCGGGTGAACACGGCGACCACGAGGATCACGGCAAACAGAACCCGTTCCCAGTTGAGCACCACCGTGGTAAACACCGGCCGCTCTAACCAGGATGCCCTCTGTTCTTGTGGGGGTTGAAGGGAGACTTCTTGTGCCATGCGTTTTGTTACCGTTTTTCTCCTCAGTCTTATGCTCAATGCCGTATTTTACACCAAATGGCGGCCGGCGCGCCGCGCGGAACAGCGAGGCGGATGCCTGTTCGCCGCCTGCAGACATGAAAGTTTCTTAATCAATCAGGGGAACAGAGGCGCCTGAAAGGCAGCAGGTGAACACGGGACGCCGCGGCTGCCTTAATCCGGACGCCGTTCGCTGCCGCCCACCACCTCGTAATGCTGCACCGCAGGCTCGAACTCGAGCAAGTAATCCTGATCTTCGGGGTAATATCTGGCCATCTCGACATCTTCGCCGGCAAACCCGGCGATGGCCTCCATATTTTCCCAGAAGGTCATGGTCAGGAAATGCGTGATCTCGCCCTCCGGCCGTTCCAGGACGTAGGCGCTCAGGTTTCCCGGCACCGACTGGTAATCGGGGACGGCGCGCAGTTGTAAAAAGCGGCGGTAAGCGTCTGCCTTGGGAGTGGGCACCCGCCCGTGCCAGATGCGCACGATCATTTCAACCTCCTTCCAGGTATGCAATCGACTTGACACCGGCTTTCCATAAAATGTACAATCGAAAACCGGTTCATTCAGGGAGGAAACAGGTATGGAAACCATTGAGCAGTTTTTCGAACGCTACGGTCGAGCTTTATCCGAAGGCGACCTGGCAGGGATCGCGGCCTGCTATATGGTGCCCGGCCTGGTGCTGGGCAGCGGGGCGAGCATACCCATATCCGATCTGGCGGAGGTGGAGCGCGCCTTTGCGGATGCCGCAGAACAGTACCGCAGCCAGGGTCTGACCCGCGCCCGCGCGGAGGTGGTTACCTCCTACTCCCTGAGCAGTGAAGTCTGGCTGGCCGAGGTGAACTGGGGATATCTGTCTACAGCCGGAGAGAGCCTGCACCAGGAACACTACCATTACCTGCTGCGCGCCTCCCCAGACGAGAAACTGCGCATCCAGGTGGTGATCGCGCACAGCCCGCCCCGTTGAGACCCTGATCAGCCGCCGTACTGTGCAGCCGCCTGTTCCGCGTAGGGCCGGCCGCTGGCGTAATAAACTTCGACCAGGCGGGCGGCATCGAACGGTACCCGGCGGAACTCGAGGGCCAGACGTCCGCCGTCCACGCTGAGCACGGCGTATTCCGCCCAGGGATCTGCCCGAAAGTCGTCTTCCTCCTGGTGATGGCTGTACACAAAGCCCACACTGCCGGGGTTGAAGAAAAAGCGCGGCCCGGCGTCGATGCGGCGCAGAAACTGCACATGCGTGTGCCCGCCTGTCAGCGCATCCGCTGGATACGCCCCCAGCGCCTGCCGGGTGATATCCGGCAGGATCACATCGTCGAATGAAGCCGGCGAACCGTGAAAGCAAAGCAGCTTGCGGTCCCCCTCTAAAGTCATCTCAACGGTGGGCTGAAAGCTGCGCATGAACTGCAGGTCGTCCTCCGAGAGCTGGGCCAGCGTCCATTCCCGCACGGCATCCAGCATGCGCTGTCGTTCTTCTGTAACGACCTCCTGACCGCTGTCCTCGCCGGTGAGCAGCCAGGCGTCGGTGTTGCCCATGACCACCGGGCAGCCGAGCTCCCGCAGGCGTGCGAGCACCTCCACTGGCTGGGGACCGCCCTGAATGGTATCCCCCAGGCAGACGACCTGCTCGATCCTGTCACGCTGCAGGTCCTGAAGCACGGCATCCAGGGCCACACCGTTGCCGTGGATATCGGAGAGCACTGCCAGGCGCATCATGGCGCTCGCTCCGTCACTTCCCGGCTGACGATTAAACCGTAGACCAGCACCAGGACGGCGGCGGCCAGCAAAAGCGCCCCCACGACGGTCAGCGTGGTGCCGGGGAATGACGCCCCGGGCTGCCGGGTGAAAATGTGCAGGAAAAAGCCGCTCGACTGGGCCAGGATGCCCACCTTCACCCCCTGACTCAGGCGGGTCTTATCTATATACCGGCGATTCAGCAGCGCCATCAGCAGCACGCCGGAATAGGCGTGCCCGGCACGAAAACAGGTCTGCGCAAATTCAGAAATTTCGCCCCGGTTGATCATCCCCAGCAGGGGGCAGCCGCCGTAATAAACGGTGGGGATGGCAGTCCAGGCGAGAATCGAAAAAATCCGCAGGCTTTGCACAGGTTACCCTCCTTTCAGGTTCCCGGTGGATGATGCAGCCCGCAGTCTGTCGACCGCGGCTGCGTCCAGTGAGAGCACAATCGAGGTGTAGCTTTCGATCAGAGCCAGGATCGCCTCGCGCGGGCCCTGCCGCCAGGCGTCGCTGCCGTAAAAAGCCTCTTCTGCGGCACGCATAGCTTCCAGGCTGTCGTAAGCCCGGATCAGGAAGTAGGAGCTGCTCCCATCGGCGGAGGGCCCGTAGGCCACCACGTCCACCCCGTGCTGTGCCAGCAGCGGCAGCGAGCCTTCGATCACCAGGCGGTGAAACTTATCCAGCGATCCGTCGTTGAGGTTGTAAGCGCGAAAATCCACCCATTTCTGCATAACGTTTCCCCCACTCCTGGACCGGTAGAACTAGGGCCTTCTGGCCTACCATTTTACATAATTTAGCCATTTTCGCCAGTCTCAGGCCTGGCGGCGGCCTGATGCATGAGCGAGCCCCCGTGCATGTGCAGCACTCCTGACAGCTCCAGAGGAGAGAAACTCATAAGTACTGGTATTAATGCAGGCATCAGGGTCTTCCTTTCGGTGCTGTCATTCCTCATGCGCCGTGGGGCACGGCGCGCAGAGCGCATCAAACGAGCCATCCTGACCGGTTCCTGAAGAAGATATCCAGCTCTCGCCGCAGCGCCGTGCCCGCAGAAATCATCTACCCTTATGAGAAGGACGGGGATCGTTTAACCTGACTCGCACAACGGGTTAGCCTTAAGACCGTTTCGACCGGGTAAGCGAAGCATGCCCTGGCCGTTCAGACTGCTGGAGGCGCATTTAAAGGGCCGCGGCCCGCAGCATGGCCTCCAGGCAGCGGTCCACGTCTTCTGTCGTGGTCGCCCAGGAGGAGACGCTGATGCGCATGGCGGTGTGGCCCTGCCAGACGGTGCCGCCGCACCAGCAGGTGCCCTCCTCCTGCAGCGCACGGATCACCTGCCCGGTCTTCCCGGGGGAGCCAAAGGAAACCAGCACCTGGTTGAGTACCACATCGTTGAGCACCGTAAACCCGGCGGCCTGCAGGCCCTGCGCGAAGCGAGCGGCATGCCGGCAGCAGCGTTCGATCATCTCCGCCAGGCCTGCCCGCCCGAGGGAGCGCAGCGCAGCCCAGACCTCGATCCCGCGCGCCCGGCGCGACATCTCCGGGGTGTATTCCATGGGATCGCGCCGCCCGTCGGTGACCAGGTAAGCCGCCGGGCTGTGGGTCAGCGCGGCCCGCAGGTCCTCCGGACGGCGGCAGAAAACCAGCCCGCAGTCGTAAGGCACGTTGAGCCATTTGTGCGCATCGGTGGCCCACGAATCCGCCTCGCTCAAGCCGGCCGCGAGGTGTGCGCGCTGCGGGGCGGCTGCCGCCCACAGGCCAAAAGCCCCATCTACATGCACCCAGGCGCCGGCGGCACGGGCCTGCTGGCAAATTTCTGCCGCGGGGTCGAAGGCGCCGGTGTTGACGTTTCCTGCCTGGATGCAGACGATGGTTGACTCGCTCAGCGGGGGCAGGGCATCCGCCAGCATGCGCCCCTGGCCGTCCACCGGCACGCGCAGCACGCGCTCGCGCCCCAGCCCCAGCAGGCTCAACGCCTTAAGCAGGCTGACGTGCACCTCCTCCCCCACCACCACGGTGATGGGCGGTGCGCCGAACAGGCCCATGGCTTCCACATCCCAGCCCTGCGCTTTGAGCAGGGCGTGCCGGGCTGCGGCCAGGCCGCTGAAGTTTGCCATGGTGGCGCCGCTGACAAACCCGATCCCGCAGTCCGCCGGCAGGCCGAGCACATCGAGCAGCCAGCTCATGGCCACCCGTTCCAGCTTCGCTGCTGCGGGAGAGGCCGCCTCCATCGCGGCGTTCTGGTCCCAGGCACCGGCCAGCCAGTTTGCGGCCAGGGCAGCTGGCAGCGAGCCCCCGAAGACAAAGCCGAAGTAGCGCCCGCCGGGCGAGGTGACGGTGCCCGGCGATCCGCGCTCGTCGAGCAGTGCCAGCGTTTCGAGCGGGTCTGAGGGGCCTGCCGGCAGCGGCTCTTCGAAGGCCATCAGCCCGTTCAGAGCTTCTGGCGAGGGAAACACGCGGCGCCTCTCCAGCTCCTGCAGATAGCGCAGCGCACGGCGCGCCGCCTCTTCAAAAAGACTGGCGCCGGCATCCCTGCCTGCCGCGCCGGTTGAATGTGAACCGGATGGGGTAAGATCGGACACTGCTTTTTCCTCCCTGAATATGGATCTGTCCGCTGGCCCAGCACATCGATGAGGTTTCTACAGGATTTGCGGTTTGGAGAATTGGGTCGAACGAACAGCGTGGACCAGAGCCGGTCCACGCTGTCTATATCGCTTTCAGGATCTCTTTTTCTTGTTCCGTGCTGAAGCCTGCCCCTGTGCACCTTTCTGCCCCGTCCGGGCAGGCGGGCGTTTTGCGCGTGCGGCCGGTAAACCGGCAGGCCGGGGCGCATCTTTGCGCGCAGCCGCCGGCTTGCGGCCGCCGGTGACGATGCCTTTCAGCTCGGCGATCTCCTGGGGCGTCAGAAGGCGCCACTCGCGCGGCTTTAAACTGCCCAGATGCAGCGTACCGATGCGCACACGCACAATTTTCACCACCGGCAGGCCGATGGTGCGCCCGATCTCACGGATCTGGCGCTTGCGCCCTTCGCGCATCACCACCCGCAGCCAGGCGCCTTTGCCCATTCCGGTCTCGAACTTCACCTCGGCCGGTGCAGTACGGTAGCCGTCTTCCAGCACCACCCCTCGCCGCCAGATATCCAGCTGCTCTGCATCGGGGCGGCGGGCGACCAGCACGCGGTATTCCTTTTCGTGCCCGTAGCGCGGGTGAGTCAGGCGGTTGGCCAGCTCGCCGTCGTTGGTCATTAAGATCAGGCCTTCGCTGTCCACGTCCAGGCGGCCGACCGGGTAAAAATGACCCTCCAGGGGGATCAGGTCACGCACCGTAGGCCGGGGATCCGGAGCGGTGACCGCCGACAGCGTGCCGCGCGGTTTATACAGGGCGATGTAAACCAGCTCTTCGGGCGGTTTGACCGGGCTGCCGTCGACCAGGATGCGGTCCTTCTGGGGATCGGCCTTCATCCCCAGTTCGGCGATCCGCCCGTTGACCATCACGCGTCCGGCGGTGATCAATTCTTCACAGGCCCGGCGCGAACCCAGCCCGGCCCGGCTGAGGATCTTCTGCAGTCGTTCTTCTGCCATGGTTATCCTTTTAATATCTCAGGTGCAGCTTCTTCTCCGGCAGCATCGCTGGACTCCGGCCCGCTGTCCAGGGGCGGAAGTTCTTCCAGCGAGTTGAGACCAAAGTGCTGCAGGAAATCTGTCGTGGTGCTGTAGAGGATCGGGCGTCCGGGGGCTTCGGCGCGCCCCACCTCCTGGATCAGGCCCTTGCTCAGCAGGCTCTTCATCACACCGTCGCTGTTGACCCCGCGGATGGCGTCCACCTGCGGGCGGGTGACGGGCTGCTGGTAAGCGATAATCGCCAGGGGTTCGAGCGCGGCACGGCTCAGGCGGCTGCTGGCCTCCAGTCCCAGAAAACGCTCGATCACCGCTGCTGCCTGAGGGGCTGTGGTAAGCTGCACACGCCCGTGGTGCTGCTGTACACGCAGGCCGCACCGGTTCTCCCGGTACCAGGATTCCAGCGCCTGCAGGGCGCTCTCCACCTCCGCGGCCGGTATCTCCAGAGCTGCGGCGAGTTGGGCGGGCGTGACCGGCCCGGGAGAGACGAAAAGCAGCGCCTCCAGGCGCGCCTGCAGGGGAAGTTCTAAAGGGGGTTCCATTGCAGCGCCGTTCTGGGGCCCTGCAATGCTGTCAGTCTGGCCGTCAATCATGCTGTGATAAAATTCTCCCATCTGACGGTGTGAAGGAGTGTACGTTTAAATGGTATTTGACCATCGCAAATTGACAATTATTCTGGCCCTGGCCGCTTTCGTGCTGGCCAGCCTGGCCTGTAACCTGCCGGCTGCCGGCCGTGCCAGCAGCCCCACACCCACGGATGTTCCGGTGCCTGTCTCCACCGAGGCCGTGGAGTCCCTTGAAGACCAGATCCGCGCGGCTGCCACGCAGGCCAGCCAGGGTGAGATCGCCAGCATCGTGGTGACCGAGGAGCAGCTTACCTCGCTGGTGGCGTTCGAACTGAAGGACAAGACCGAACCGGCCCTGACCAACCCGCAGGTGTACCTGCGCAGCGGGCAGATCGAGCTGCATGGTGATGTCAAACAGAGCGGGCTGACGCTGCCATTAAAGATGGTAATGACCGTTTCGGTCAACGCACAGGGCCAGGCAGATTATGATATCGTGTCCGCCAACCTGGGCCCGGTAGAGCTGCCCGACAGCATGCTCGACGCCCTGACCCGGCGGATGGACGCTTCGCTTGCAAGCATCAATGCTAAGACGGAAGACCTGGAGATCGAGAGCATCGTCATCGACCAGGGCAAGATGACCATCACCGGACGCAGGCGGTCCTGAAAAGTTCTCTCCTGACGGCCTGCCGGATCATCCACCCGGACTGCAGGTAAGGCTGCCGCTGTCAGGTGTTCTGCGGCTCAGATTGAAATGAGATTATACCATCGTCGCTGTTTCATCCTGCTTCTGACCGGATTGTGCCTGCTGCTGGCCGGCTGCGCCGGTTCCGCGCGCGGCGTCAGCCCGGCGCAGATTCACGTCCAGATCGAAGTGGAAGGCGAGATCCGGGAGGTCGACCTGCTCGCAGGCAGCACTGTCCAGCAGGCCCTGAACGCTGCTGAACTGTCACTGGGAACTCTTGACCGCGTGGAGCCGCCGCTGCACTCCGTGCTGACCGACGGCGACCATGTGCGTGTGATCCGCGTCGAAGAAGAGTACGTTGTCGAACAGGCGGTGATCCCCTTCGAACAGCAGACCCTGCGTAACGAAACGCTGGCGATCGACCAGGAGCTTTACCTGCAGCGCGGCCGGAACGGGCTGGAAGAGATCACCTACCGCCGGGTCTTTGAAGATGGCGTGGAGGTCTCGAATTCCATCGTCAAACGGGTAACCCTGGAAGAGCCCGTCCCCGAGATCATCATGATCGGCGTGCAGTCGCCCTTCGTCACTTTCGACATCCCCGGGAAACTCGTTTACCTGCGCGACGGCAGCGTCTGGGTGATCGAGGGGGACACTGGCAGCCGTACTGCTGTTGTCACCACCGGCGACCTTGACGGCCGCATTCTGGCCCTCTCGGATGACGGCACCTGGCTGCTTTTCACCCGCCGCTCGGAAGTGGAGGGCGAGATCAACCGCCTGTGGGCCAAAGACCTGACCTCCCCTGAAGGCCGCATGGTCGACCTGGGGGTGCCCAACGTGGTACATTTTGCCGATTTCGTCCCCGGGTCGAATTCCAAAATTGTGTTCTCCACCGTCGAGCCGCGCCCGGCAGCGCCCGGCTGGCAGGCCAACAACGACCTGCACGCCCTTACCTTCAGCCCCTCGGGATGGACCACGAAGTGGGGCAGCGAGCCGGTCCTGGAGGCGAACTCCGGGGGTGTGTACGGCTGGTGGGGCATGACCTTTGCCTGGTCTCCCGACGGCCAGCAGCTCGCCTTCTCCCGGCCGGACCGCATCGGACTGATCAACTTCGCCGACGGTGCACAGACCGCCCTGAAGAACGTCGTCCCCCTGCAGACCGGCGCCGACTGGGCCTGGGTGCCCGGCATCACCTGGGCGCCCGACGGCAACTTCCTGTACGTCGTCGACCACAACCCGCCCGAAGGTTCGCCCAATCCTGAAGAGGCGCAGGTGTTCGACCTGGTTGCCCTGCCCGTCCAGGGCCCGGGGACGCTGCGCCTGGTGTCGCAGAGCGGCATGTTCTCCTTCCCCATCACTTCACCGGCGCTGGAGGAAGAGAACGGCACCAGCGGTTACCGCATCGCCTATCTACAGGCCATTTTCCCCGACCAGAGCGAAACCAGCCGCTACCGCCTGGTGGTGATGGACCGCGACGGCTCCAACCAGCGGGTGCTCTTCCCCACCGAAGAGCGCTCCGGCGGCATCGCACCCCGCCAGGGCTGGGGGGCGTGGTCGCCTGCCCCCATGCCGGCGAGCGGCAGCCACGCCATCGCGCTGGTTTATGAAGGTAACCTGTGGATCGTGGATGCCTCCAGCGGGCAGGCCCAGCAGGTAACAGGAGACGGTCTGACCGAGCGCGTGATCTGGAAGTAATTCCACCCGTTTTAACTGAAACGGGCAGGGTTTTCCAGCGTTAATCAGGTATATCCGGCCGCGGTTATTAATCTGCAGGCCGTCGGACCCGGGGGCGAACACCCGGAAACTAATCTCATAAACAGGATTTATCTATGCGAGTACTCGTCACTGGCGCAGCCGGCTTCCTCGGCTCTCATCTCTGCGACCGCCTGTTGGCCGAAGGTCATCAGGTGATCGGCATGGACAATTTCATCACCGGCAGTCCGGAAAATCTTGCCCATCTGGCCGGCAACCCGGATTTCTCGTTTATCCGGCACGACGTATCGAATTTCATCTTCGTCCCGGGCAAGGTCGACGCCGTGCTGCACTTCGCCTCCCCGGCCAGCCCGAACGCCGACTCACCGTTCGGCTACGTGAACCTGCCCATCCAGACCATGAAGGCCGGCGCTCTGGGGACGCACAACACCCTGGGTGTGGCCCGGGCACACAAGGCCCGCTTCCTGCTGGCCTCCACCAGCGAAATTTACGGCGACCCGCTGGAGCATCCCCAGACGGAAAAGTACTGGGGGCATGTGGACCCGATCGGCATCCGCTCGGTGTACGACGAGGCCAAGCGCTTCGCCGAGGCGCTGACCATGGCCTACCACCGCTTCCACGGGCTGGACACGCGCATCGTGCGCATCTTCAACACCTACGGGCCGCGCATGCGCCTGGATGACGGCCGGGTGGTGCCCAACTTCCTCAAACAGGCCCTGTGCCGCGAGCCGCTCACCGTGTACGGCGATGGATCGCAAACGCGCAGCTTCTGCTATGTGGACGACCTGGTGGACGGCATCTACCGCCTGCTGCTCTCCGACCAGCACGAACCGGTCAACATCGGCAACCCCAGCGAAACCACCATCCTGCAGTTTGCTGAGACCATCAACCGCATCACCAACAACAGCGCCGGTATCGTTTTCAAAGAATCCCAGCGCACCGAGGGCGACCCGCAGCGCCGCCAGCCGGACATTACCCGGGCACGCCAGACGCTGGGGTGGGAGCCGCGCATCAGCCTGGAAGAAGGCCTGGCGCGCACCATTCCATACTTCAAGCAGAAGCTGGGGCTGGCATGACCATGATCCTCAACAATCCACGCGAGCGAGGGCGTTTCCTGCGCTTCGCCGTGGTTGGCGTGATCGGCGCCGTGGTCGATTTCGGGGTCGCCAACCTGCTGGTGGCGCTCTTCCACGCCCCGCTGTGGCTCGCCGGTACGGTATCTTTCATCGCCGCCGTCATCAGCAACTTCACCTGGAACCGCTTCTGGACTTACCCCGATTCACGTTCCAAGCCGGTCGTCAGACAGCTTCTCGAGTTCACCGTGGTGAGCGTGGTAGGACTGGGCATTCGCGTGCCTGTCCTGGCCTTTATGGAGCCCCCGGTGCTGCGCCTCACGCGCCAGCTGCCGCTGCCGGTCAGCCCGATCACGCCCGAGCTGCTGGCCAAAAACATCACCCTGGCAATCGCCGTGATCATCGTGATGTTCTGGAACTTCTTCGCCAACCGCTTCTGGACCTACGGCGATGTAGAATAGGCCTTTCTGGCTAACGGTTAAAAGGGGACGCGGATTTACGCGGAAAACGCCGGGGATGCGGAAAAATATAAAAATTCCGCACCCGCCAGCGGGCTCCGTGTGCATCTGCGTCCCCCCTTTTTATATCTGCAGTCAGAATCTGCTCACACTTCAGAGAGGGTATAATTTTCTCCTGGGTTAACCATGTACGCGCTTGCGTTCATACCACAGGAGAGGAAATAAAAACCCATATGAGCAATCTGAGCGAAGGAAAGCCGGTCAGTGCATCGCGCACGATCATCGCGCAGTTGATGCAGCCCGAGCATGCCAACAACCAGGGCAATGTGCACGGCGGCTGGATCATGAAGCTGGTTGACGAGGCCGGCGCGCTGGCCTGCATGCGCCACGCCGGGAAGCGCGTGGTCACCATCGCTGTCGACCAGATGGTGTTCCGCCACCCGATCCTGATCACCGACCTGGTGACCCTGACGGCGGAGGTCAGCTACGTCGGCCGCACCTCGATGGAAGCCGAAGTGCAGGTCACCGCCGAAAACCCCATTACCGGCAAACGTATCCACACCAACACAGCCTACTGTGTGTACGTGGCTCTGGATGATGACGGCCATCCAGCCCCTGTGCCGCCCCTGATCCCCGAGACCGAGGAACAGCGCCAGCGCATGGAGGAGGGGAAAGCGCGCCAGGCTTACCGCCTGGCACAGAGCCGCCGCACAGCCGGGCGCAGCATCGAACACACAGAGCAAAAACCTGTCGAGGAGAGCACCCGCTAACACAGTCCATTATCAGGCCCGCCCGTGCGACGGGCACACAGACCGCAAACGAGGAGGATCATCATGGCAACCGAATCCACTGGTATGCCCCCGATCGAGACAGGAGACGCCGGTGAGTATCACCGCCGGGGCTGGAGCCTGTATGTGCAGGGCGATTATGAGCGCGCCGAAGCCGATTTCCGCCAGGCGATCGCGCTCGATCCCGGCGCGGTCGACAGCCACTACGGCCTGGCGCTGCTGTTGAAGGCCAGGGGCAGCAACGCCGAATCCAGTGAGCATTTCCGCAAAGTGATCGAACTGGTGGAAGGCGGCGCACTGGCCGAGCAGCGCGAGCGCGCTGTTATGCTGCGCCATCTCGCCCAGACACACCTGGACCATATCAGCGCGCAGGAGTGGAAGGCGCCATGATCCGATCGAAACTATCGCACCGCGCCCGCCTGGAAGCCTGCCTGAGTCAGGGTCCGCTCGACCGCCCACCAGTGGCCCTGTGGCGCCATTTTCCCGTGGACGACCAGACTCCCGAAGGGCTGGCCGCCGCGACCCTTGCCTTTCAACGCACCTATGACTGGGACCTGGTGAAGGTGACCCCCGCCTCCTCCTACTGTCTGCGAGACTGGGGCGCAGTGGACGTCTGGCAGGGGGCGACCGAAGGCACGCGCGCCTACACCCGGCGCATCATCCAGCACCCTGACGACTGGACCCGCCTGCCCGTCCTGGACCCGACCGCGGAGCACCTGGCCGCACAGATCGCCTGCCTGCGCCTGATCGTGCAGGAAGCCGGCCCGGAGACGCCGGTCATCCAGACAATTTTCAATCCCCTGGCCCAGGCCAAAAACCTGGTTGGCGGGCAGAATCTGCTCGTACACCTGCGCCACTACCCGGATCAGCTTCACGCCGGCCTGGCCACCATCACCGAAACGACACGCCGTTTCATCGAAGCTCTGCGGGACACCGGCATCGCGGGTATTTTTTACGCCGTGCAGCATGCGCAGTACTCCCTGCTCTCGCAGTCCGAATACGAGGCCTTCGGCAAGGTCTACGACATGCAGCTCTTGGAGCCGGCGCGCGATTTCTGGCTGAACATGCTGCACCTGCACGGCACCGACGTGATGTTTGATCTGTTCCGGGATTATTCTATCGACATCATCAACTGGCACGACCGCGAGACCTTCCCCTCCCTGGTCGAGGGCAAGCTGCGCTTCCCGGGCGTGGTCTGCGGTGGACTGCGGCGTGAGGAAACGATGGTGCTGGGTACGCCCGAACAGGTTCAGAATGAAGCCCACCAGGCCATCCAGGCCACCGGCGGGACGCGCTTCATCCTGGGCACCGGCTGTGTGGTTCCCATCACCGCGCCGCACGGCAACCTGATGGCAGCCCGACAGAGCGTGGAAAATTACGAGTAAGGGATATGCCCGGTTTACGCGTCATCGCAGGCAGAGCCCGCGGCCGCAGGCTGAAATCGGTCCCCGGAGACACCACCCGGCCGATCACCGACCGCACCAAGGAGGCGCTGTTCAACATCCTGGGGCCCGACCTGCAGGATTCGACCTGGCTGGACCTGTTCGCCGGGACGGGCAGCGTGGGGATTGAGGCCCTCAGCCGGGGAGCCGCCTTTGTGCGCTTCGTGGACCTGGAGCGCCGGGCGGCGGAGACGGTGCGCGAGAACCTGGCGCACACCGGCCTGACCGGATCGGCCGAGGTGCTGCGCATGGACGCCTTCAGCCTGCTGGAGAGAACGCCTGACCGGCAGTTCGACTACATTTATATCGCCCCACCGCAGTACAAAGAGCTGTGGAAGCGCGCCCTCACCAGCATCGACCGGCACCCCGGCTGGCTGCAGGAGGACGCCTGGGTCATTGTACAGATCCACCCGGTGGAATACCAGCCCGTCGAGCTGAACAACCTGGTCGAGATCGAGCAGCGCAAATACGGCAGCACCCTGCTGGTATTTTACGAACGCACCTCACCCGGAGAAAGCGCTTAAACCAAACGCCGGCCATCAGGCCGGCGCTTCCTTTTCCGGTCCGGCGACGGGCATTCCGGCCCGGTGGGCGGCGAGCACCTCTTCATACACCTTCACGATCTGGGCGGCAATCTTCTCCCAGGCATAGCCTCTGGCGAACTCGGCTGCCTGGCGGCCCAGGCGCCGGCGCAGCTCGGGGTCTTCGATCAGCTTGCGCAGGTGCAGCGCCAGCGATTCGGGGTCGTCGACCGGCACGGTGAAGCCGGTCTCCTGGTCTTTGACCAGGAAAGCCAGCCCGCCCACCTGCGAGGCCACCACCGGCGTGCCGCAAGCCATAGCCTCTAAGGCCACCATACCAAACGATTCATAGTGCGACGGCACCACCACAGCCTCGGCCGCCGAATAGTAGTAGGGGAGCGTGTCCTGGCTGCGGCGTCCCAGGAAGGCGACAAAATCGCTCAGGCCGTAGTGTTCGCGCAGGGCCTGCAGGCGCAGCATCTCGTCGCTGAGGTTCTGCGGGCTGACGTCGGTCTCGCCGCCGATCACCACCAGGCAGTCGTTGGGCCCCTGCAGGGCGCCCGAGCGGCGCAGCAGGGCGATCGTCTCGATCAGCGTATCCACCCCTTTAAGGGGTTCGATGCGGCCCACGAAGAGCAGCATTTTGCTGTCGGCGGGGATACCGATAAACTCTTTGGCTTCGTCGGCCGGGATGGGGTAGAAATGGCTGGTGTCCACCCCGGGAGGGATGATGGTCACCTTGCGTGTGTCGGCCTGGTAGAGCCACTGGAGCTGTGCCAGCTCGGCAGGGGTGGCGGCGATGATGCGGTCAGCCAGGTTGAGCACAGCCTGCTCGCCGCGCATGCGGTAATCGCCTTCGGCTTCGCCAGGCTGGCGGGCGACCCGCTTCTTCATCAGGCCCAGGGTGTGGAACATGTGCACCACCGGCACGTTCCAGACTTCCTTCAGGTCGCGCGCGGCGATGCCCGACATCCAGTAGTGGCTGTGGATCAGGTCGTAGGTGATGCCCTTGAAGTGGGCGAACTCCTTGATCCGGCTCACAAACTCGGGGATGTGGCTGGCGAGTTCCTCTTTCGCCAGAGGAATCTCCGGCCCGGCGGGCACGTGCACCACCCGGTTGCCGTAGCCCAGGTCGTGCAGCACATGGGGGACGTGCTCGTCCTGCGAACGGGTGAACACGTCCACCTGGATGCCCAGCTGGCCGAGCTGGCGCGTCAGCTCGCGCACGTAGACGTTCATTCCGCCGGTATCTTTACCACCCAGCGTCGCCAGCGGGCAGGTGTGGTAAGAAAGCATCGCGATGCGCAACATACACCTCTTAATCGTTCATAAAAGCAGCATGGCCGCTGCTTGAAGTTATCGTCATCAGTTTCCCCTTCTTGAGGCTGTATTCTTCTTTCGCGAAGAGATCCTGCGAGGAAAATACAGCACTGGATGAGCCCCGCCAGGGACAGAGGTGAACGGGTGACCCATCCACCGGTCAGGTTCTATTGCCAGGGGTTGGGGGACAGCATTGGCTGGCCGGTTACGAACTGTAATGGTTTAAGTATAACTGATTTAGCTGCAGGCGACCCCGGCACAGATGGCCAGCTTCTGACCAGGATCTGCGAGGACCCGCACATCGATTACCCGATAGAACGGGGGCCGCTGAGCATATCAGAAGCTCGTGTAACACAGTGATACACCTCACGCCGATAAAGTGTCCCCCTACCCCAACTGCCAGAGAAATCCTTCGCCGTAAACCTTGTACCCTAACCACTTTGTGGTAAAATTCGGTCCGCAAGTTCCCCGCCACCGTAGCTCAGCAGGCAGAGCAGCCGCTTCGTAAGCGGCGGGTCAAGGGTTCGATTCCCTTCGGTGGCTCTCAACGATAAACCAGGCGATGGCGCACAGGTTCCACAGCCTGGTTTTTTATTTTTACACCCCTTTTGTCCTGATGATTCAACCGCCCTCCGGTATAATTTCACTATGCCCCAGCCTGCAACCCCTCTGGTCATCGGCATTGCCGGTGGGTCGGGTTCCGGAAAGACGACCCTGGCCCGTTTGATCCTCGAACGGGTGGGCGCTGACCGGATTTCTTACCTGCCGCACGATGCCTACTATAAAGACTTAAAAGACCTGCCCCCCAACCAGCGCGAAACCGTCAACTTCGACCATCCCGACTCGCTGGACACCGACCTGCTCATCGAGCACATCCGCCTGCTGAAACAGGGCCAGGCGATCGACATGCCCATCTATGACTTCAAAACCGACTCGCGCACCGGCCGGTATAAACGCATCGAACCGAAACCGGTGATCATGGTGGAAGGTATCCTGATCTTTGCCGAGCCGGACCTGCGCGCCCTGTTCGACGTCAAGATCTTCGTCGACGCCGATCCCGACATACGCTTCATCCGCCGCCTGACCCGGGACATCACCGAACGGGGTCGATCTACGGAGACGGTGGTGCACCAGTATCTGACCACTGTGCGACCAATGCATCTGGAATTCGTAGAACCATTTAAACGCTATGCGGATGTGATCATACCCGAAGGGGGGATGAACCAGGTAGCTATGGACATGGTCGTGGCCCGCGTGGAAGCCCTTCTCCAGCTCCACGGCGCGCCCGCCCGACCAGCCGAACCCTGATTTTAATTCATGAAAGGAAACCGTAATGGCGACGAAACAGTGGAGTCAACCGCCTGAGATGACGATCGACCCCAGCAAGGAATACATTGCGACCCTGCACACCGATAAGGGTGATATCCGCCTGCGTCTGTTTGCAGACAAAACCCCACGCACGGTGAACAACTTTGTCTTCCTGGCCCGTCAGGGCTATTACGACGGAACCAAATTCCACCGCGTGATCGAAGACTTCATGGCTCAGGGCGGCGACCCGACCGGCACCGGCCGCGGCGGCCCGGGCTACACCTTCGCAGACGAGTTTCACCCCGGCCTGCGCCACGACCGGCCGGGCATTCTCTCGATGGCCAACGCCGGACCCAACACCAACGGCTCCCAGTTCTTCATCACCCACGTGCCTACCCCCTGGCTGGACAACAAGCACAGCGTCTTCGGCGAGGTGGTATCCGAAGATGATCTGGCAGTGCTGCTTTCGATCCCGCCGCGTGACCCCAGCCGGGTTGACGCTCCCGCGGTCGTGATCAATTCGGTGACGATCGAAGAAAAGTAAGACCAGAGAGGTTGCAGGCTTGGGAGCAGGAACGGATCGTTTTTTTAGTTCGGTACAGGCTTTCTTTAAAACCAACCAGAACCTGCTGCGCGTGATCGCCATCCTCCTGGTGATCGCCATCAGCGTGTTCATCTTCAGCATCCGCGATGAGGCGGAGACCCTGGCCGCCTACGGCTACCCGGGGGTGTTCGTGATGGCATTTCTCTCCTATGCCACCGTACTGCTCCCGGCCCCCGGGATTGCGGTGATCTTTGCGATGGGCAGCGTGCTCAACCCGCTCGGGGTGGCGCTGGCAGCCGGGGCCGGCGCCGCGCTGGGCGAGATTTCCGGCTTCCTGGCCGGTTACGGCAGCCAGGTGGTGGTCGAAAAAACCAGCATCTACGACCGCCTGCTGGACTGGATGCGGCGCAACGGCCCGCTGACCGTGCTGCTGCTCTCGGCCATCCCCAATCCATTCTTTGACCTGGCCGGCGTGGCAGCTGGCGCGCTGAAGATGCCGGTGAAGCGCTTTCTCTTCTGGGTGTGGATCGGGGAGACCATTAAAATGTTGATATTCGCCTTCCTGGGTTCTTCAACCCTGGGATGGCTGCTGGATCTATTCGGGGGTTAACCTGCATTTTTTCATACAGGAGGGGATATGAACGACCTGCCAGGTTTTCAAGCGGTAGATCAATATATCGCGGACCATCTGGAGGAAAGCATCGCCGAGCTGGCGGAGTACTGTGCCCAGCCGAGCGTGGCTGCCCAGAACCTGGGTCTGCGGGAATGCGCCGAGCTGGTGCAGGCCATGCTGGAAAAGCGCGGCTTCCAGGCGGAGATCACTCCTACTGACGGCGCGCCGGTGGTCTTCGCGCAGCGCGGCGGCGCGGGCACGCCTGGCGCTGACCGCGTCCTGTTGATCTACAACCACTACGATGTGCAGCCGCCCGAGCCCCTGGAACTGTGGGAGTCGCCGCCCTACCAGCTCACCCGCCGCGACGGGAAGCTGTATGCCCGCGGGGTGAGCGACGATAAAGGCCAGCTCACCAGCCGCCTGCTGGCCATTGACGCCCTGCTGGCGACCTTCGGCGAACTGCCCTGCACGATCAAATTTGTCGTCGAGGGCGAAGAAGAGGTCAGCAGCCTGCACCTCAAAGATTATATCGAAGCCAACCAGGAAAAGCTGGCCGCCGACGCCTGCATCTGGGAGTTCGGCGGGGTGGACCACCGCGGTGTGCCCATGCAGTATCTGGGTCTGCGCGGTATCTGCTATGTGGAGCTTTCAGTGGAAACGGCGAAGATCGACGCCCATTCAGGGCTGGGCGGATCCATATTCCCCAACGCTGCCTGGCGGCTGACCTGGGCGCTGAGCAGCCTCAAAGGACCCGACGAGCGCATCCGCATCCCGGGTTTCTACGATTCCGTGGTGCCGCCCTCCGATTATGACTGCGAGCTGATGGCCGCCCTGAACGAAGTGGCCGATGAATATAAAGAACGCTACGGGATCGAATACTTCCTGAAAGGGATGACCGGCGGGCCCGAACTGCGCATCGCCGAGGTCTTCGAGCCGACCTGCACCATCTGCGGGCTGAACTCGGGCTACCAGGGACCGGGGCCGAAGACCGTGCTGCCGGCGCGCGCCTCGGCCAAGGTGGACTTCCGCCTGGTGCCGAACCAGAAGCCCGAAGAGGTGCTGGCCCAGCTGCGCGCTCATCTGGACGCCGAAGGCTTCAGCGATGTCCATGTCGAACTGCTCGGCGCCGAGCCGCCGGCGCGCACCGACCCCAACCACCCCTTTGTGAACCAGGTGGTGGAGCTGGCCGAACCGGTCTACGGCATGCCCATGCAGAAAGTGCCCATGACGGGCGGATCAGGCCCGAACCATCCCTTCATCGAGACGCTGGGGCTGCCGGTCGTCACCGCCGGCGCCGGCTACCCGGGTTCGCAGGCCCACGCGCCCAACGAGAACCTGCGCATCGATCTTTACCAGCAGCACGCACGCCACATGGCGCGCGTAATCTATGCTTTTGGCAACCCCTAATCCTACCCGCTGAGTGTTTCCCAGGAGGTGTTCAATGCTCGTCGGCGAACGCATGTCCAAACCGGTGATCACCGTCCCCCCCGATATGCCGATTAACGAGGCGCTCAACCTGATGAAGAGCGAGCACATCCGGCGCCTGCCCGTGGTCAAAGACGGGCAGTTGATCGGCATCGTCTCCAATGAAGATCTGCTCAACGCTTCCCCCTCGCAGGCCACCTCTCTCTCCATCTGGGAGGTCAACTACCTGGTCAGCCGCATCAAGGTCAAAGACGTGATGACCCGTGAGGTGCATACGGTGACCGAGGACACGCCCATTGAAGAAGCGGCGCGCATCATGGCCGACCAGAAGATCGGCGGTCTGCCAGTGATGCGCGGGACGCAGGTAGTGGGCATGATCACCGAGACCGACCTGTTCAAGATATTCCTTGAGTTCATGGGGGCCCGCGAGCGGGGGGTGCGCGTCACCGCGCTGATGCGCGATGAGCCCGGCCAGCTCGCCAAACTGGCGCAGTGCATCGCCGAAGCCGGGGGCAATATCATCTCTATCGGCTCATTTTACGGAGAGAGCCCCGCCAACCGCACGATTTCATTCAAAGTGGCCGGCGTGGAAGAATCCCGGGTGCGCGAGTTGATCACCGATCTGGTCGAACGGATTATCGATATCCGCGTCGCCTGACTATCAGGCAGGCCCAGAAGATAACACACAGGGGAGCTTAACCGGCTCCCCTGGTTTTTAACTGCCGCCCGGCGGCTGCCACGCGCTCCCATGCGCCGTCGATCGCCGTTACCTCGGCCTCCGTCTCGGGGACTTCGCCGTAGCGCACACGCAGGTACGCATCCGTGATCAGGCGCAGCTCGGCGGCGTGATCGGGGAACAGCGCCTCGAGCGCCGGCAGGTACTCCAGGGGAGTCTGTGCCTGGGGCCGCGGGGCACCCAGTTCGGCGGCGAGCTGCATCAGGCGGGCATAAATGCGGCGGATGCGCGCTACGGCCAGCAGGCGGCCGGCGCCAAAGCGGCCGGCCAGCAATGCGGCCGCCTCCGCCGCACGGTCCCGCAGGCGGGCAAACAGCCCCCCTTCCGGCGCCAGCCATTCCGTCTCGACCGCGATCTCCCGGCGGCGGCGCAGCCTGCGCTGCGTGCGGCGCGCCAGCAGCAATACCACCACCAGCACGATCCCCCAGAAGACCGCCGCAAACACCCACGAGGGGATGTTGAGCAGGGCCGGCGGCGCCAGGTCGGCCCCTTCCAGCAGCTCTTCCAGGGCAGGCTGCTCCACTTCGGGCCGGATCTCCCCTTCCGGCTGCAGCCCCTCAAAGCGGAAATCCAGGCCGGAGATCAGCGGGCTGATCAGATATGCCAGCAGCAGGAAGGGGATCCCGACGATGAAGAGCAGGGCGCGCAGCGCGGCGACGATCACGTTCGAGGTCTGCCCCAGCAGCGCGGCGAGCATCCCGGTGACCAGGCTGCCGGCAAACACGGCCAGCAGCACACTGACGAGCACGCTGCCCAGGGTGGTGAGCAGCCACGCACGGCTGAAGGGACTGCTGCGCACCCCGTGCAGCATACCGCTCCCGGCGATGCGGGCGAAGACCATACCCAGCAGGCCGAAGAACAGGTAAAGGATCAGAGGGACATACCCCGGCGATTCGCCCTGCACCTGCCAGAAGACGAAAATGTATGCCACCAGCGCCAGCAGACCCTGGCGGACCCGCCCCCAGGCGACTAACGGGCCGGCGCTGCTGCGCGCCAGGGTCACCGCCCGCCAGAGCAGCCAGAGCAGCACGGCGGCCAGCCACAGGACGGCGGGGTTCGAGAACCACCCACCCGCACCGGCCAGCAGCCAGTTCGTACCGGCTGCCAGGGCCAGGATAAGCAAAGCTGTCAGCGCGCCGCGCAGCACCCCCTCTTTGATCTGCCAGGCGTCCAGGGCGGCCGTCAACACGTAGGCCAGGGCAGCGCTGGCGGTGAAGAACAGATAGGCCGCCAGGACCGGTGCATCCACGCCCTGTCCGGCGACCAGGTGAAACCAGGGCGCTGCCCAGGCAGTTTCGGCGGCCAGGAGCAGCAGCGCGGCCAGGTGCGGCCACAGGCGCAGCGCCCCAGCCGTTCGCCCGGGCCGGGTGGGGTTCTGGATCACAGGCGGGGAGGGATGCTCAGTCATCATACCGCTCATCCGTTGAACGGCAGGTGATAGCAGGTGACGCCCGGTATGGACGGGGGTGACTCCCGGGCAAAGGACATCAGGGTCAGGCGGCGGCTGTGCTGGCGCAGGCGCAGCATCGTCTCGGCCAGTGCGGGCGTCACCAGGCCGGTGACCACCAGCAGGCTGGCGCCATAAGGCAGGCGCGGGGCTTCAGCCAGCAGGAAGCGGTCAAACGGGCCGGTGACGAAGGGTGTCACACTGGCCAGGGTGGTGAGCAGGCGCGCGAGCTGCTGGGGGGAGCGCCCGGGCGGTACGCGGAAAGGCTGGTCGGCATGGGCCAGGCAGCCGTTCGACACCAGCCCCACCCGGTAGCCGAGCTCCAGGCCGCGCTGCGCCAGGGCTGCTGCAGCGCGCACCAGGTATTCGAGCAGGTCGCTGTCGGTGCCCTCCCAGGTGTGCGCCAGGGTGGAGACGTTCAGGCAGATTACCGCCACCCGGGCGGAGACCGGCTGGTAAACCTTCACCTGCAGGCTCCCGGTGCGGGCGGTGGCAGGCCAGTGCACCCGCCGGAAATCATCCTCGGGGTGGTAATCGCGCACGCCCATCGGCAGGTTGGGGTCTTCGTACAGCCGGCGGCGGGAGCGCTGTTCGCCGAAGGGATCGGCGGGGGGCAGGTTCAGGGCCAGGTACGACAGCGGATCGGGGAAAACGGTCAGGTAATCGACCTGCGGGTCTTCTTTCTCGCTCTCGAACAGGCCGAACAGGTCGCCCGAGATCAGGCGCGCCGGCCCGAGGGCGTAGATGCCGCGCTGGCGCAGCAGCAGGGTGTATGTGCGGCGGGCTTTTTCAAACCAGCGCAGGCTGAACAGGTTGACCAGCAGGCCTTCTTCCGGACGGTGGGAGGGGGAAAACAGGCTTTCGTCCTGCGGCCCGACGGCACTGGCCCAGCGGTCCTCCACGCGCAGCCAGGAGAGCGGCAGGAGTTTGTTGTTCGCGACTTCGATTCTGGTCTCAACCAGTTCGCCGGGGAAGCCGCGGCGGTAGAACGGCCGCCGCCGGTAGGTTACCCCCTGCAGGGCGCGCCCCTGCCACCAGTGTGCCAGGCCGGCCACGACCGCCAGCATCAGGGCGAAGGCCGTGAGGGGGTAAATTTCAAACAGCACCCCCACCAGAAAGATCAGGCCCAGGAACGGCCACCAGGCTGTTGAAGCCAAATTAGCCCTCCACCGGCACCGGGACGGTCTCGACGATGGCAGAAACCAGTTCGCGCGGCTCGCGCCCGCGCAGCTGCGCCTGGGGAGAGATCACCAGGCGGTGGGTGAGCACGTGCGGCGCCATGCGTTTGACGTCGTCGGGGAGGACGAAATCGCGCCCCTGCAGGGCGGCCCAGGCCTGGGCCGTCTGGTATAGGGCCAGCGTGGCACGCGGGCTGGCGCCCAGCTCCACCTCGGGGTGACTGCGCGTGAGGCGCGCAATGCGCACAATGTAATCGCGCAGCGATTCTTCTACACGCACCTCGCGCCGCTCTTCCTGCAGGGCCAGGATCTCCTGCGGGGTGGTCACGGGCTGCAGCTCGGGCAGCGGGTCGGAGCGGCGGAAGCGCTCCAGGATCTGGTTCTCCTCGGCCTCACTGGGATAGCCGATGGCGATGCGCAGCAGGAAGCGGTCCACCTGGGCCTCGGGCAGGGGGAAGGTTCCTTCCAGCTCCACCGGGTTCTGGGTGGCGATCACCAGGAAAGGACGCGGCACCGGCCGGGTGACCCCGTCTACCGTCACCGTGCGCTCCTGCATGGCTTCCAGCAGCGCCGACTGGGTGCGCGGCGTGGCGCGGTTGATCTCGTCGGCCAGCACCACCTGGGCCATCACCGGCCCCGGGCGGTACTCGAAAGCCTGCTCTTTCTGGTTGAACCAGTTCAGCCCGGTCACGTCGGACGGCAGCAGGTCGGGAGTGAACTGGATGCGGCGGAAGGAGCAGCCCAGCGATGCCGCCAGCGCCCGGGCCAGCGTGGTCTTGCCGATGCCGGGCACATCTTCCATGAGAACATGCCCCTCGCACAGCACAGCGACCATACTCAAATCGATGACATCATCTTTTCCAATGATGACTTTCTGGATGTTTTCCCGTATACGGCGGGCTACTTCTGCAATCATAGGTCCTCAACGCGGTAAATTTGGCGGTTCGAAGAAGCTTTTCTAGTTTACCAGTAATAAAGGTATAATCCCAGCCATGGATTCCATCATCGCCATCGATATCGAAACGACCGGGCTCGACCCCACGAAAGACGCCATTATCGAAATCGGCGCAGTGCGCTTTAACGAGCGCAGGATCGAAGCGGAATGGAGCACGCTGATCCAGCCGGGCAGGCGCATTCCCCCTTTTATCACCCAACTCACGGGCATCACCGACCAGATGGTCCTTAAGGCGCCACCCATCCACGCCGTGATCGACGAACTGGCCGCCTTCGCTGGAAACTGTCCGGTGCTGGGCCACAACGTACGCTTCGACCTGGCCTTCCTGCGGCGCTATGGAATCCTGATCAACAACGACGTCTTAGACACCTACGAGCTGGCCTCCATCCTGCTGCCCACCGCAGGCCGCTACAACCTGGGCGCCCTGGCGCAGGCACTGGCCGTCCCGCTCCCCAACAGCCACCGGGCCCTGGACGATGCCCGGGCGACACGAGGGGTTTTTTTACGCCTGTATGAAGAAGCCCGCAACCTCCCGCTGCCGATCCTGGCCGAGATCCTGCGCCTGAGCGAACCACTGGAGTGGGAGGGCTACTGGCCGCTGCGCCAGGTGCTGAAATCACGCTCGCGCGAGATCGTCTCCACCCAGTCGATCCGGCACAGCTACACCGGGCCGCTGTTTGTAGAGAAAAACGGACGGCCGCAGCCTCCGCTGCAGCCCACCGACGAGCCTGTGCCGCTGGACGTCGATGAGGTGGCCGCCGTGCTGGAGCTGGGCGGTGCTTTTTCAAAGCACTTCCCGCACTACGAATACCGCCCCCAGCAGGTCGCCATGCTGCGCGCTGTCTGTGAGGCGCTTTCTAACAGCCGCCACCTGCTGGTGGAGGCCGGCACCGGCACGGGAAAATCGATGAGCTACCTGATCCCGGCGGCGTTCTGGGCGCTGAAGAACAAACGGCGCGTGGTGATCTCCACCAACACTATCAACCTGCAGGACCAGCTCATTAAAAAGGACATCCCCGACCTGCGCGCCGCGCTGGGGATCCCGGTGCAGGCGGCGGTCCTCAAAGGGCGCAATAACTATCTGTGCCCGCGGCGTCTGGAGGCCATGCGGCGGCGCGGCCCGCAGAACAGCGATGAGATGCGCATTCTGGCCAAGATTATGGTCTGGCTGCAGGGCACCGAGACCGGCGATGTGGGCGAGATCAACCTGAACGGCCCCATCGAGCGCGAGATCTGGATGCGCATCTCGGCGGACGACGAGGGCTGCACCGCAGAGACCTGCCTGAAGCGCACCGGGGGGGCCTGCCCGTTCTACCGCGCCCGCCAGGCAGCCCAGAGCGCACACCTGCTGATCGTCAACCACGCCCTGCTGCTGGCCGACGTGGCCAGCGGCAGCCGCGTGCTCCCCGAGTACGATTACCTGATCATCGACGAAGCGCACCATCTGGAAGAAGCGATCACCGGCGCGCTGTCCTTCCGCGTCACCCAGGGCGATATCGAGCGCCTGCTGCGCGAGCTGGGCGGGCCGACAGCCGGTCTGCTGGGCTGGACGCTCAGCGCAACCCAGGACGTGCTCCAGCCCTCCGACTTCGCCGCCTTCAACCACCTGGTGCAGCAGGCCACAGACCTGGCTTTCCGCCTGGAGCACCTGATCCGCCAGTTCTTCTCTGCCATCGACCAGTTCCTCACCGACCAGCGTGAGGGCCGTCCGGTGGGATCGTATGCTCACCAGGAGCGCATCCTGCCCGCCACCCGCACACTGCCCGCATGGGGCGAGGTGGAGCTGGCCTGGGACGAAGCCGATCACACCCTCAGCCCGCTGCTGGAGCACCTTGGTAAACTGGCCACCGGCCTGGCCGAGATCATCGAACAGCTCGACGAAGACGACGAAGCGCTGTACGGCAGCCTGGCCAATGTGTACCGCCGGTTAACCGAGGTGAAGACCAACCTGGATGCCATGGTCTTCCAGCCCGAACCCGACCGCATCTACTGGGCCGAGGCCGTCTCCAACGGCTACCGGCTGGCGCTGCACGCCGCCCCGCTGCACATCGGCCCGTTAATGGATCACTACCTGTGGCGCGAGAAGGCTTCGGTGATTCTGACCTCCGCCACGCTGACCACCGGCGGGGAGTTCGATTACCTGCGCGGCCGCCTGAATGCCGTAGACGCCGACGAGCTGGCCTTAGGCTCGCCGTTCGATTATGAGCGCTCGGCTCTGCTGTACATCGTCAACGACATCCCGGAGCCGGGCGACCGCCAGGGGCACCAGCGCGCCGTGGAGACCGGGCTGATCCATCTCTTCCGGGCCACCGGCGGCCGGACCCTGGTGCTGTTCACTTCGTACGAGCAGCTGCGGCGCACATCGCAGGCCATCGCCCCGGCCCTGGCGCGCGACGATATCATGGTCTACGAGCAGGGCGAGGGCGCTTCGGCCAACACCCTGCTGGAGAACTTCCGTGCCAGTGAACGCGCCGTGCTGCTGGGCACACGCGCCTTCTGGGAAGGGGTGGATGTGCCCGGAGACGCCCTGTCGGTGCTGGTGATTGTGAAGCTGCCCTTCGATGTGCCCAGCGATCCGATCATCGCCGCCCGGGCCGAGACTTTCGAGGATCCTTTCTACCAGTACTCGCTGCCTGAGGCGATCCTGCGCTTCCGCCAGGGCTTCGGGCGGCTGATCCGCACCCAGTTCGATCACGGGGTGATCGCCATTTTCGACCGCCGCATCCTGACCAAGCGATACGGGCGGGCCTTTCTCGACTCGCTGCCCACCTGCACGTCGCGCGTCGGCCCGCTGGCGAACCTGCCGCACACTGCAGCGCGCTGGTTGAATTTGTAGCCCTGCCCAGATCCGAATGGAACAGTCCAGACAGCTTTTCGGTCACGCCCACCCACCTGACGAGAGGAGCATCGTAAACCACTGAAGTTTTTTCATCACGCCAGGATGAGGAACCTGGGAAAACGGATACGGAACAGCAAGAGCAGTCACAGACCAGAACACAAACCATCTCTTACACGGTAAGCTCCGGGGATACGATTTTCAGCACTGCAGACAGATATGGACTGCAGTCCGAAACGATCCTCTGGTCAAATGTGGATCTACTTGAGGGTAACCCTCATATGTTTGTGGAAGGGCAGGTGCTGAGGATCCCCCCCAGGGATGGGTTGATTTATGAGTGGCAACCGGAGACCGGCTCCCATAAGTGGCCAGGCAGTTTGGACGCGCCCGAAGAAATCCTGAAGTATCCCGAGAACTCAAATGGGGATGATACGGTCACCATAGAAACGTTTCAGCCAGAACCGGGGCAGTCGATCTTCATTCCACATGGCAGGCGCGATATTGCAGAATGGGGGTATCCTGAACCGGTGGTGACAAATCGAGCCCCTTCGCCTTAGCAGCAAGGAACGATATGAGCCCTGCAATAAACAGCCTCCCCCGACCAGGGGGAGGCTGCATCATCTCCTGCCGGTGCTGCCTCGCCTGGCTAGCGCCGGCGCACGACGATCTGCCCGATGGCCTGCGAGGCATCCACATCCAGGTGATCCCTGGACGGGTCGTAGTCCGGGCTGATGTAGGCGTCGCCGTCGCGCTCAAAACCATCCGGGACGCTCAGGTTCCCGATGGCGGTGTCGGCTTCAATGCGCACCGGCAGCTCCTCCGGAACGACCAGCACGGTCTGGCCGATGGCCGCGTCAACGATTGCCCGGATCTCACCCTCCGCCGGGAAGATAATCTCCACCTGGCCTACCCCCTGATCGACCTCCACTTCCTCCACGTTCAGGCCGGATAGGTCGAGCTCCACTTCGCCGGCCCCCATCTCGGCGTGCAGATCCAGGGGAACATCCGGAGCAATCCCCAGAGACCATTCCAGCGCAGGGGCGCCGAAGGGCAGGAAGAACGCCGCACCGCTGGCACCCAGGTCAAACACGGCCGTGTCGCCCTGCTGCGAAACGTTCTGCACCAGGCGCAGGCCGCGCCCCGTCGCAGCACGACCGGCCACCAGGGCGCCATCTTCTTCCAGGGCTTCGACCCGTAAGGAGCCTACGGCGGGCGAAAGGTGCACCCGGGCGCGTTCGGCATCCCCCAGCTCCTGGCGGATTTCCTCGCCCTGCAGTACCTGACCGCGGCTGAAATCCAGCCCCAGATAGACGATCGCCCCGACCAGCAGTGCCAGCACTACCAGCAGACCGATCAGCGAACCGATCACCGAACGGTGACCAAACACGATGTCGAAACCAATGGCGATCAGCACGACCGGCCACAGGTACTGCACCAGCGTCCAGACGTTGATGGCCAGCAGGTCAAAGTTGCTCAACAGGAACACGATGCCCAGGCCGATCATGATCGTCGGGCCGACCAGCCCTTCGCGTTTGAAGATGCTGTCAATCCCGATGGCGATCAGGATCAGCGGCCACAACCGGACGATCAACCCCCAGAGATCGGTCTGGATTACCCCCAGATTGTTGAGCAGGATGAGCACACCCAGAATAATCAGCAGCAGAGGGCCCATCAGGCTGCCGCGGCGGCGTGGGGCACGACGCGGAACTTCATTAATTGGGCTGCTTTCCTCACTCACGGTATTCTCCTTTCTCGTTCAACCCTGCCTCGCTCACCAGCACGCTCAACGGGCGCGCAACGTGCGCAGGATCATCACCCCGCCGGCGATAATCAGGATCAGCGGCCAGATATAGTTGAAAAGCCGTTCCACGGCTGCAAAGATCAACACACCCAGCACGAGCAGGATGCCGGCCGGGATCCAGGCCCAGGTCATCCTGCCTTCGGGGGTGGGCAGCAGGGCCACCAGAGCGAAGGTCAGGCCCAGGCCGAGGAAGAAAATGCCCCCGGTTTCCAGGGAGAAGAACGATTCGAGCAGGATCACCAGGGTCAGCGTGAGCAGCACGCCGGCCGGGATGATCGCCCACCAGTTCTGCCGGCTGATCAGGTAGATGATGACAAACGACAGGGCGATGCCGCCCAGCACGATGGCGCCGCCCCAGCTGTCCGCTGCCAGCGGGAGGAGCGACTCAAGTGCCATCAAGGCACCGATGCTGATCAGGGCCATGCCGGGGATGACCGCCCACCAGTTCTCACGACCCTGGAAAAAGAAGGACAGAAAGAACAGCCCGCCTAAACCAAAAAGCAGGGCCCAGAAGAGTCCGCCGAAGGTCAGGTACCCCAGATTTTGCAGCAGGAAAGCGAACCCGCCCAGGACGAGGAGCACCCCCCAGAAGACACGTGATTCGAACCACCTGGTCATTACAAAGCTCCTTATACAGAAATTCCGCGCGCCGCTGCAATCAACTGCTGCTTCAGGTCCCACAGCGTTTGAGTGAGCGACACATGATAGATGTGTGGATACATAATGCGGCGCACACCGGGGTCAAGGCGTTCCACATCTTCCTGCCGGCGGCGGCGCATGTCTTCAATGGAAGGGTGTTCGCGCACCAGCCGGCCCTCGACCAGCACATCCTCCAGCAGCGGCTCAATCGCCGAAATATCTTCCCTGGTAAGGACGCGGCACTTGGTGTGGTCGCTGGGGTGCCGGAGGAGGATACTTTCCATCTGGTGCGGGTCTTCTTCGTGCAGGCTGACCAGATCAGCCGTGGCTTTCCCGCGCCGGTCATATATGCGCCACAGGCGCTTATCGCCGGGGTTGGGCGTCTTTTCAGGCGATTCGGAGATCTTGATCGCCGGCTTCCACTCGCCTTCGTCATACACAGCCACCAGCTTGTACACGCCGCCCAGCGCCGGCTCGCCCCACGAGGTGATCAGGCGGGTGCCCACTCCGTACACCAGGCGGCTGATCAGGCGGTCGGGGTCCACGCCGTAGCGCGGCGCTTCTTCGGTGATCTGGGTCAGGATCTGCCAGATGATCAGCTCGTCCAGGTTGTTGGAGAGCACAATCGAGCAGTCCGTAAACCCGGCAGCGTCGAGCTGCCGCGAAGCCTGGATGCTGAGATACGCCAGGTCGCCGGAATCCAGCCGGATTCCCAGCGGGCGGTGGCCTTTGCGGCGCAGTTCTTCAAAGACTTTGATGGCATTGGGGACGCCGCTCTCCAGCGTGTTGATGGTGTCGACCAGCAGCAGGCAGTCGTCGGGATACACCTCGGCGAAGGCGCGGAAGGCATCCAGCTCGCTCATGCCCATGGCCATAAAGAGCTGAACCAGGCTGTGGGCGTGGGTGCCTGAAGGTTTATAGCCCAGGACGGCCGAAATCCCCACGTTGGAAGTCGCGTCGGCGCCGCCAATCAGGGCGGCGCGCGCGGCGGCATTTGCGCCGCGGTCCTGCCCGCGGCGCAGGCCGAACTCCAGCATTAACTGGCCGCGGCCGGTCTCGCTGATGCGCGCCGCCTTGGTGGCGATCAGAGTCTGGAAATTAATCTGGTTGAGCAGCGAGGTCTCCAGGATCTGCGCCATGGCCAGCGGACCGCGCACCACGGTGATCGGCGTGTTGGGGTGGATGACCCGCCCTTCGGGGACAGCCATCAGGCTGATGCCCGAAAAGTCCCCGTTCTTGCGCAGCCAGGCCAGGAAATCATCGGCGAAGAGGGGATCGCCGCTGCGGCTCTTCAGCGTGCGCAGATATTCAATGTCCTCGTCGCGGAAATGCGAGGACTGCAGCCAGTCCAGGAACCATTCCAGGCCGGCGGCCACACAGTAGCCGGCTTTGTGCGAACCATAATCGGGATAACTGCGGAAGAAATGGTCAAACTGCACCGGCTTATCCTGCAGGCCCATACGGTAATACACCTGAGCCATGGTGATCTGGTACATATCCGTGAACAGGATCCCCTCAGCAGTGGCCTGCTCTTCTCGATTCATCCACATCCTCCTTATCACGGCTGAGCGCCTGGCCGCTGGCCCTCCCCCACCGAAATCCAGGCGCCTGCCCTGGTTTATTTAGATCTTTAATATTTCGACCGAGCCCACACCGGTTTCAATATCCAGTTCCACCCGGTTCGGGGCATCCTGATAGCCGGGGGTTACGTAGGTATCGTCCACGCGGGTGAACACGCCGGTGGGGACATTGAAGCTGGACAGCGCGCCGCGGGTGCGGATATAAGCGCCCACCCCCTGCGGGATGCGCACCGTCACCGAGGCCGCGCCGGTGGAGATCTTCGCCCGGGTGAACCCGGCGCGCTCAGGTAGAGTGAGATCGGTGGAGCTGGCGCCCGAGCTGATCTCCAGATGGGTGACCTGCAGGTCGCGCAGGTCGAGGCGCGATTCGCCGGCGCCGGTGTTCAGAGTCAGGCGGTACGGCACCCCGGAGGCCAGGCGTACGGACCAGTTGTTGCCGAATTCAGGCCCGCCGAACGGGATATTCACCGGAGCCGCCAGCACGAGGTCCAGCTCATCACCGGTGCGGCGCTGGCTCAGGTCCAGCCCGCCGGAAAAGTCGCCTTCCATGGCCGTGTCACCGCTGGCGCCGGAGGTCAGCTCCAGGCGCCCGGCGCCGTGTTGAAACCGCAGGCTGGCGCTTCGGGCGCCTTCCAGCGGCACACTGGCATGTTCTGTCAGGTTTTTCGGGCGCCAGATGGAGTTCACCAGGATCCACAGGCCAAAGGCAATCAACAGCAGTGGCCAGAGGATGGACCAGATATTGACATTAAAGATACCGAGGTTGTTTAAGAGCAGCAGAATACCCACGAGAATCAGGATTCCGCCCCAGAACAGGGTACTGCGCCTCATTTGCATTACTCCTTTTTCGTTTACGGACAGTTCTGTATTTTATACGTGATGTGCCAAAAAAAGTTGCGCCCCGGGGATGATTCTACCCCTCCGGAGACGTTTTGGGAGACGGATTTTGACCGGTTAAGCGGGTCGGGACCTGCGGCTGTATAAACAATGACGGATAATGGGCATTGAACGGCGGCACCGGTAGGGATCGGGAAAATCGCTCCTGTTGATGCTGTTTGGCATACGCCCAGGGGCACGGCTCACAGGCCTCTGACCGCTCCTTTCATGGAACGCACCAGGGCCCGATAACCCTGTCCTGAAAGCAGCCGTACCCGCTGACCACAGTTCTTTCGTTCCACGGTGCGGGCACGGCTAACTTCCGACATGGCAGACTTCGGGAATAGCAAACCTTTTTGACTGGGCCGCTTTCGATCTCCATTGCCGTGCCCTTACGAAAGCAGGGTTTGGGTATGGGTTACTTGAAGTTCACGCAGGATGACCGTGAAGGTGGGCACGACTGGATCAGGTGCGTGTGAGAGCAGGATGCTCGTATAAAAAACATGCCCCTGAAAGCATCTGACCCTCCCCCATTTAAGCCACCTGCCAACAGACAGGCTGCCATACAGGGGAGGGAATTGGCCATTTCCATCCGCGTGGGCGGCGTACATCCGTGTCCTATATTCCTGACGAAAAGGACGACCCTCCGTATGGGTTCTATGCCTCAGGCGCGGGGGAATCGCCGCTGCCCAGAATCACGCGCACATGGTGTTCGCGCACGGTATGCTGATCTCCATCCGCCCCTGCCCCGCCCACTTCGGCGCGGCGCAGCGGGACCAGGGCGTCACGCAGCGGCTGGCCGTCGAGGAAGACCTGCCGAACGCCGCGGCTGACCCGCTGCGGGTTCTCCACCTGCACGTGGTAGCGGGCGCCATCCAGGTTCACCCACAGCTCATAGCCCGGCCAGTCCGCCGGGATGGAAGGGTCGATGCGGATATGGTCGTCCAGCCGGCGCAGCCCCAGAACCCCCTCCAGCCCCAGGCGGTACATCCACCCCGAGGAGCCGGTGTACCAGGTCCAGCCGCCGCGGCCCACATGCGGCGGCACCCCGTAGATATCCGCAGCGATCACATACGGCTCCACTTTATACAGACCGGCCTTCTCGGACGTGTCGGCGTGCAGGACGGGGTTCAGCAGCCGGTAGAGCTGGTAGGTATATTCCGCCTGGCCCAGTTCCCGGAACGCCCACACCGTCCAGATGGCGGCGTGGGTGTACTGCCCGCCGTTCTCACGGATGCCCGGGAGATAACCCTTGATGTAGCCGGGGTCACGGGGCGTCTTATTGAAAGGCGGCGTGAAGAGCAGGATCAGGCCGTCATCTATGCGCACCAGCCTTTCAGATACCGCCTGCATGGCCCGCTGCGTGCGCTCCGGGTCCCCCGCCCCCGAGAGCACCGCCCACGACTGGGCAATGGCATCGATCTGGCATTCCTGGTTCTGCGCCGAACCCAGCGGTGTGCCGTCGTCGTAATAGGCGCGCAAATACCAGTTCCCGTCCCAGGCATGGGCTTCCAGGGCCTCTTTCAGCCGCTCCGCGCGCTGGCGGTAGGCCGCCGCCTGGGTGCTTTCCTGCAGGCACTCGGCCGTCTCGGCAAAGCGCATCAGCGTGTCGTAGATAAACCAGCCCAGCCAGACACTCTCGCCATTCCCTTCGATCCCCACCCGGTTCATGCCGTCGTTCCAGTCGCCGGTGCCGATCAGCGGCAGGCCGTGCGCGCCCGAGGTGACGCCTTTATCGATGGCGCGCCGGCAGTGCTCATACAGGGTGTAGCGCGCCTCGCCGTGCGGGTACTGCCCGTAGCGCTCCTCCTCACCGGGCTCCAGCAGCGGCGCCTGCAGGAAGGGGACTTCTTCATTCAGGATGGAGACATCGCCCGTCGCCTTTACATAATATGCGGTCACATAAGGCAGCCAGAGCAGGTCATCCGACATGCGCGTGCGAATGCCTCGCCCCGAAGGGGGATGCCACCAGTGAAGCACATCGCCGGCCTCGAACTGGTGGCGGGCGGCGCGCAGGATATGGGCGCGGGCCTCTTGCGGGGCGGCGAAGATCAGTGCCATCACATCCTGGAGCTGGTCGCGGAAGCCATAAGCGCCGCTGGACTGGTAAAACGCCGTGCGCCCCCAGATGCGGCAGGCCAGCGACTGGTAGAGCAAAAAGCGGTTGAGCATCAGGTCCAGCGACCGGTCGGGCGTGCGCACCTGCACGCTGCCCAGAATGCGGTCCCAGCAGGCCTGCAGCTTCTCCCAGGCAGCCGTCACCGCATCGGGATCCTGATATTTACGCACCAGGGCCAGAGCTTCCTGTTCTCCGGCGGCTTCGCCCAGCAGGAAGTAGACCTCCTCGACCTCGCCCGGGTGCAGGTCGATATGAAGCTGCAGCGCCGCACAGGGGTCCATCCCGGCCCCCACGGCGCCAGACAGGCCAATGCGGCGCAGGCCGGCCGGCGTCTGCAGGCTGCCGTTCCGCCCCAGGAACTCCGTGCGGTCGGCGGTCAGGCTGTGCAGGTTTTTACAGGCGGCGGCAAAGGCCACCTGTTCCCCAAACTCGATGTTGTACGTGTTGCGGGCCAGCAGGGCCTGCGGGTCGTCGTGAAAGCTGGTCACCACGTACATCTGGCTCTGTTCGTGCGTCAGCCCCAGCACCCAGGGGGCGTAGTAGGTCACCGTCAGCCGGCGGGTGCGGTCCCAGGTGTTCTCCAGGCGCAGCTGCACGATCTTCAGCGGCTCACCGGCGGAGGCAAACAGGCGCAGGGTCTGCTTCAGGCCGTGCGATCCGTGCTCGAAGATCGTGTAACCAGCGCCGTGACGCACCAGGTAGGGTGCATCCTCCCCGGCCGGAAGCGGCGTGGGCGTCCACACCTCGCCGGTCTCCTCATCGCGCAGGTAGACGGCCTCGGCCGCCAGATCGGAGACCGGGTCGTTGCTCCAGGGAGTCAGCCGGTTCTCGCCGCTGTTGATCGCCCAGGTGGCGTTCAACGCCGACTCGGAGACCAGGAAGCCGAAATTGGGGTTGGCGATCACATTCACCCAGGGCGCGGGCGTACTGCGGCCGGGCTCCAAGTAGATCTGGTATTCACGCCCGTCGGGCGAAAAGCCGCCGTAGCCGTTATCGAAGAGCAGCTCCGCCGGGCGGCTCACCAGCGGCGAGGGCTGCGAACCTGCCTCCTGAACGGCAGGCGTGAAGGGAGGCAGGTAAGTGGGAAGGGGATCCAGAACAGCGAGCTGGTCCCTCAGGGCGCCACCGGATCCCGTCAGCACTGCCCGGGCGGCAGTCTGCAGCAGGACATACTGCGCCGCGCTGAGCTGGTCCCGCAGCAGGATGTAGATGCCGCCCCGGCGCTGCAGCCAGGCGTCGGAGGCGGTGCGGTGCAGCAGGCGGTGGATCAGGTTCTGCAGCTCCTGCCCGTAATCTGTGCCCTGTTCGTTGAGGACCACCAGGTCCACGCGCATGCCGCGGCTGCGCCAGTAGCGGTGAGCGGTGAGGACCTCCTGCAGCATCACCAGTTCATCGGCGTTGCTGACGCGCACCAGCAGGATGGGATCATCGCCCGAAATGCCAAAGGGCCACAGGCCGGGCTGGCCCAGCCGGTTGGCAGCCAGCACGTCTCCGGGCGCTCTCAGACCGGGGCAGGGATAAACCAGCACCGAGAGCAGCTTCTGGATGACCTCAAGCTGAGGTGTGGAGAGGTGCAGACGGCGCAGTTCCACCTCCGCCTGCGAACGGGCGCGGTCGAAGGCGCGCTCGATCTGGTGCCAGGATGCGTAGCGCCGCGCCGCACTGACCGCCGAAGCACGTGAGGACGCCGCCAGTGTGAGGAAGGCGAGCTGCCGGGTGTCGTGCGGCTCGATGTGTATCTCCTGGCCCAGCGACAGCACCGGGTCCAGCGTTGCGCCCGTGGTTCCGCTCAACCCGCCGCGATCGAAGAGCGCCTGCGGGCGGCGCGCCGTGCGGCCCCGCCCCAGGAAGCGTAAGCGGTCGCTCTCGTAGCGGCCGCTGAGGGTGGTTTGCGGCCCGGTGGTCAGGAAATGGATCAGGAAAACCGGCTCTTCGGTGCTTTTGCGCAGCCGTCTGCGGAAGATCAACTCGTTGAGCTCCGCGTGCCACTCGCTTTCGATAAAGAGCTTGTTATAAGCGGGGTGCCTTTCATCCCCACCCGCGGCCAGCGATACCTCTGCGTAGCTAACGACCTGCAGGCGACGCGGCCGGGACGAGTGGTTGGTGAGGGTCAGCAGGCGCACCTCCACATCGTCGTCCGGGGCGACCGCGACCTCCAGAACAGCAGAGATATCCTCCACATGCGAGCGGAACTCAGCCATTTGGGGGCTGAAGCGCACGGCATACTCATCCGGCGGCTCTCCCAGCGGCTGCACCGTGGGAGACCAGCAGCGCCCGCTGTCTGTATCCTGGATATAAAACCAGGTCCCCCAGTTGTTCAATGTGGTGTCTGCTCGCCAGCGCGTCAGTTCGAAGTCCTTCCATGTGCTGCGCCCCCCGCCGCTGTTATCGATCAGCACGCTGTAGCGCCCGTTGGAGAGGACGTGCACCCGCGGCTGGAAGCTCTCGACCGGGACAGCCCAGGGCTGGGCGATAACCGGCTCCGCCGGGGGCATGTGCATCTCCTGCGCTTCCTGGGGCTGCTCCACCGGCGGGTTCTGGGGGATCTGCTCCTGCAGCAGCAGATCGACACTCTGGATCAGGGGATGCGCGTGCAGGCGCTGCACCATCACGTTCCCCTTTAGGGTGTTGGCGATGGAAAGCAGAATCATGCCCTGGTGGTGCGCCATGTACGAGCGCACGATCTCGTAATCACGCCCCAGAGGGAGCCGGGTGGAGGTGAAATCCACTGCCTCATAAAGGCCGTAAATGCCCAGCATGTGGATGCTACGCAGGTCGCGCAGATTATCAATCACAGCCTGGGGCTGCAGCGGCAGGGCCAGCAGCGAGGCGTAGGGCGTGATCACCAGGTCGTCGCCCAGTCCGCGTTTGAACCCCAGCCCGGGCACGCCGAACGCGCGGTACTGGTAATTCTGGTTTTCGTCGAAGCGGTAGTAACCTGATTCTGAGATCCCCCAGGGCACCCGCTTTTTGCGACCGTATTCGATCTGGTAGCCTGCTGCGGCCTTCATGGTATGGTCGAGCAGTGTGCCTTCGTACGAACGCAGGACGAGCAGCGGCATCAGGTACTCGAACATGGTGGCGCTCCAGGAGAGCAAAACCTGTGTTCCGTCGATGCGCGTGACCGGCCGTGCCAGGTGCAGCCAGTGGCTGTAAGGCACGTCTCCTTTGGCAATCGCCACCAGGCTGGCGATGCGTGCTTCCGATGCCAGCAGGTCGTAGAAGTTGCTGTCCAGCCGGCCGAGCGAGTGGTTGTAACCGATATGGAAAACCTTACGCAGCGGGTTGAACAGGAAGGAGAAGTTCATCTCCTGGACCATCTCGTTCGCCTGGCGGTAGAGCGTCTCAAAACCGATCATCAGCGCTTTGGCGGAGTACGATGCTTCCGATAACTGCTCGCCCAGACGGTTGGCCCAATCCAGCAGGGCCTGCCCTGCTTCCGCAGGCAGCCCGGCGCGCTCCACCCGGGTGCGAAACTCCGCCAGCCGTTCCAGGCCAGTACGGGCGCGCAGGGGGATCTCCTGCAGGGTGGGCACTGTCGAGAGTTCAGCGCGCAGGCGCTCCCATTCAAGGCCCAGGTCGGGCCCCAGGCGCTCGACCGGAAGCGGGAGGGCATCCAGGGTGACCAGCCAGGGAACCAGCACTTCCACCTCACGACGGGCGCTTTCCAGGTGGCGGCGGACGTTGCGCGAGTAAATGCGCAGCCGGCGCAGGCTTTCGCTGCCCGCCCCATCCTCCTCCGCCTCGACCAGGCGCACCAGGGCCAGTTCCAGGGCGGGGATGTGCTCTTCGAGCAGGCGCGTCACCAGGCCGGCCCAGCGCTCCGGAAAGTAGCGCTGCGCGCTGATCTGGTCGCAGAGCGCGTCGATGCGGGACTGCAGTTGAGCGGAATCCGGGCTCTGGTCGTCCTCCCCGGCCTGCTGCACTTCCCGCCTCAACAGCCGCAGCAGGTCCAGCAGGCCGTCCCAGGTCTCCCAGCGCAGCACCGGCTCACCCGGCACCTGCAGGCAGCCCTGCCCCAGCGCCAGCAGGCAGGCTGCCAGGTTGCCGCTGTCCACCGTGGAAACATAGCGCGGCTGCAGCGGCTCCAGCGTGCGGGTGTCGTACCAGTTTAGAAAGTGCCCGCGGTAGCGTTCGAGCTTTTCCAGCGTCTCGAAGGTGACCTGCAGGCGGCTCACCAGATTGAGCATCCCCACATAACCGAAGTCGTAGGCGCTTAAGGCAGCCAGCAGCGACAATCCGATGTTGGTGGGCGAGGTGCGGTGCGCCACAATGCCGCGCGGCGCTTCCTGATAGTGATCCGGCGGCAGCCAGCGATCCTCCGGGCCGACAAACTGCTCGAAGAACAGCCAGGTCTGGCGCGCCAGGGTGCGCAGTTCCCGGGTCTGGTCCGGGGTCAGTTCGTCCGGGCCCTCATGCAGCGGCCGGCTGAGGAAGTCGACCACCAGCGGCGAGAGAAACCAGGCTCCCAGCAGCGGCAGCGCCCCCCACAGCGCCTGCAGGCGCAGGACCACCAGCATGAGGGCGGCCAGTAAGGCGATCAGCGGAGCCTCGATCATGTTCTGCCAGACGGTCAGCAGCGACCGTTCGCTCCCCCAGCGGCGAGCGGAGAGCGCCGCAGGCGTCCATTCCAGCATACCTCCCCGGCGCAGCAGCAGGCGCACCAGGGTGGTCAGCACGGCATCCAGCACCACCACGGATTCGAAGGGCAGGAAAGCCAGCGAGAGCAGCCAGCGCAGTGCCGTCTGGCGCAGCGAAGGCATGTTTTCTGTCATCGAGGCGCCCCGCAGCACGCTCAGCACCGTCGAGAGCACCCCGGTCAGCAGCGGTCCCGCCAGCGTCAGGCTGCCCAGCAGCGTCCACATCCAGGGATAACCGGGCAGGGCGGCCCAGGCCACGGCGAAGAAAAGCAGCAGCGCCGGCGCTGACAGACTGCGGCGCAGGTTGTCCAGGATCTTCCAGCGGTTGATCAGCGAGAGCCGGCTGCGGATGCGCTTCCCGTCCTGCGCGGGAACGGTCGGAAAGAGCCAGGGCAGGATCTGCCAGTCGCCGCGAATCCAGCGGTGCAGACGGCTCACGTAAGCCAGGTAGCTCGGCGGGTAATCCTCAATGAGCACGATGTCGGTCACCAGGCCGGCGCGCCCGTGGATGCCTTCGAACAGATCGTGGCTGAGCAAAGCGTTCTCCGGCACCCGTCCTTCGAGACTGCGCTCGAAGGCGGCCACATCGTAGATCCCTTTGCCAACGAAAATCCCCTCCCCGAAAAGGTCCTGGTACACGTCGGATACAGCGAGTGTATACAGATCCAGGCCGGTGTCGCCGGCGAAGATGCGGGTGAAGAGCGAACGGTTGGCGCTGGGAGCGCTGATTTCCGTGCGCGGCTGCAGGATGGTGTAGCCGGCCGTGACCCTTCCCGATGTGTCGAACTCGGGGCGGTTCAGCGGGTGGGCAAGGGTGGCGACCATCTCTGCAGCACTGCTGCGGTGCAGCGCCGTGTCGGCATCCAGGGTGATCACGTAGCGCACGTCAGCCAGCCGGCTCAAGTTGCCGACCAGCCGGGTGAAGGATGTGTCCTGCCGGCCGAGAATCAGGCGGTTAAGCTCCTGCAGCTTACCGCGCTTGCGCTCCCAGCCCATCCAGATGCGTTCCTTCTCGTTCCAGCGCCGTTCACGGTGGAAAAGGTAAAACGGATGCTGGGAGCCGCGCCCGTATTTGCGATTGAGCGCTTCTATACCTGCTCCGGCAGCCTGCAGCAGTTCATCGTCTCCATCCAGGTGCTGGCTGTCAGCATCGTTGAAATCGGTCAGCAGACCGAAGAGCAGGTTGTTGTCCTGGTTGCGCAGGTAGTGGATCTCGATCTGCTGCAGGAGCGAATCCAGCTCCTCCGGGCTGCTGATCAGCGCAGGAATGGTCACCAGTGTCGTGCAGTCGGGCGGGATCGCTCTGGAAAAATCCATGCGCGGCAGCACGCGCGGCGGGACGAAATGGGTGACCAGCCAGTTGGCCAGGGTCACCGCCAGATTCACCGCCGGAACCAGGGCCAGCAGCACAGCCCCCAGGCGCTGCAGGAAGGTGGCCTGGCTGGCGACCAGAAATGCCAGCAGCAGGGCGATCAGGAGCAGGGTCAGCAGGAAGATCAGGCTGCCGTAAAACAGCCCCGGGTGAGCGAAGATCCAGCGCCGGAGCGACTGCAGGCCTCGCGGGCGGAAGGCGAGGCTTTCCTCCAGGGCTTTCCTACCCTCGTCGACCAGGTAGTAGCCCACATGCTCTTCACGCCTGGTGGTAAAACCGTCCCAATACGGGATTTGCTCAGAATACAGGTGCCCGCGCCGGTTGTTCTGCCCGGACGGGCGCAGCGCATCATCCCAGCGGCTCTGGGCCAGGCGCACTGCCTCCCAGGCCACATCCTGTTCGGACCTCCCCGCAGCCATCGCCAGTTCCTCAACGGCCTTGCGGTAGCGGTCGCGGGTCTCGAAGTCCATGCCGGCATACAGGTTGGCCGGCTCGCGCCGCAGGATGCGCTCAACGTGGCTCAGGCTCTCGAAGAAGTCCTTCCAGTCCTCGGCGGCCAGCGCCCGCAGGCTGACAATGCAGGCTGCCACACGCTCGTCGAGGGGCACGTCCGCGCCCAGGTCAATGAGAGGGATCGAGCGCTCCACAGCGCCGGGCTCTTCGAGATCCCGGGTCAGCTCAATCAGCGCGAACACCAGGGTCTGGATGATGCCAAGGCGCAGCATAATCGGCACTGCCCAGAGCTCTCCCATGGTGAGCGGGGAGGTAGACTGGTAAGCGCCGGTGAAGCGCCGCACGCGCTCCATGTCCAGGCTGGCCTTTTCAAAAATGATCAGATCGCGGGCCAGGGCGTAGACGCGCGGCTGGCCGGCCAGTTCGCCCGCGGTAATCCTGGGGAGCTGGCGGGCGTAACCATACGGGTAATCCTCGCGCACCTCGCGCAGCGCCTGGTTGACGATATAGTGGTTGTCCAGCAGCCATTCAGCCGAATAGGGGAGAAAGGTTTCCTGCTCGCTCATGCGCTGGAAGTGGCGCACGGCATACTGGATGATCTTTTCGTAGTCGTCCAGATAGTCCGCCAGCAGCAGACCCGGTGTGAGCCCTGCAGCGGCCGGTTGTGCAGCAGCGGAGGCACGCGCCAGTTCTTCCAGACGGCTGCCTCCGGTCTCCGCTTCATCATACGGCTGGTTGGTGGGGTTGTCCTGCAGCTCAGCAGCCTGTTGGGGCATGGATCAGCGTCCTCCGTGCTCCTCGGCCGCCACCTCAGCCCGGGAGCGTTCGATCTGGTCGTGCGGCAGGTCCTGCACGATCAACAGCGGGGACGTGCCGTAGGCAATAAAACTGACCACCGTGCTTCCGTAAGGCCACTTCACATGCCCGGAATGACCGTGCGCGGACAGGATCACCAGATCGACCTGCTCCTTTTCCACCGTCTCGTGCAGGGTCAGGTCCGCGCTGTCCCCCAGCAGCACTTCAAACTGCACGCGCACATCCAGGCGGGATTGAAGCTCCTCGAAATAACGCACGGCTTCGATGCGGTTGCGCTCGGTGAGCTGGTTGACCAGTTCGATGTCTTCGACAGAAAGAGGGGTGCGGTGGGTCATGTGCGGCTTTTCAATCACATGCACCACCAGCAGTTCGGCGTCTTTATCATGAGCCAGGGCGGCAGCCACCGGCAGCACCACTTCGGCGCGCTGCGAGCCGTCCAGCGGGACCAGGATGCGGTGAAAGCACAGATCCTCCAGCCCGGCCGCCACCGGCTGATAAGCGCGTACGATCATGACTGACCGGCGGGCGCGCATGATGATCTTCTGCACCACGCTGCTGACGTTCCAGCCGCTGATCCCGCTGCGGCCGTGAGAGCTGAGCAGAATCAGGTCCGCCTGAGCGCTGCGCGCAAATTCAACCACGGTCTCGGCCGACCGTCCTTCCCGCACCTCAAAACCGGTCTGCAGCCCGGCGTTCTCCAGCATCATCGCCTTGTCGCGCAGGTAGGCTTCGGCTTCCGCCCGGCGGATCTGCCATTCGAAGGGGTCCACCGCCCGGGGACGTGTCGCTTCGCTGTTGGAATCCAGAACCCGCAGCAGGGTAAGGCGCGAGCGGCATGACCGGCCTACGGCGACTGCATACGGCAGGACAACCTCCGCCAGCGGTGAGCCGTCCAGCGGAATTAGGATATGGGCGAACATACCAGCTCCCTCCTGAAAGGTAGGACTGTTAACCACCGTCCGGCAGGCGTGCTCAGGCGATACGACACCGGCGGTGTGCTTACTTTATACTTGTACAGCAGTGCGCTTCAATTCAAGCAGCGATGGAGCAGAATGACAGACACGTGTACTTTTGTTATCCCCCAGGGGTGAGTATATCGCAACATGCCGCGATCGTCAAAGACGATATTCGACTATCCGCAGTCCTGGCGCGTGTGCTCCACATCCTCACAGGATTGCATCAGGTTGTAGGCACATCCTTACGAGGATGCAGTCCCTTACGTGTTTTGGGGCACGGCGCGTCAAAAGCAGCTGTGCAGCCTGCCTGACAGTTACCCGAGGAAAATTACCGGATCTCGACGCAGCGCCGCGCCCTCACAGAAAAATTTATTGCGTAAGAAATTAAGGGGGCACTATCTCCTAAAAGGGGGCAGGTGGAAAACCTGCCATAGAGCATTCTCCTCCCTACCGCTGATATACTTAACACCGCCGACGAACAGATTTACCACTGCAGGAGAAAGAACGAAGGATATGCCCGCTGTCATCACCCTGGGAGAACTGCTGATCGATTTTGTATCCACCCGGGCCGGCGTCTCGCTGGAGGAGGCGCCTGCGTTCGAAAAGGCGGCCGGGGGCGCACCGGCCAATGTGGCCGTTGGCACAGCACGGCTGGGCGTGACGAGCGCCTTCCTGGGCAAGGTTGGGGAGGATGCGTTCGGCCGCTTCCTGGCCCGCACGCTGAAAGAAAACGGGGTGGACATCTCGGGTCTGTGCTTCAGCCGCGAGGCCCGCACCATGCTGGCGTTTGTCTCGCTGCAGGCCAGCGGCGAGCGCGATTTCGAGTTTTACCGCAGCCCCAGCGCCGATATACTGTATACCCCCGAAGAAGTGCACACCGCGCTGCTGCAGCAGGCGCGCGTCTTCCACTTCGGCTCGATCAGCCTGATCTCCGAGCCGTCCCGCAGCGCCACCCTGTACGCCGTGGAAACCGCCCGCCAGGCTGGAGCGCTGATCTCCTACGACCCGAATCTGCGCCTGAACCTGTGGGCGGATGAGCATGCCGCCCGCGAAGGGATCCGCCTGGGCTGGCCGCTGGCCCACGTGATCAAGGTGAGCGAGGAAGAGCTGGCCTTTCTGAGCGGGATGGAGGATATTACGCAGGGTGCCCAGGCGCTGTGGCACCCGGAGTTGAAGCTGCTTGTGGTGACCCGGGGGAAAGATGGCTGTGCGTATTTCACGCCCGATTTTAACGGGGAAATCCCCGGGTTCCCGGTCCATGCAGTGGATACAACCGGGGCCGGGGACGGGTTTGTCGCCGGGATGCTGGCCGGCCTGAGCGAGCAGCTGTTAGCCAGCCTGGATCAGACCCGCCTGCACGAAATCCTGCGCTTCGCCAACGCCGTGGGCGCCCTCACCACCACCCGGCGCGGGGCCATCCCGGCCCTGCCCCGGCGGCAGGAGGTAGAGGCCTTCCTGGCACAGGCCGGTTAGCTCGCTTCTGCGCGCTGCCCCCGCAGGAAGCGCCGCAGCAGGCGCACCAGTACGAAGGAGGCTGCGGCTGAGGCCAGCAGCCACTGGAAATGAGCGCTCACCCACAGCAGCGAGGCCAGGGCGGCGCGCCAGCGTGCTACGTGCTCTACACTCACTTCCGGAATCAGAATGGGCTTATCCCAGACGAACTCCTTCAGCCGGGGTAGAAAGCCCTGCTGCACACAGCCTTCCAGGCTGAAGATATACAGATGGTCGCTCCAGTACCAGGCTAACCGCAGATCCCGGTCCAGCTCATCCCAGGTGAGCGGCTGCGGGTCACCTACCGCGGGCGTGATACCGCCGCCGGTGATGCCCAGGCCGATCCCCTGCGCTTCGGAAGCGTAGCTCCACAGCAGCCCGGCGCCGTGCGGGCGGTAAATGCTGCTGTACAGCATCAGCACCTCGCGATCCACCGGCACGTCCACCATCCCGGTCACCCGCTGCAGCAGGGTGGAGCGGGCGCGGCGCTCGTCGACAATAAAAGGATGCTGGTAGCTCTCCACCCGCCAGCCGTCGGCGCGGATCCGCGAAACCAGGGTGCGGTAGTTCTGGCGGGCCGTGCGCAGACCTCGCCTGCCAAAAACCCTGCCGGGGAGCTTACGCAGCAGCTGCAGCCTCCCCGACTGCAACTGTTCCATATCGCGGATATCCGGCTCGATATCCAGGCCGACCGCTTCCCACTGCAGCCCGCTGCTCTGCGTCCACTCGCGAAAGGCCTGGTAGCGTTCCAGCGCCAGGGCCGAGTTTTCCAGGTTGAACCAGTATCCCTGGTCTCTGGGCAGCAGCAGCCAGGCAGTCACCGGGATGCCGGCCTGGTTCAGGCGGCGAACCACCTCCGCGCGTCTGAGATCGTAATCCAGCATGCCCATGCTGATGCCGGCGCGCATATCGACCAGGTCTGAGATCAGTGAATCGTCAAACAGATCCAGCAGTCGATCGACTTCAAGTTCGACAAAAAAGGTCAGTCGCGGTGCCGCCATGTCGGTTCCTCCAGCGGGGTAAGGCTGCTTCAGACACTTCCTGCTTCAGGGGCTTAACCTGCCAGACCGCGGTTCCGGGCGGAGCAAAGCTGTCTGGCTGAGAAACGGATTACAGAAAAGTATACTCGAAAGAAGTGGACACAATCGAAGCAAAGGGGTAAAATGCTGCGCTGATTGAGGTCAGCCGGTATATCCACCGCTCGATCTCAATCAGGGGTGATAGTGATTGGAAGGCAAGTACGATGGCGAACGAACTATTATCCACAGCGATCGAAGACTTTCGCGCCGCGCGCACGCGCGCCGCGTTGAAGGAAATCCTCGCCCGCTTCACCGGAGAACCGACGCGCCTGCTTTCTTATGACGAGGTGCGTGAAAAACTGCGCCTGCAGGGCGCCGCAGAGCGCGGGCTCAAAGATATCCCCCTGGATGCGATCGTTGG
>JAAYXE010000199.1 GCA_012516075.1 Chloroflexota bacterium | reverse complement strand
GTCTTTCAGCTGCACGCCGTTAACGGCGACGACCGCAACTGGTACGACCAGATGCTTGCCTCACAGGACGACAGTCTGATCCCCGACGAGCCCTGCACGGCGAAAGACACGATCTACACGGCCTGCATCGCCGCCGGCCAAATCGGCAAGACCGTGCGCCAGATCGTCGCCGGTGAAAATCCGCCCCAACTACTTATCCACGACATCGTGAAGGGTGCAATTATCCAGGTCGGAGGATGAGGCATGTGCAGTGAAGCGTCACAGAATATGACGGACGAAAAAGCCAAAAAAGTTCTGGCGCTGATAAAGAACGATCTCGGTGCCGCTCTCGATTACATCGACAATGAGCTCGGCTACTTCTACAGCAACAACACCTGGGATGAGATCGTACGAACCCAAACCTCCCTCAGGACGATATGGCATCTGCTGGATGCCGTCACCCCCGAACAGCTGAGGCGGGCGCTGAGTGCGGCCATAAAAGAGCAGGCGCATAGGTCCTTCAACGTTTAGGAGGTATCCATGAAGAAGGTTGGCGGACTGCGTGACGTCCGCCGTATTTACGATATGTATGATGTGCTGGGGCTGGATGGGCACACGGATAAAATCGTGTGCCCGCTCCCCCAGCACCCTCACCACAACTACACCCCCTCTTTTCACATTTACTCCGCTGTCGATAGCGACGGCCATACCACTCAGCGTTTTCAGTGTCATGGGGCCTGCGGCCTGTTCGGGGACGTTATTGATCTGGTCGGGTATATGCACATTCCCGGCTACAACGGCAACAACCCGGAGCATGTGCGTGATGCGGTAGGTTTACTCTCTGCCCACGAGCCTGTCAGCGTGCCGAAGGTTCGCGCGCGAAAGGCAGCTCTCCCGCAGAACAAGTGGCGCGAATATCTACCTCCGGGGTCGGAGGTCATCACTTACGCTCGCAAACGCGGCCTGCACGAGAATACGCTTAAGCATTTCAAGGTCGGGCAGTACAAACACTATATGTCCATGCCCGTCTTTGAAGAAGGGGTTTTGAAGGCCATCAAGTTTCGCAGCACTCTTCCAGATGCGAAGCTGCGCTTCTGGGCCGAGAAGGGATCAGCGAAGGCGCTCTTCAATTACGACGCCGTCGCCTATAAAGAATTCCCGATCCTCTTTCTCAAAGGCGAAATCCCGGTCATGCTCATGCACCAGCTGGGGTTTATGGCCTGTGCGCCGGTGAACGGTGAAGCCTCGAACCTTTTAGAGGAGTGGGCCAACATCCTGGCCTTTTCAAGGCGGATTGTGGTGGTAGGCGACAACGATCCCAACCCCAGGACACGCAAAGACATGCAGGAGAAGGCGCGCCAGCGGGCGGAGATTTTGCGTGCCGACCTGCGCTTCCCACCGGAGCAGTACAAAGATATTGACGAGTGGGTCCTCGATGACCCATCGGCCGTAGAGGAGATCTGGAGATGGCTGATGGATTAGAAGATCACACGCACACCCTTACCTTAGAGGACATGTGCTTGCGCCGGGACGAAGAACGCAGCTGCAGCATTGTCACTGCATTTATCTGGAAGTGTGACTGCGGCTACAAAGCGACCGAATTCACCGCCGCCGGGATCGAGCTGCTGAAAAGCGGCGTCCCGGAAGATGAGCTTACCAAACCGCTGGTGGGGGATTAGCGATGGTAAGGCTGTCTGGCATCATGAAGTTTTTAGACCGTTTGTATCTGAAGGCTTACACCTGGCTCCTTGCTGGCGCCGGGTATTCCGGCAGATTAACACACTGGATGCCCATTCCTGCGGCGCCCGGTTTTGTGGAGGAGTAATGAACGTTTACGTTGTTGTAAACGAGGGCGAGAACCTCGACAACCCCATCGAAGGCGTCTTCTGGACCCTGGATGGCGCAGACAAATACTGGCAAATGCTTAAGGACCAGGGCTATGAAGTGACCATTCACCCAGCCTACATCGAACCCCTGATCGCCTTAGTGGACAGCTACTACCGCTTCCGCAATCTCAAAGAGCCCAATCTGGATGAAGCCTTTCGCTGGATGGTGTCCGAGGTCGGTGAGATGGCCGGAGCACTCAACCAGTGCCTCACAGAAGGCTGGGTGCGCAACCACAGTCACGACGATGACGACCCGGTAGACGAGGGCGGTGATGTCCTGATGATGCTCACAAAGACCATGCAGCGGCTTGACGCCGATCCTATCGGAGCAATGGTCAGGAAGTGGAGGGAAAAGGGATGGAAGCAAGAGTAGATCCTGTGGCCGTCATTGTCCCGACAGACCGGCTGAGGTCGTATACCGAGAGCGGCCGGGGCAGCCACGAGATCACAGCGGTAAGTGCGCTGAAAATGAACGGCAGCGTGGTGCTCACCGGCATGAGGGACAACCGCTACATTGGCCTGGACCTGTGCATCACGCCGGAGGCGATGGATGAGCTGGCCGTGAAATGGCTGGAGAGCCGCGGCTGGAAAACATTTGCGAACCCGAACTTTCGACGTCGAAAGAATGGAGGGAGAGTGATGCTTGTGAAAAGCGTGCGCAAGCTGCTGATGAATGTCAGCGGCAGCTACCCGCACTTCGTTGAGTTGACGGTCGCTGCCGGCGGCATCCCAATCTATGTGATCGAGGTCCACAGAAAAGGTGAGTATCCCAACGAGAAGCCGGTAACGGTGAGGATCATGCGCCCGGCCATCCGCGAGGTGCGCGTGAGCATCCAGGACGCCGCCAGGCTGATCCATGACGAGCTGGGCTTTCCGCTGGATACTTTTACCTGGGCTGTGAGCAGCACCGGCTGGGGTGAATTGAAGCACAACGAACCCACCGAACACAAAGTGATCCGTGAAGCTGCCAGTCTGCTCAAGAGCCTTGAAAGCCTGCTGCAGATGGGGTGTGCGCTGCCGCTGGCCCCACAGGACGCTGCGCTCTGGTCGAGCTACATTGAGTTTGACGATGTTGTTGGAGCGCGTGCGACCGTGAAGAATGGTGCCGAGCGTGTGGAGCTGGTCATAACCTGGTTCGTGAATGGAGAATGCGTACATCGTGCTACGAGCGACAGTCTCACATACACCTTCGACCTTGCGACGAACGGAAAGCACTACTGCCTGGCCATTGGTGCTCAGGAGCGCGAAATGACCGGGGCGGCTGCGAGAGCGACCGCAAAGCCGTGAAGAAGATGGGCTGGAGTGAAGATGGAAATGACCTACAGGGAAATCATCAGCGAAATCAGCCGCTGCATCGACATGGCCGAGATCTACAAAGATCGCTACCAGCTGGTCCAGGCCCGGCGGATGCTGAACAACGACCTGCCGCGTGCGATTGACGCATACGTGGAGGAAAAAATCAATGGAAAACTTTGTCCTGCCAGACAGTGTGAGTATCAACCTGGAGATTACGTTGAGGTGTAACTACAGGTGCGCGCACTGTTTAGTGTCGGCGGGTCCTGAGCGGCCCGCCGACTACATTTCCAGCGAAGTGCTGGATGACATTCACCGCCAGATACTCTACACCGAAGCCAGAGGCGTGTGGATCGACGACATCAATTTAATAGGTGGCGAGCCCACCCTGAACCTCAGAGAGTTCGCGCGTGTCTGCGAGACGGTCTCGCAGTGGGGCTACCGGCTGATGATGACCACAAACGGCTGGTGGCTGGGAAGCGAGAAAGCATCACAGATCTTCTTCGATATTGCCAGCCGCTATCTGGATGATGGATATGGTGACACCAATTTCTATATTCGCATCTCAAACGACCGCTGGCACGATGCCTTTCGCCCGGCCTGGTTAAGGGGACAGGAAAGGCTGAAAAAAGCCCTCCTGCGCCGCTTAGATGAGAACGCCGGGCGCCATCCTGAGATCCTGGAGTATGGAGATTGGATCTATGTGGACTGGGAGCGGCGGCCCTCCGCCGTGGTTCCGGTGGGGCGCGGCGCAGCTTTTGGCTGCTTTGACAAAAGCGGACACTGCTGCCCAAACAACCTGGTGTACGGACCGAACGGGGCAGTGGTGGATTTCTGCTGCAACGGCCAGATTGATGAGGGCTTTGGCACCTGCAAGGACGATCCGCTGTTTCTGCTCTATGCATTCAGCAGGTTTCTGGAAGAGGTACGCCCGAACTGCACCGAGTGCGGCAGGCGGGCTGTGGAGTGGAAGCTCGAAAACATGCCACAGCTGCGAGAGACGTACATGAGCGAGTTTATGCAAGGAGATGTATATGCCTAAAGTGCATTTTTGGATGTGGAGGGGGGTGCCCTCCCAGGATCAGCTGCGCCGGACTGCAGATCGCATGATTGAATACCTGGCCGGCCATCCGAACCCGGAGCGGGAACTGGCTCAAGGCTTGATCGCAGAAGCATATATTGTGAACCAGGGCGGGCATAAGGAAGCTGCCCCGCTTGAGCTTCTAGTCCGCGGCCCTCAAGGCGACTGCTTTCACTGGCCGGGGGAGCTGCCCGGTGAGCTGGACGAAGACGGTAGTCTTTCAGATGGCCGCAATGTCATCGTAACCCTCAATCCTCGTTTTGGTGAAGATGTTGACCGACTTCTTCAAGTCGCCCGTGAAGTATGTGGAGAGATCCTGGAGACCGACCTCAATAAGGTGAATGGAAGATCAACAGCATATCCCCACTGTGAGAGGTGTGCGTAGGCGAGTTTTTGTACCAGGAGGTGGCAGGATGAATGTGTTTGCTGAAATCCACGAGTGGGTATGGAGAGGGGTGCCGGATTACGAGACCACCCGGCGAGCAGTCAACCGCATGAACGAATATCTGGCCGCCCACCGAGAGGGCCATCGGGGCCGCGCTGTGCTTATGGATGCTGAGACGGAGATCCTGACGGTGGACGGCTTGCGTCCGGTTCGCTTCATGGAGATCCTGGTTGAAGGCTTCAACGGCGAGATGTTTGGGTGGCCTGGCTGGCTGCCCAACGAAGCGGATGTTGAAAGCGAAGGGCCGAACTACATCACGGCTTATTCGGAAACTTTCTCTGAGACGGTGCGCGAGCTCTTAAAAATCGCCAGCGAGGAGTGCAGCGATTTTCTGGAGCCGCAGCTGGAGCGTGCTTGATGGCTTCGATCTGCAGCTTCCCGAATGCCGTTCAGGTGCTTCTGGAGCCGGGTGAGATCTTACACCTGCGCGCCTACAAGCCGCCGCAGGAGGACACTCCGAGTATTGCCGATGTTATTCGAGCTACTGCCTGGGTGCTGCTGCACAAGCACGGCCAGAAGGTGATGAAGAACCGCCAGTTTAAGTACGGCGATGTGGAGTTTATCAACGGGAAGCTCTCCGTCATGTTCTTTGAGGACATCCCCGAAATCAACAACGAGCCCGGCGGCCCGTAGCTTTCGACGTCGAAAGATGACAGCCACACACGATCTTTACGACAAAGTGCGCCAGTATCTGGCTAGCGAAAAACCTGATCTGGCCGTGAGCCTGCTCCAGCGTATCGGTTGGGAGTGGTCCGAAGCCCGCCAGCAGGTGGGTGCGGTCGCTGCCCAGATGCGAGAACGGCGGCAGGCTGAAAGAGAACGGCTGGAAAAAGTCGAAAAACGCCAGAGAAGTTGTAACAGAAAACTTACATATGGTGTATAATTGTTCCAGTTGGTTCGGTGCTCCTTTGCTTCATGGTCCAGGAGTAATCCTGGACCGCTTGCGCCTGTAGCTTAATTGGGAGAGTGCTCCCGGATGCGGGAGCAGGTGCTGGTTCGAGCCCAGCCAGGCGCTCTATCCCAAAAATATCTGCGGAGGCAACATGATTAGATCGTACCCTAAGGTGTATGCGGTGGGACATGCAGCAATCAGGGACCTGTTCACCGGGCCGGTCGTGGTCGAGGAGAAGGTGGACGGATCGCAGTTCTCGTTTGGGGTCATCGACGGCGAACTGCAGGCGCGCTCAAAGAACCATCAGCTGGTCCTGGATGCGCCCGAAAAGATGTTTACGAAAGCCATCGAGACCATTCGCGAGCTGGAGCCGCTGCTCACCCCAGGTTGGGTCTACAGGTGCGAGTATCTCCAGAGACCACGTCACAATGTGCTGCCATACGGGCGTGTACCGGAAAAGCACCTGATTGTCTATGACGTGATGATCGGTCTGGAGGACTATCTGCCGCCGGCAGAGAAGCGCCGTGAGGCTGAACGGATCGGGCTCGAATGCGTCCCGGTCCTGTGCCAGGGCGTGATTGAGAGCCTGGACCAGCTTAAGGCGCTGCTCGACACCCCCTCGATCCTGGGCGGCGCGAAGGTTGAAGGCGTTGTTGTCAAGAACTACAGCCTGATAACCGACGAGAAGAAGATCGCCATCGGGAAGTTTGTGTCCGAGGCGTTCAAAGAGATCAACGCAAAGAACTGGAGAGTGTGCAACCCCAGCAGTAAAGACATCGTCGAACAGCTGATCGACCGCTACCGTACGGAGGCCCGCTGGCAGAAAGCCGTCCAGCACCTGCGTGAGGCCGGAAAGCTGGAGGGTTCGCCGAGAGACATCGCTGCGATCATCAAAGAGGTCCAGAAGGATACGGTCGAAGAGTGCGAGGGGGAAATGCGAGAGCTCCTGTACAAACACTTCTCGCCAAAGATCACGCGCGGCATCATTGCTGGCCTTCCTGAATGGTACAAGGACAGGCTGGCCGCGCAGGCTTTTGAGTAGTTGATACAGGGGTGCCGAGTGGTGGGACACCGGGACAGCCGCTGCTGACGGCTGGCGCAAGTAGTCATTAAAAACACATGGTCGGAGACGAAAGCGTGTGGGTGAAGGTGAGCCGAGAATACGACCCAGTGACGGAACCGGCTAAACCCACAAAACGGACAAGATGCTGGGGTCGCTCCCCAGGTCCGCGCCGGTTCAAATCCGGCCGCCCCTGCTTATTGAGGTCCACATGTGTGAGACGAGGACGAAATAGAGCGGCTGCGGGCCGCAGGGAGGGTCTGCCCTCCCTGCGTCGGCTGCGAAGCTGGAGACGAGGCGAGTTGTGAGGTGTAAAGGCCACAGCGTTGGTCGTAGCACCGGAGCGAGCCTGTCAGCCAGACGCATGCGGACCGGCCGGGACGAAGGAGCGCCCGGCCGGTTTCGCTGAGGGCAAGTCGAGCCGGACAGCGTAACCGGCGAAGGGGCGCGGCGTGGACAGTGACACGCAGTGGGTGACGGCGCGTACTAGGCGTGCTGCTGGCTAACCGAAAAGACCTGCAGGCCACAGGTCCTGTGCCCTAAAGCCACAAACCGCCGCCAGCCGGTGCAATTCCGGCCGTCCCTTCATGCGGACCCTGGCTACATCCGGGTAGGCCGGCCCGTGGTGAATATCGGATAGGACGCATAAAACCCGTGCCAGGAGCAGAGAAAGCGGGTGCTGAAAAACCAGCTTGACGGCCGGGAGAGGACCGGCACCCTGGTTGTCGGTAGGAACTGCCAGTGGCGTGGGCTAAAAGCCAGGCATACCAAAACCGTCCAAAGCGGGACCCCCTCACTGAGAGAGCCAACGGCTGGCCCTGCCAGGGCCGATAGACGGAGTGGGGGAGCGCCGAAGCCGCCGCGCCGGCTGAGTGACGTAGGCCGGCATCATCTTTCGACGTCGAAAGGAAAGCGAAAAATGAATGACCTGCAGGAATTCAACGTCAAAATGACAACCATTGAGGTCGAACGGGAGAGTATCGAGGATTTGCACAGGCGCATTGAAGAACTGGAGTGCGTCACTGCCGGGATCTGGGCCACGCTGCAGGAGAAGGACTACTTCGCTGCAGCGGAGCTTGCCAGGATGCACAGCCGGGAGGATGACCGCGAGTATGCCGTACGGACCCTCAAGGATTGGGCGCCCTGGGATTACGAAGAGGAGCTGCCCAGGCTCTTTACCCGGCCTCGCAAAGAAAGGCAGCCTGTCAAATGATCTCCGGCGACACCATAATCACCAGTGATCTGGTCGAGCTCCTGACGCCCACACACGACCGCACCACCTGTTCGGACACCAATCCAACAAACGGTTACCAAAACTCGAAAGGTTATGTGCGCTGCCTGCGCTGTTTGCTGCTCGTGCACATCGGCTATCGGGTCAAGGATCTCCCCGTCGATCTGTTTGTCAACCAACTGCTGAAACCCGGAGCGGACATATGGCGGAACGCTGGGTGAGCGGCAAGGGCTATGTGCCCGTGCCAAATGATGTAGAGAAATTTCTCGCTGCAGTAATGCGCCAGTGCCATAAATACGGCCTGGCGCTGACATTCAATCTGGACACCAACGCCCTGGTCGTGTCTCAGATCTCAGAAGACAATCTGTGCTGGCTGGCGGATGCGGAAGTCGATCCGAAAGTTGCCTGTGGATTAATCCGGGACTGAAACAGGCCGGGTGGGCTGTCCGATAGGAGGCGTGATGAGATTACACAGAAGAGGCGCCTACCTGGCCTTTGTCCTGATCTATGCCTTGATCTGGTACATGGTCTGGATGGCGTTCATCAAATAATTTCTTTGGGGCCTGACGGGTATCGACGGCTTCGGCAAACTAAGTCTTTCCGGCACACAAAATAACTGCCAACGAAAACACTCCTTCGCTCGCAGAAATTCTTTTCGGCTGTCCCGTCGCGGAAGCGGCGGACGTCTGCGTTCCGGCTTTCGCCTAAAAGCCGGTGGTGGGGCGGTAGCCAGTCTCCCAGTCCTGTAAGACCCTGACCCGCAGGGGATAACGGGAACGCCGGTAACAGGACGACCTAAAACCGATGTCGGACCCCGGTTCAACTCCGGGCAGGTCCACTACTCTTTTTGCGAGAACACTCCCATGAAGGATCGAGAAGCAATTGGATACTTCGCTCTGGAACACATCACCGAGCCAAGAGGAATTGTGGCGCACGGCGCCTGCTTTCCAGGTGGTCGAACCGTACTGACCCGGGACATGGGCAGGGGCGGCATTGCCGTCTCGATCTACGACACCTTTGAGCAGATGCTAAAGCGTCACATCACCAGTGAAATAAACGTCAGGTGGCTGTGGACCGCCTGCACATAGAGGAGCACATGGAAGCCAAATCAGAGAAGATGCGAGAGGCCAAATGGAACCAAAGACCTTCATTGACGAAGCAAAATACCTTGAGGTACCTTACGAGGACGCCTCGATCATAAACCCGCCATCCCTGTCTGATCTGAAGAAGGGCGAGATTGTGTCGGTCAACGGCACGCTGGCGCGCGTCGTCCAGGTGAACAAGACGAGCGTTCTGGTGCGGCCAATTGACACCTATGCCCGCGTGGCCGGCGCGCGCTGCAAAGTCAGGATCACGAGCACTGGCGACATATCTCTGCGGCCCGTGAAGGAGTGAGTGATGGCGGATTTTGTTAAACTTCCCATTTACCGCGGCTTCACTGAGATCGCCAGGATCTTCGAGATCACCCAGCAGACCAACTCGATTATCTGCGGCGGCTACGTGCGCTACATGGCTTCGCCCCGGCGAAAGGTTGAGCCGCCGGGTGATGTGGACATCTACTCCTGCACGGAGGATGCCTTTGAAGCCAACCTGAAAGAGTTCGACGCCCTGGGTTTTGACCGCCGCCACGAAAACGACATGGCCGTGACCTACAGGCCGCACAAAGAGATGCCCTGGGGTGCGGCTCCGGCCATTCAGGTCATTAAGCCTGTAATCGAGGGGGCCATCGTGGCCTTTGGCTCGATGGAAGAAATCCTCGAAAACTTCGACTTCACCGTTGTTCGTGTCGGTCTCCTGGACCCCGAAACGGTGCTGGCGGACCCCGATTTCGAGCGTGACGAGATGGAGCGTAAACTGCGCTTCAAGAACATCCACTGCCCGGTATCCTCGATGTTGAGGGCCTGCAAATATTACAAGAAGGGCTACTGGATGCGGCCGTCCGAAGCGATCAGGCTTTTTATCGACTGGGATGACCGCAGCGAGAGTTACCGGGCCAGCCTGATCGACCTGCTGGCGCGCTCGAAAGAAGGCGAGTTGAGCAGAGAAGATGTGGAGGAGCTGGAGGCCCTGCTGAGGATCGACTGATGGACAGGATAAAGCTGTCGCCGCCTACGAAGAGCTGCTGAAAAAATATGACCTGGGTTTTGAAGAGGTATAATGCCTCTGAAAGGAGGGGCAATGCCAATAACGATGGAGAAACGCAGGCTGAATGTGGCGGAACTGCTGACCCCTGAGCAGATCGTCGGCGCTATCCTATGGGCCGTGGCTCAGGGCGAGGTGACGCCTGAGCTCCGGGATCTAGCAGCCCGTCTGCCGGATCGCTATATCCCGGAAGGCTCTGAGGAAACAGACATCGACGTCCTGATCGGCATGGTCGTGGGGGGTAACTACTCCGACATACCGGCCCTCACCACGCTGCTCCAGGACGAACTGGAGGGAATAATAAAACGATGGCAAGAGTAGCTGTACCTGCATCTGTCTTGCTGCTCGCCGCCTTCCTTGTGATGGCGGCGAGTTTGTTTGTGGCTCCTTATGAGGGCGTTGCAGATGCTTATCGATCTGCCCTGTATGTAGAGCCGGCAATGTTCGTGCGCGTGCCGGAGAACATCGTCATTGAGGGCGATGCCGAGCTGCATCATTCGATCGGCGAGGTCCAGAGAGTTAGGGACTGTTTCAAGAAGGGCGGCGCCGATCTGGTCTACCGGGAAATACAGGGAAACATCACCCGCTATCATTTACTTTGCAAAGAGCCCGACGGCACCTGGGCGGATAGAATTATCGAGAAGGTAAAAGACGTCTGGTATGAGCGCACGGCCTTTGAGCCGAAACGCACAGCTGACTGGGAGAAAGTGCGCGCCTGGCTGGAGCGCAAAGGTGCGACGCGGGTGAACCCGAAAAATCTTCCCTGGTAGCTTTCGACGTCGAAAGAAAAGGCCCCCGGAATTTCCGGGGGCCTCGTTTACGAGCCAAAAGAAGCAAAGAAGATGATGAGCATGCCGATGACGGTTATTGCAAACACGATAAGAAAAAACTTTTCGGCTTGAAGGAACGCTTTTGTGGCGAATACTCTCCCGCAGTACATACAAACATTCTTATCGGCCCGCATCAATCCCCCGCATACAGGGCATCTATGTGTTTTTGCTTCGCTCATTGGTGGGCTCCTTGTGGGTGGTGTGATGCGCATATTTTACACCTCATAACCGCCAGCGGTCTGCCGGGCTTGCCTTCCTGTGAGCACTTTCAATATCGCTCTGGGCGATCTCTGCATAGCGCAGGGACATAGTTAATGTTGAGTGGCCCAGCAGTTTTTGCAGAACCTCAATCGTTCCCCCGTTGCGCAGAAATTCTGTAGCGAAAGTATGGCGAAAGCGGTGCGGGTGTGCGTCTTTTACCCCGGAGCGTTCGCCTAAATTCTGTATGAGCTGGTGGACGGAGCGGCGGGTCATCGGGCGGCCTTCGTTCGTTACGAAAAGCGGATCATCTGGCTGCGCATCCTGGCGTTCTGCCAGATAACGCCACAGGGCGCTGCGGGCGACCTTTCCCAGAAAGACGGTGTGGGGCTTTGTTTTCTGGCCTGAACCGAAGGGAGCTACGTACACATCGCCGTGTTTCACATCGACGTCTTTGATTTTAAGGCGGCACATTTCGCTCACCCTCAGCCCGGTGTCCAGAAGCAAAAGCACCATAGCCCGGTCGCGCAGGCCGCTCTCCCGCTCCCGTCGGAAGCGCCGCCGCCCATTGGTCTCATAAACCTTCGTTTGTGCGCAGGCCCTCAGGAGCTTTTCAACCTCTTCCGCTGTGAAGGGCTGGATTTCCCTGCTGGTGACTTTGGGCCGGGCCAGATTTATATCCGGCCGCTCGATGCCCAGATCCTCGAACGCCCATTTAAAGAAGGAGCGGATGCCTTTCCATGCGTTGTCCAGGCTTGATGATGACAGCGGCTTCTGGGCGCGCGTTTTGTAGTTGTGGCGCATGTGGAACATAAAGCCATTGAGGTCCTGTTTGGTGATCTTGTCAACTTCAGGATCGCCCAATAGAGCGATCATTTCTTTGAACACCCAGTCGTAGATGACCAGGGTGCTTTCGCTCATGCCCTCGCCCAGTTTTGTGGTGCGATAACCTTGATACGCAGTAGACAGTTTCATATTGACCTCCAGTGAAATTCTATGGAACAAGGCAGATTAATTCGCTGTACGAAAGACGGCCTCCCGCGCGTGTTCGAGCTGCGCAGCGGAGAGAGGCTTTTGATTGGAGCGTACCGCCGGCCGGACGGCATGTATCACCCCACCCTGACCAAGCCAGATGGCAAGATGGTGATCTGCGGTGCGGTGATTGCCCGGACGCGCTGGCAGGCGCGTGTGGAGGGCGCGAATGTCGCCCGGCGGGTTGATGAAACCTATGAGGAGTAAAGGATGTCTGATCTTTTTGACCTTGACGACAACGGCACGGTGAGATATCTGGGGGAGCCCCCGAAAAACCTGCAGGAAGCTTTTGACATTGAGATCCAGAAGTGGCAATACATCGCCAGCAACCCTTACATTGAAGATGACGGCCGCACCGAGACCTGCGGACTGTGCATGCTGTACAACAACGAGGAGACCGTTGAACGCTGCGAAGGCTGTCCGGTCTACGAAAGAGCGGGATTTTATTCCTGCGTGGGTTCGCCCTACTCGGAGGTGGCAGAGGCGATACTGGCGAGCGATTTCCAGGCAGTGAGACGTGCTGCGGGCAAATGGATCCGTTTTCTTACCGAACTCAAGAAGGTGACGCTGAAGCATGTCAGACCTGTTTGAGATTGTTAGTGAGGGCTCTGGCAGCAGACTGGTGTACAGGGGCAAAAGCCCGAAAAGCGCCAGAGGGGCCCTGAACCTGTCCATCAGGAAGTGGCAGTTCATCGCCGATCATCCCGGACCGTACTCTGATGGCGGTGGTACGACCTGTGGGCTGTGCATGCTGTACCGCTTCGACTGCGACAAATGTCCAGTTGGCGTGTACACCGGCTCTGAATTCTGCTGTGGGACGCCCTATTACATGCACCGGGTGACCTGCATACAAACCCCATTCGATCAGGAGAAGGCCGCGAGACTTGCCCGGGAATTTGTCGATCTGCTGGTTGAAATCAAGCATCATCCAGAGGTGTGGCGTGGCAAATGAAACGCTGTTCGCAATTGAAAGCACCGGCGCCGGAGACATTCTGGTGTACAGAGGCGCGCCCCCGAAGACCATCGACGAAGCCTTAGATGTGGCGATCCAGAAATGGCAGTTCATTGTCGATCACCCTGGGACCTACTACGAAGGCAGTTCCGATACCTGCGGGCTGTGCATGCTGTATCCAAACAGCTGCTGGCAGTGCCCGATAAGCTTTTTTACGGGTAAGCCCGACTGCAGCAACACGCCCTATTACGAGTACCGGAAAACTGCGGCGGCGGTGCCTTTCGACGCCGAAAGATCCACTGCGCTCGCCAAAGCATTCGTGGACCTCCTGACCGGCATCAGGGATCAGGTCAAGGAATGCTGTGTTGGATAAAAAGGAGACAGGACCATGCCTGAGGAATTGTTCGTGATCGGGCCGGATCGCGTGCCCGTATATGTGGGCGAGCCGCCTGCTGAAATACTGCATGCGCTCGACATCGAGATCGCCAGGTGGCGGTTTGTCGCCCGGCACCCGGAAATCAAACACGATGGGGGCGGCAGCACCAGCCCTTTGTGCCGTATGTTTACAAAGGCCAAATTGATCTGCAGCGGCTGTCCGATCAGCAGCAAAACCGGGCAGTCCAGCTGCCGCAGAACACCTCACGGCGAAGTGTATGAGGCGTTCTGGGGCCGCGACCCGAAGAAGATCGCTGCAGCGGCGGAGAAGATGGGCGCCTTCGTGGCGGAAGTGCGCGACGAGCTGCAGAAGTGAGGAACTATGTCGATAGATCACTGGAAAGAAAAGTTTTCCGTTGACGAAAAGAAGGTCCTGCGGTGCTGCGGGTGGCGCCCCCAGAACCTGCAGGAGGCTTTCGACTACTCTCTCGCCAAATGGGAGATGATTGCCGAGCACCCGGACATCGAATACGACGAGAGCGAATTCGGCCTGTGCGTGTACTTCAAATCCGTGCTCAAAACATTCTGTCCATCCTGCCCGGTGGTTGCGGGCACCCGGCTGAGTGGGTGCCGGAATGCACCCTACCTTGCATCCCTTGAGAATTTGGGCAAGGACCCCAGGATGGTGGCGAAGCACGCCAGAGAAGAGATCCGGTTCCTGCTGGAGACGTACCGCAGTGCGCTGCCGGATGACGTTCCGTTCGAGCCGGAGCGGTACTTTTACCTGGACCACGAACTCAATCTGGCCTACTGCGGCCTGGAGCCGCTGACCCTTGAGGATGCCCTCAAGTGGGAAACTGCCAGGTGGCATTTTGTCTTTCATAACCCCGGCTTGATGGGCCTGGGGGACCGCGAGATGCCGCTTTATACGTATCCGAAGACCTGCTTTACCGAGAACCAGGCCGCTCTGCTTATGGACCTTTCTGAGGAAATCACGCAGGCTGAGGAGAGCATCAGGGCAAAGGACCACTACGCCACCGCTGTGAGTGCATACAACGTCCTGGCTACACTGTACCGGATGCGTGACAGGGAGCCGCCGCAGATCCGCCTGGACCCTGTAAGTCTGGATATCGAGGAACTGCGCAGCGAAGCGTTTACCGGCGCCGATCAGCTGTGCCTGCTGGTCCCCAAATCCGGCCACATGCTGATAGGCCGGCTGGTCTACGATGATGGACCCACCTTTGGTCTGTACTTCAATGCCGGCTGCGGATGGCTGGGCTTTGTGTACACCACGCCGGAGGAGCAGTGCAGCGTCCTGATCGACGAGTGCCGCGCCGCGTTCAAGCTGACGCTCGAAGGACCTTTCGACGTCGAAAGAAAGCCAGCCTATCCCTTCTATGTGGATAATGCCGGGAAGCTGTGCTACAAAGGCCAGGTGCCCAATACGCCAGACGAAGCTCTGGAGATGGAGATCGCCTACTGGGAGTTCGTTGCGAAGCACGCGGCGGAGATCCGTGAGCTCGGCGGTCCTGAGCTGGATGCACTCTGCCTGCTTTTCAGTTCAAGCTGCGTGGGGTGTCCCGTGTTTGCGCACACGGGTCTGGCAGGCTGTCAAGATACGCCGTACGAATGTGTCCGGGAGGCCTTGCAGACCAGCGATGCGGCTGGTTTGCATAAGGCGGCTCTAGAGATGGTCGAGCTTTTGTCCGGTCTAGGCCAGAAAGAGCTCGTCCTTGAACAGCGTAGCTCAGTGGATTAGAGCAGTTGATTGCCCGTACCAGTAGACTTGCTCAGGTATGTGGGACAGCCAGGCAAGAGCACTCGTGTTCAGTAAAGTGTTCGATCCGCGCCGCCCTAAATAAAAACATGAGGCCACTTGCCTGCTAACTTTTGCTAGGTAAGTGGCCTCATACGACCTTCTGGCGCCCGCGGCGCGACTCGAACACGCGACCCCTTGCTCCGCAAGCAAGTGCTCTAATCCACTGAGCTACGCGGGCATCTCAGTTCCATTGCCTGGAGCGGAGTGTATTCTACCACGAAACTTTGATAAAGCAAGACTTCGTTTCCCCAGATCTTATCCTTTTTGAAAACCATTCACCCGCTCACCGCACCGCTCGCTCACGGCTCTCCCGCGGGTCCAGCAGGGCCACCAGGCCCAATCCGGCGATGTCGGCGAAGAGCAGCGGGGCCATGAAGGGGGCGCCGCGCAGAAAGCGTTCGCCCACGATGACTCCCTCCGAGGTCAGGTTGAAGGAGATGTGCAGCCAGGTGCCAATCAGGGCGACAACGACCATCAGCAGCATGGCCCCGGTGTAGACCAGGATATCCCCCCGGTGGGGGCGTTCCAGGGCGCCCAGGGATACAGCGACCACAGTGGCGAAAATTCCAACCGCAGTGGGCAGCCACAGCCAGGGGTTTTCGAAGCCAGTGCGGGCGTGGTCGAGCACGCTGCTGATCACGGTCGCCAGGGCGCCCATGCCCACCAGGAAGAAATACGCCCGTGTCTTGCTGTACGGCAGGTGCAGGCGCCGGTTCCCCCACAGCTGCAGGATGCCGCTGTCCGGCGGGTCCTCTACCCAGGCAGCGCTGATCCCCAGGACGCCGACCAGGGAAAAGGTGAGCGGCCCCAGGATCGGCGGCGCCCAGACCAGCAGATCGATGTTCACCCGCTGCCCGGGAGGGGCATAGGGCAGGATGGCGCGCACAATGTGAAAGTACGCCCCCAGGAACCCGACGGCAATGCTGGCGATAAACACAATCATGGCCAGGGCAACCGCCAGGGGACGGTTGCGCAACGCTACCAGCCCTGCAACCAGCAGCAGGATGCCGGCCACAGGCCCAAAGATGATGGGGATCCACTCGTTGGGGACGATGGTGCCGCTGATGCTGTGCGCCAGGTAGATGTCCACACCCAGGAAGATCTCGTTGATGGCTGCCATGAGCAGCATTGCCTGGTCGCGCGAAACGGGGATGTGCACATGCCGCATGACCGGAAAAGCCAGCTCCAGGTAAGACCGGTAGGCACGCTGCCCGGGATAGGTTTCCCCAACCGCCACTTCAGGACCTCCTGCCTGTACCCCGGTCAGGGCGATGGTCTGCCAGAACCGGCGCCGCCGTCACCGCTGGCTGCACCCTCGCCGCCGGTCATACCCGCCTCCAGGCGCTGCTCCGCCAATTCGCGCAGCTCGGCCAGGTCGCTGAGCACTTCGTAAACGCCGTGCCACTGGGTGTAGTCCGGGCCCTGCATCCACACCCCGAATTTGGCCGTCCTTCCCCAGTGATGCCAGAGCTCGAAATAAGTGAAGTCGATCGGCTCGTCGAAGGGCTCGGCGGTCAGCAAATTCTGCTCGATGAGCGGGGCCATGATCCGGTCGCTCTCGTGGACGTATTCGTTCACTGCTTCGGTCGCCTCGTCGGCCGCGGCGTAAAACTCGTTCAGGAAGTTCGCATTGTGGCATTCCCGGCAGACGCCCTGCATGCGCACGCGGTTATCCTCCCAGGCCGGGCGGCGCTCGCTGATGGGCGCAAACAGGTACCAGGTCAGCCGGTCGCCCACATCATGGGTGGTGCCGGTGGGGCCGAAACCGCTCATGTGGCAGATGGCGCAGGTAGGCGCGGGGAAGTCGTTAACCGTCAGGGTGCCGGCATCCGCTTCCCAGTTCCAGCGGTCGCCCTGGGTCATGTAGGCGATGCCGTGGGGCGACTCCTGGTAGATCTCCCACTGGGGATGGTCAGGGCCGATATGGCAGTTGTTGCAGGTCTCGGGCTTGCGCGCCTGCTCCAGGCTGAACTCGTGGCGCAGGTGGCATTTCTGGCATTTGCCGACCGACCCGTCTTCAGCCGGCAGGCCGATGCTGTGGCAGGCCTCGCAGGCAAGGCGGGTCAGACGCTTGTCCTCCAGGTCGAAGAGCACGCTGCGCATCTGCTCGGGGCCCTGTTCCGCTTCGGGAATGGCCTCATACAGTGCCAGGTGTTCGGGAGTGAGCACCTCGGTCCCCGCATAGGCGACATAGGCCGGCAGGGAATGGCGGCTCTGGTAAAACTGGGCCACCTCCTGGCCGTGGCATTTCTGGCACATGGCGGTGGTGGGAGAAGGCAGCACATGCGTGCCCTCGTGCTCGACCGCCGCAGGATAGTCCGCGGGAACTTCATGGCAGTCCCGGCAGGCGACACCGGCGGCTGCCATGGTGCTGACACCGTATTGTTCTACGATTCCAGGTGTGGTGCGCCGGTGGCACGCGACGCATTCATCTGTGCTGGTTGCCAGCGCGTTTACTCGGGTTTCTACTCCGGCTGCGGTGGGGCGGGCAATTGCCTGGATGATCAGGGCCATTCCCAGAACGACGATGACAGCCACCAGTCCGATGATGAGCAGCCGGGAGGCGGTTAAGATACTGCCGCTGCCTCCACCTTCGTTCATCATCCCTCCTCTGAGACGTCCCCCTTGATGATCGAGCTGGTTTTTCTCCTGTGTATCCCCCTTTATCTAATATTAGCACAGGATTAATGAACTTGCAAACCGCCGCCCAGTGTGAACCGGGCCCCTGGATCCAGGGGCCCGGTTTGATGTGGGGTAATTAAAAACTGCGAGCAGGCTTTATGAGGCCGGTTTCTCCTCAATCGCTGCTGAATGCGCTGTAAAAGACTGTTTTAGCAGCAGGGTCAGGACCAGAGAGACCGCCGCCAGGACGACAAACAGGAAAAATCCACTGGCGTAACCCTGCAGGCCCTGGCTCTGGACGGC
>JAAYXE010000173.1 GCA_012516075.1 Chloroflexota bacterium | reverse complement strand
CTACCCCCACCGTGACCCCAACACCTGACACGCGCAACCAGGAAGAGCTTTTTGAGTCCGCCCATCAGGCCCTGGAAAATCGAGACTGGACAGCGGTGATCGACACTTTACTCCAGCGTCGCAAGATCAGTCCGGATTTCCATGCTGTTGAAGCGGATGGCATGCTCTGGCTTGCCCTGCGCAACCGCGGGCAGGAGAAAATCATGCAGCAGGCGGATCTCGAGGGGGGCATTTACGACCTGACGCTTGCCGCACGCTTTGGCCCTCTGGATGTTGAAGCTCAGGGCGTGATGAACTGGGCGCAAATGTACATCACCGGCGCCAGCTTCTGGGAAGTCGACTGGGCCCAGGCCGTACAGTATTTTTCCGAGATTGCCCCGCAGGTACCCGGCCTGCGAGACGGTTCGGGGTTGACGTCTACCGAGCGCTACCGGCTGGCTTTGATCGGCTACGGAATCAGCCTGGCCAAACAGGAGGAATGGTGCGAGGCCGTGGCACAGTTTGAGATCGCGGCCGGAATGGGCAACTTCACCGAAGAGCAGGCCGACTGGTATGAGGAGGCTGAGGAAAAATGCCGGCGCGGCGATGATGACGATGACGATCGGGACGAAAGAGATAACGCGCCGGGTGAACCCGTGGAGGTAACACCTCCTCCCGAAACCGAACCCACGGAAGCTCCTACCACCGAGCCTGCGCCGCCGGCCGGGGAAACTCCGGTTCCGACAGAAGCTCCTACGGACCCCCCGGAACAGGGTGAAGGGGATCCGCAGAGTTCACCAGAACCAACTGCTGAGCCGGGCGGCTGAAGGATATTGAACCCACCCGCTTAACGCGGTACAGCTATGACGCCTCCCTGGGTGCTGACGATCGCATACTGGATCCACATGCTGGCCACCGTTATCTGGATCGGCGGGCTGGCAGCGCTGACATTCCTGGTGCTGCCAGCCGCCCGTAAAAGCGTGGACCCATCCGGTTATGCTGCACTTCTGGGAGCCATTCAGAAGCGATTCAACCCCATCGCCTGGCTCTGCCTGGCGCTTTTAGTCGCCACAGGGATGCTGCAGATGAGCGCAAGTCCGCGCTACGAGGGCTTTCTGGCCGTCTCCAATCCCTGGGCATCAGCCATCCTGATCAAGCACCTGTTTATATTTGGAATGGTGGCGGTCTCCGCCTATCTTACCTGGTGGGTGCTGCCCGCCCTGCAGCGCGCGGCACTGCTGCGGGCTGCCGGAAGAGATGTGGTCGATTCATCAGCTCTGGAGCGTCAGGAAGTCCTGCTTATCCGCATTAACTTCATCCTGGGCATCGTCATCCTTGCCCTGACGGCGGTTGCCCGGGTGAATGCCTGATGTATATATCAATCAAAAGGGCCGAAGTGGCCCTATTTTTTATTAAAGACGAATGTGGTCGATAATGCCCGCCGCATAGAGGTGGGCTGTATCGTTCAGACGCTCGATCATCCGCTCTCCCCGGCGGTTAATACGCAGAACCGTAAGACTGGCGGGCGTGATTTCCATGCGGATCATCCCCTCCACGTCCAGGCCCAGCCACCAGTTAACCACCACCTGGATTACCGCAGCATGGGTTACCAGGATCAAGGCGGCGTCTCCCAGTTCCTGTGCTTTCGCAATGCCCGGTATATCCTCTCTCGCCAGCAGAGACTCCATAAAACAGGAGACTCGTTGGTAAAACTGGTGCCAGCTTTCAGCGCCTGGATAGGGCTGCCAGTCTGCGGAAGGCTCATCTGTTGGGGTGACAGGCAGGTGTGCCATCCCCTTCGACTTTCCGGCAGGGTCGCTGATATTCAGGTCTTCCAGCTCTGCAAAAAAGCGCGGCGCCACGCCGAGCTCCTGACCCAGGATGTCAGCCGTCTGCCGCGCTTTCTTTTGTTCGCTGCTAGCCAGAAAAAGAGCTACGCCGGGCAGTTCGCGCTTCAATCGTACGGCAAGCAGTTCTGCCTGCTTCAGGCCCATATCGGTCAATCCCGTCTCCGCCTGGCCCCCTGCAGCTTCATGGACATGATGCGGGGCTTCGGCATGACGGACAAGCAGCAGGGGGAGCAGACGTTTCATTTCAAGGCTCTCATCCTCGGGATCCGCAGGAAAACCAGCAGCGCAAAGCTCATCAGCGCTGCGGCGTTGATGAGCAGGGTGCGTGGTTCGCCAATTGCGGCTGCCATCAAACCGACCCAAAGGGCGCCCAGTGGGTTGCCACCAAAAATCGTCAGGGTATAAATGCTCATCACACGTCCTCGCAGATTATCCGGGACCAGTGACTGGATCAGCGAGTTCGATGTGTTGGCCTGGGTCATGAAAGATAGCCCCAGAACCACCATGAAGGCCATCGCAAGCGGTATCGAGCGTGAGAAAGAAAAGAGCAGCAGCGACACCGGCATGAGCAGGCTGCCGGTCGTCCAGACCTTACCCTGTAAACCCTGCCCGCTTAAGTATGCAATTGTAATCGCTCCGATCAGGGCGCCGGCGCCGCGTGAAGACAGCAGCACACTATTGGTGCCCACATCACCACCCAGCACATCGACCGACCAGGCCGGAAGCAGGGTCATCACACTCATCCCAAAGACACTCACCATGGTCATGTTCAGGATCAACACACGGATGATGCTGTGAGAGAACGCAAATCGCACCCCTTCCACCAGCTGGGCAACCACCGGCTCGGTGGCAGGCTTTCTTTCGAACCGCGGAAGGCGCATGAGCATCAGAGCGAAAAGCACCGCAACAAAAGATAAACCATTAATTGCGAAACAAAAAGCAGGGCCAAACTGGGCATAAACAATCCCGGCCACGGCCGGGCCGATGATTGTCGCCGAATTAAACATCGTGGAGTTTAGTGCGATGGCGTTGGAACGATTCTCTTCGGGCACCAGTTCAACGACAAACGCCTGCCTGGCTGGCGCATCAAAGGCGTTTGCAATACCCAGGAGAAAGGCCATGACCAGGATATGCCATGCCATCACCTTTCCGGAAAATACCAGCGCGGCCAGGACCAGGGCCAGGACCATCATCATCGACTGCGTGAAAACGAGCATCAGCCGCCGCGGCACTCGATCGGCAACCACTCCACCGAATAAGGTGAAAAGCCAGGATGGCAGGCCGGCAGCGAATCCGACGTAGCCCAGAAAAGCTGGAGAACGGGTCAGCTCATAGACCAGGTACCCCTGTGCTGTAGACTGCATCCAGGCCCCAATTGCTGAGACAAACTGGCCCACAAACCAGATCCGGTAATTGGGGTGGCTTAGCGAGGCAAATGTTCTGGTCAGAGGGATTGAACCCGCAGTTCTTGTGCCGTTGAGTTTCATAATGTACTTCGATCATATAACCCCCCTCCTTCGCTCCTTTCTCATTAAGCAGCTGCGTCTTGTAATAGCGTTTATTTACAGCCGATATTTTTCTGGTGAGAGAAAATTTAGAAATCCCCCGGTAGAATTACCCGGGGGCGATCTCGCGCATTAACCCAAGAAAGAGGGGATTAGTATAGAATCTGGCTCTGATCAGGTAGATAAACCTCGGGAGGCGGAACTGTGATCCATGCAGTCGACTGCCTGGCTGACGGCCTCAACGATGACAACGTCGATATTATAACGCATCACCACACACACCCTGCACCAGCGATATGACACCACGGCTGGTGGTGGTCCCATTCAGCATGTATACTGGTTACTCCTTCGGGTCAGGATACAGCCCGGGGATCGAAACACTGCGACTGTTCAGGAGATAGACGATGAATGAAAAACTCAGTCCCAGCGCTCAAAAAGTCCAGAACGCCCTTTTAGAAGTCGGGCTGCATGTGCAGGTCCTGGAACTTCCCGCATCGACCCGCACCGCAGCAGAAGCGGCTCAGGCAATCGGCTGTGACGTGGGTCAGATTGTCAAATCGCTGATCTTCAAAACCAAACGCACAGGACGGCCGGTTCTCGTAACCGCCAGCGGCGCCAACCGGGTGGACGAAAAAGAGATTGAACGGTTGATCGGCGAACCGCTGGGAAGGGCTGACCCGGACTTTGTGCGTGAGCAGACCGGTTTTGCAATCGGCGGTGTTCCACCGGTTGGGCACTCACAGAAAATCGATACCTTTGTGGATGCGGATCTGCTGCAGTATAAAGAAGTATGGGCTGCAGCCGGGACTCCCCTTGCCGTTTTCTGCCTGACCCCACAGGACCTGGTGCGCATCACCGGGGGAACCGTTGCCCGCATCGCTCGCAGCAGTTAAGAGAAGTGTAATAAACGGTCACGATTTAGAGTTATAAGGTATAATTTTGCTGATTAAGTTCTTAAAAATTCTGCCCCTCTGGATCTTACTGGTGACCCTATGGCAATTGACCGCTTCGGACGAAACATCCATTATCTGCGCATCAGCCTTACTGACCACTGCAACCTGCGCTGCGTGTACTGCATGCCAGAAGATATGACCTTCCGCCCCAACGCAGAGCTGCTGCAGGATGATGAAATTCTGCTGCTGATGCGCTTGTTCACCCAGCTGGGGTTTGACAAGTTTCGTCTCACGGGGGGTGAGCCCACTGTACGCGCGCATGTGGTTGACCTGGTGCGGGGCATTGCATCAACCCCGGGTGTGCGTTCGCTGTCGATGACCACCAACGGCGTGCTGCTCTCCCGGCTGGCACGACCGCTGGCAGAGGCAGGCCTCCAGCGAGTTAATATCAGCCTGGACACTCTAGACCCTGAGAAGTTCCGCCGGCTCACGCGCTGGGGCAAGATCGAAGACGTTTTGCAGGGTATTCAGGCTGCTGAAGAAGCCGGCCTGACCCCGATCAAAATCAATGCCGTGGTCGTGCGCGGGTATAATGAGCCGGATGTGGTAGATATCGCTGCCCTGACGGTAGACCATCCCTGGCAGGTCCGTTTCATCGAGATGATGCCGTTTGCCGGGGCTACCGACCTGCAGCTCAATCAGGGGGTGACTGCCCAGGAAGTGATGTCCCGCATCGAAGCTGCATTTGGTCCCCTGGAAGTGGCCAATGACGGCAAGCTGGATGGTGAGGCGCGCATCTTCCGTATCCCGGGCGCCAGGGGTGAGGTGGGCTTTATTTCCACCGTCAGCGAGCCTTTCTGCGCCTCCTGCACGCGGGCGCGGCTCACGGCTGACGGCCGCCTGCGGCTCTGCCTGCTGCGCGAAGGCGAGGTCGATTTGCTGACCCCGCTGCGTTCCGGTGCGACTATACAAGAACTGCGCGAGATCATCCTGGAGGGGATCTGGTATAAACCCTGGGGGCATGCTCTTTCAGAAGGAGTCATACCGCTCAACCGTGTGATGAGCGAAATCGGAGGTTGACATCTTGGCTTCATCGACGAATGGATTCCGGCCAGGAAATATTCTGGCCGTTTTGTTCGATTTAGACGGTACTCTGCGCTTTAACCAGCCGTCGTCCAGCGAGTTATTATTCAATTTTCTTGCCCAGAAAGGCTGTACGGTTTCGGGCCAGCAGCAGCGCACCCTGCAGCGCTGGACGCATTATTACTGGGCACAGTCGCCCGAGCTGCTCCAGGATCTGGAGGAATTTCAATATCGGGAAGAAGCCTTCTGGATTAACTTCAACTACCGCAGCCTGCTGGCGCTGGATTTTGACGAGGCAGCCGCCCGGTCTCTGGCGCCTGAAGTGCATGCTTACATGAACGCGCAGGCTGCTCCGAATAACTGGGTTCCCCCCGAGACCGTTGCTACGCTGAGCAGTCTGCGCCAGGCAGGGCTGCGCCTGGCGGTGTTATCCAACCGCAGAGAGCCCTGCGATGATGAACTGGAGACGCTTGGTCTGCTCTCCTTTATGGATTTTGCCCTTGTAGCCGGTCAGGTATCTTACTGGAAGCCCCAGCCAGAAATCTTCCATCATGCAGTGGAGCGGTTGCAAATTTCTCCCAGCGAGGTTCTCTACGTGGGCGACAACTATTATGCAGACGTCGTCGGCGCCCGCAGAGCCGGCCTGCAGCCCGTCTTGATCGATCCCGATGGTGTGTTCCCGGAGGCAGACTGCCCGGTTATCGCCAGTGTGAGTGAACTCAGCAGCCTGCTCCAGATACCCGCCTGAGCCATCATTTTTAATTTAATGAATAACGGCGGTGTCACCGAGACACCGCCGTTATTTTTTCGCATCCATAACCAGATATTCTATAAAAGTAGCCATAGCAGCAGGGCTGACCCGGCCCCAGCCAGCGAACAGAGGAAATTAACCTCATCGTTACCCAAACGCGACCATCCCCGCACATGGACCGTCCCGGTTCCACAGGTATGGTAAGGATGGCGTTCGGTTTCCTTTCCGCAGACAGGGCAGCGGTATACTGCCTGAACAGTAGCCCCCAGCAGCGAGTCGAACAGCGAGCCGGCGAATCCTGCGACAGCGGCAGCGCCCACCACCTGGACAAAAGTTCCCTCCGGCCTTAATAACCAGGCCACCAGGCCAATCAGAACTGCCCCGGAAAGCGACGCGAACGTGCCGAGCCAGGTAATACCTCCTGAGGTCCCGCGTTCAACGATACGCCCTGTGGTAATCAACCGGGGCGGTGCAGTGCTCAGCACGCCAACCTCTGTCGACCAGGTGTCCGCATTTACGGCAGCCATCGCGCCCACGAAAGCAAACCACAACCCGCTGTGTTCGCCCAGAAATATATACGCAACAGCCAGCAGCGCCCCCAGCCCGCCGTTTGCAAATACCTGACCCCAATCGCGCCGGCTTCCTTTGGAAAATTTTTCGTTCAACGCGGCTTTCCGCCCTGCAAAAGTACGCGAGAGCAGGCTGGAGGAGATAAAAAAAGTGAGCAGCAGGACGGCCCAGGGTAAACCACCGAGACCGAAAATCAGTGTACCGGTCAAACATGCCGCCAGAGCGCCGCTGCTGCTCAGCGCACCGGCCTTCCAGGCGATGAGCCCGGCCGCTGACGCGAGCAGAAAACCCAGGATCAACGTATCAATGATCAACTTGTGGATAACTCTCTCTTTTCTGTGGATAACTTCCCGAATATCAGGGAAATCTGTGGATAACTTTGCGTAAACCGCGTGGATAAGGGCTGGAGAAAATCAGGCGGCTGGGGCATCAGATCGGGGTCACCAGGATAAAAATCACTGCTGCGGTAAACAATACTGCAGTCAGCAGTGAGCCTCCCCAGACCAGGTAAGCGTAGAAACGAAGGTCATCCTTACGGAAAAGATACAACCCGAACAGGAAATCGAAAATATAAACGAAGCCGTTTAATACCGGCAGCAAAAAAAGCCGCACCGCCGGGACCGGGTCGCGTGGTTCGCCGGCCGGGTTGAACCCCAGAAACACCTGTGCCCGGCCGGGGATGACCAGGCTCACTCCAGCCAGCATCAGCAGCCCCAGGATCAATCCGGCAAGGATCAGGTAGCGGGCTGCCGTCGTATTCCACACTCTTGCGAGTAAAAACGAAGGGTAGATCGACTGCCGTTCAAAGGGCGTCAGCGAGCCCATTTCAGCGTACTGATGAAAGGCATTGATAAACTCCTCGGGCTGCGCGGGAGAGATCACAAACAGCCGGTCCGCCGTTTCGATGATCACCAGGTTCCGCTCCCCGACAGCCAGGAACTCAACCTGTCTGCCGTCAGCGAGAGCCCGGCGGCCTCTCAGTGATCCCGGGAGATAAAAACCCGGTACGGGCAGCGGCTGGCCCAGTTCGCTTGCCGGATACACTCGCAGAATGGCATCGATCGGGATATCTTCAACACGCAGCCCCCAGCGCAAACGGACGCCGTTGCGTTCGACACGGTAAACGGCCCGGTACAGCGCATATGCCTGGTAAAAGAGAGGGGGACTGAGCGCCACGAACAGCAGCGCCGGAAAGAGGTAAAGCAGCAGTTCCAGACCGATGTTCGCCTGAAAAGCCTGCATGAGGCCCCATCCTCCCAGTGCCAGGAGGACGACCAGCAGGATCCCATGAATGATCAATCCCTGGCGGACCGGGGGATGGAAGAATGCTGCCTCGCTCACAGATCGTATTTTATACCATAGAAACACAGAGTGGGCGGTTGTTCCGCCCACTCTGCATCGAGAGACCCATTGACACGTTACCGAATGGCAAAGGTGACCTGAATATCCACCGTGACCGACAGCTGACCAGGGGAGATCGGAACCGCTGCCGCTTCAGCCGCTAAGCGGGCACTGTCCATAAACACCGGGGTGGGGAACCCCGTGCTGACGGCGCTGATGTTCTGAATCTCACCCAGAGATACACCGGCGGCTGCAGCCAGCTCTTCAGCGATCTGGCGGGCATTGGCTACCGCAGCTTCGCGGGCATCGGAAAGGGCAGCAGTTTTATCCGCTACATCAAACTGAATGCCGTTGATCGAGTTCGCCCCACTGGCGACTGCGATGTCCAGCAGCTCGCCGACACGAGCGAGATCCCGAATGGTCACATAAACTGTGTTCTCGACGATGTAGCTCACAACTCCGGTCGGCTGGCCGCGGTCATCATAGCGCGGCTGGGGATAAATGCTGAAGTTGCTGGTCTGGATATCGTTTGCAGCGATCCCGAACTCACGCAGGGCGGCGATCAAATCCTCCGACTGCTCGTTGTTGCTCGCTACGGCTTCGGCTGCGTCCTCACCTTCGGTGCGCACACCGATATAGACATGGGCCAGATCCGGGTTCAGGAAAGCCTGGCCGCTCCCGCTGACGGTGATGGTGCGCACAGCCCCAGGCTCCTCATCCTGCGCGGAGGCGGTCGGGGTGACACCCTGAGCCGCGGCAACACCGCTGCAGGCGGAGATCACTGCGCCAATTAACAGCACACTGACAATCACTAAAATTTTGTTGCGCATTTCCTTTTTTCCTCCTTAGAGAGAAATCATCAGAGAGTAATCATCCAAATTTATTCGTATCTCCTAGACGAAGGCGCACATGGAAAAGTTCCCCGGCCGGTTTCACCGCAGATTCGCCGGGCGGCCGGGACTGGCCGCATAAGCAAAAGGAAAGAACTGTATCCGCAGCCGCCTTTTATTCATATGCGATTCTTATGTCCTGCTTTCCCTTTGTTAACAACCGCGATGATATAATGTCAAACACAGGTAGTGTTCCTGCTGGAAGGAAGGGAATAACGATGATGAGATTTGACCGGTTTACCGAGCGCGCTCAAGAAGCCGCTCAACGGGCGGCTGAGATTATCCAGCGCTACGGTCATAACCAGATTGACACAGAACATATTTTGCTTGCATTAATCGAGCAGCCGCAGGGAGTGATCCCGCAGATACTCGATTATTTGAAGGTAGATTCTGCATCGCTGACTGAACGGCTGGATTACATTTTGCGCACCAGCCCGAAAGCGAACATTTTTGGCGGCGGCGCCGGCCAGATTTTCATTACCCCGCGCGTCAAGCGCATCATCGATCTGGCCAACGAAGAGGCCAACCGCCTGCGCGATGAATACATCTCTACGGAACATATCTTTCTGGCCATCCTGAGCGAACGCAGCACCCCTGCCGCGCGTCTGCTGGAAGGCGCCGGGGTTACTCGCGACCGGGTGTATGAGGCCGTACAGGCAATTCGCGGCGGCCAGCGCGTCACCGACCCACAGGCCGAAACACGCTACCGCACACTTGAACGCTACTCTCGTGACCTGACTCAGATGGCCCGCGAAGGCAAGCTGGATCCGGTAATCGGCCGTGATGCCGAAATTTTACGCGTCATCCAGATCCTTTCGCGCCGCACTAAGAACAACCCCGTATTGATCGGTGAAGCCGGCGTCGGTAAGACGGCGATTGTCGAGGGCCTGGCGGAGAAAATCGCCAGCAACGATGTCCCTGAGATCCTTTCTGGTAAACGGGTGCTGGCGCTTGACCTGAGCGCCATGATCGCCGGGTCGCGCTTCCGCGGCGAATTCGAAGAACGCCTGAAGGCTGCCCTGGAAGAGGTGCAGCGTTCAGAGGGAGAAATTATTCTGTTCATCGATGAGCTGCACACAGTAGTGGGCGCCGGTGCTGCTCAGGGCGCTATGGATGCTTCTAACATGCTCAAACCGGCCCTGGCGCGCGGCGAGCTGCAGTGTGTGGGCGCTACCACACTCGATGAATATCACAAATATATTGAAAAAGACGCCGCCCTGGAGCGCCGCTTCGCGCCGGTTTACGTCGAAGAGCCTTCGGTAGAAGATACCATCAAGATGCTGCAGGGCCTGCGCGATCGCTACGAAGCACATCACAAGGTCCGCTTTTCGGATGAGGCGCTGGTAGAAGCTGCCAAGCTTTCTGCTCGCTATGTCACGGACCGCCGCCTGCCCGACAAAGCCATCGACCTGATGGACGAGGCTGCGGCCAAGCTGCGGGTTGCCCTTTACTCACTGCCGCCCGAACTGAAGGCTATGAAGAGCGAGATTGACCGGCTGTCGGCAGAAGAAGAGCAGGCCGGTCTGGAGCGCGACTACGAGCGCGCAGCCCAGAAAAAAGCTGAACGTCTGCGCCTGGAAGCCGAGTTCAACCAGAAGCGCGATCAATGGGAAACGGAGCACCAGCTCGACGAGGTGGTGGACAGCGAAGATATCGCCGAAGTGGTCGCGCAGTGGACCGGCATTCCAGTCAGCCATATGATGGAGACCGAAGCCGAGAAGCTGCTCAAGATGGAAGAGCGCCTGCATGAAAGCATTATCGGGCAGGATGAGGCCATTACAGCCATTTCGGACGCCATCCGGCGCGCACGCTCCGGCCTTAAAGACCCCCGCCGCCCAATCGGTTCCTTCATCTTCATTGGGCCTTCGGGTGTGGGGAAGACCGAGCTGGCGAAAGCGCTGGCTGAGTTCCTGTTCGATGATGAAGATGCCCTGGTGCGCATCGATATGTCGGAATACCGCGAACAGCACACCGTCTCGCGCCTCTTCGGTGCGCCTCCGGGCTACGTTGGCTATGAAGAGGGCGGGCAGCTTACAGAAGCCGTTCGCCGCCGCCCATACCGCGTGATCCTCTTCGACGAAATCGAGAAGGCGCACCCCGAGGTGTGGAACGCGCTGCTGCAAATCCTGGACGACGGCCGCCTGACGGATGGCCAGGGTCGTGTGGTCGACTTCCGCAACACGGTGCTGATCATGACCAGCAACCTGGGCACTGAATTCGTCCGCCGTTCGGGCACGCTGGGCTTCCTGCAGCACTCTGCCGACAGTGCCGAACGCCAGGAGCAGGAGAAAATCGAAAAGGCGCTCAAGAGCACCTTCCGGCCTGAGTTCCTCAACCGCATCGATGAGATTATCACCTTCTCGCCGCTCACGCTGGAAGAAATGAAGAAGATCGTCGACCTGCAGATGAAAGAGGTCCAGGAGCGGCTGGTGGAACGCGGTGTCCACGTCGAGCTGACGGATGCAGCCCGCAACTGGCTCGCCAACCAGGGCTACGACCCCGCTTTCGGCGCACGACCGCTGCGGCGTGCACTGCAGAAATATGTGGAAAGCCCGCTCTCCATCCAGCTCCTCGCCGGCAAGTTCTCCGGCAACGAGCGCATCATCGTCGACGTCGACGAGACCGAAAGCAACCTGGTCTTCCGGCCGGGCGATGGAGGCAAAGCGGAAGAAGTTCCCAGCGAACTCGACCAGGTGGAAGTCTGATCTTCCATAATCAGTGAACCATACCCTTTACGGGTTTGAAGGGCCCCTTCAGTCTGACGACTGAGGGGCTCTCTTTTTTTCTGAAAATCTTCACGAACGCAGCTGGCCAACTTCAGAGGGGTATAACGAGATGGTCCAGAACGGATAACTGGCACACGCTGTACACACATACCTCACAGGAAATTCATCTTCTCACTAATGACCTTTGTCCTTATTCAGGTGATTTTTGCCACTGGAAGCGCCCGGCTGAAAAGTGTTAAATAAGGGTATATAGAGGCAAGTGATTTTTATGTCTGGTGAAGTATTCGATCAACAGCTCCTCTTTCAGGATATGGATCCCCGGCAGTGCGAACTGGTGCGGCCGTTGTTCTATGCCTGCAGCCTGTGCGCCGGTACCATCCTCTTTTCACAGGGAGAGGAGTCGGACTATCTGTATCTGGTGTTAGAAGGAGAGGTAACCGTTCGCTACAAACCGGAGGATGGCCCATCCCTGGTGGTTGGGCATATTCGACCGGGTGGAGTGGTTGGCTGGTCGGCTGCACTTGGAACCCCGGTTTACGGCTCCGAAGCCGTTTGCGATACCGACTGTCACCTGCTGCGCATCCACAACGCAGATCTGCGCAGACTGTACCAGAACCATCCGGAAATCGCTTCCCTGATTCTGGAGCGCCTCGCCAGCGCCCTCACCAGACGATTTCAGACCACCCATACCCAGGTGATCACCCTGCTGCGGCGGGGCCTGAGCCTGGCAGGCAAACCTGGTGAGGGAACCAACCCGCATTCATAATCGATGAGGAGGTCAATTTATGGTGGATAACCGCACCCCCGAAACAAGCGAACAGGAACGAATGCAGGCTCTATTGGAAAAGCTCAGCTCTTACATCGAGCACTACCACGGTGGCGCGGTAGAGTATGTCTCTTTCGACGGCAAGCTGCTGAAAGTACGCCTGGGAGGCGCCTGCCTGGGCTGTCCCCTCTCACCAAATACCCTGCGCGGCTGGGTAGAAGGGACGGTGCGGCAGTTCTTCCCCGATATCGAGCGCGTCGAAGCGGTCACGGATTAATTCAGAAAGGTAAAGGCGGTCACAAACCGCCTTTTTTCTTTCTCACCCCCAACGATGCTGGTGAAAAAATGTCATAAATCGGGCAGGAATAGTGTGACAAAAGTTACATACAGGAAGCAGGGGAGTCGATATGATAGCCGAGAGATGAGTAGGAAGGGGAAAAGCCGCGCTCACCTCCTCCTCTGTTTGGATTTCAGCACCGCCTCCTGGAGCAGATAACCCATGAAGCTGCCTGTCATCCTGGGATTGGTAATCATTGCCATCGTACTGTTAACCGGGATCTACGTCACAGATTTCACGGCGTATCTGGGGGATAATCCCAGCACATGCAACAACTGCCATGTGATGGATGCCGCCTATGAAGGCTGGTTTCATGCCGGACATAAAAACTGGGCTACCTGTAACGACTGCCATACCCCCCACGCTCTGATCCCCAAATACATTGTCAAAGCACAATCGGGTTACCACCATGTGTCTGCTTTCTTACTGGGTGACATCCCCGATGCCATCCGCGCCAAAGACAGCTCTCGCCAGATTGTGCAGGAAAACTGCGTCCGCTGCCATGAGACAACGGTGATGAATATCATGGACAGCAGCATGATGGCTCAATATGCCGGAGGCACGGATAACGATAGATACTGCTTCGAATGCCACCGCAGTGTGGCCCATGGAGACCGGGGTATCTCACTCTTACCTTACCAGCATTCGGAGGAAAGTCAATGAAACGCTCAGCGCCTATCGTGGTGTCAACCGTAATTATTCTGGTTCTCGGCATCGCACTTATCGCTACCCTGCTGTTCATCAACAACCAGCCGGCTCCCACACGCGGAATAACTCCACTCGTTCAAATCGCTCAAATGGAAGCCGATTCGCATCGCTGGGCTGTCAACTATCCCAACCAGTACGCCAGCCTGGTGCAGACCGCCGAGAATGCGCAACGCACCGCATACGGCGGCTCGCTGCCGTACTCGAAGCTGGAAAACGACCCCCGGCTGGTCACGCTGTTTGCCGGATACGGCTTCAGCATAGAATACAACGAAGATCGCGGCCATCTCAACAGTCTGACCGATGTACGCGAAATTAAGCGCGTGAACGAGAAGACGGCGGGCACCTGCTACTCGTGCAAAAGCTCCAATAACCCCGGTTTATGGGCTGAAATGGGTATGGCCGAGTACGACAGGACGCTGTTCAGTGAACTGGGCAAACACATTGACCAGCCGATTGGATGCGCCAACTGTCACGACGCAGAGACCATGGCGCTGATCGTCACCAATCCGGCCCTGGAAGAGGCACTCGAAGCACAGGGCAAAGACTGGCGTACCTTCACGCGCCAGGAAATGCGCACAGTGGTGTGTGCCAACTGCCATGTCGAATACTATTTCGCCGGTGAAGGAGCCTATCTCACCTTCCCGTGGAAAAAAGGAACCCGGGTTGAGGATATTTCCAGCTACTATGCCGAACTGGAATTTAAAGACTGGGTACACCCTGACAGCGGCGCGGCCATGATCAAAATGCAGCACCCGGAGTATGAATTATTCACAGCGGGGAGCACACACTATAATGCCGGCGTCGCCTGTGCCGACTGCCATATGCCCTACACACGCGACGGTGCAGCCAAATACTCTTCGCACAACGTTCGCAGCCCGCTGCTGGACCCCGAACCGGCCTGCGGCGCCTGCCATACCGATGTAAAATATGTGGTCGAACGGGTGGGGATTATCCAGGACCAGGTCTGGGAGACTATGGACGCCACCGAAGAAGCACTGGTGGCTGCCATCGAGACCATCAAGACCTCGGCGGAGGCGCCGGGAGTTGATCAGACGCTGCTCGAGGAGGCCCGCAGCCTGCATCGCGAAGCCCAGCTCCGCTGGGACTTTATCGCCGCAGAAAACAGCATGGGCTTCCACAACCCCGAAGAAGCGCTGCGCATCCTGGCCAGCGCCACCGATCTGGCCCGCCAGGCACAGCTCAAAGCATTCCAGGCGGCTGGGTCGCCCGGGGGACAGCAGGCAGCCCTGCCTTAGCAGGGATCCTGCACCACCCACTCCCGCAGCAGTTCCTCATTGATCACCTGAATCTGCCTGCGGCCTACTTTGATCGCCCCGCTGCGTTCCAGTTCACGCAGCGAGCGGGCCACGACTTCTCGCACGGTGCCCAGGCGAGCCGCCAGCTCGCCCTGGGTCACCTGCATTTCACCACTGTTTTCCTGGCTGATCAGGCGGGCCAGCCGGTTGGTCACCTGATAAAAGGAAAGCTCTTCGATTTTCTCTAATAACATGCGCTGCCGGTGCGACAGCTTAACGATCACCGCGACCGCCAGCTCAGGGTGTTCTGCCATCACCTGGCGAATCGTCCCGGCCTCCACCAGCCAGATGCGGCTGCGCTCGAGGGTGGCGACATTGATTACGTTGGTTCCGTGATCGAACACCGGCACCTCATTAAAACTCGCCCCCTCTGTGTATATCTTGATGATCAGCTCTCTGCCCCGGGGTGAGAGCCTGAAGAGTTTTACGCTGCCGCTTTCAATCGTGTACAACCCCTCGCAGGGATCACCCTGCCAGCAGACAATCTCTCCGGCTTCCAGCTCGCGCAGGCGTGTGCCGTTCGCCAGTTTGGTTAGAACCGGCTCCTCCAGTTCCGCGAAAAAGGCGCTTTTGCGAAGCGCCTTTATTTTCTCTTCCAGAGTCACATTGATGGCACGCATAAGTCCCTGAATCTGCAATCATCCAATAATGAGCGGTTGTTCGCTGAAATCACTGTGCCCGGCCCTGTGTCCCCAGGCAGCGAGCGGTCTGTCCTGACCAGTTCTGCTTTCGTGCGAACGGAGTCGCAGCAGCCGCATGCTATCCGAGCAGCACACGTTCCGGTCCACCCCGGTCCGTTTCCCAGGGATAGACGATATAGGCATCGGTGATAGCAGCGTAATAATCCGGGCGCAGGGAACCAAACAGATTGCGGTAGGGGTTGAAGTGCAGCACACAGGTATAGGGTTTTCCACCCGCTGCCGCGACGCGGTGCCGCACCGAAGTGATCGTCCTGCCCGACCCCCAGACATCATCCAGAACCAGTGTGCGCCGGTTGCGCAGCAGCTCATCATCCGGAAACTGAAGGAATTTTGGCCAGGCGAAGAGTTTGGCTTTTTCCATCTCAGTCTGGTAGGGAAAGTCCACGGCTGCCGTAAGAATATGCGTCATATTCAACCGTTCCGCCAGGATCCCCCCGGGAACCACCCCGCCGCGGGTGATCATCAGCAGTGCGTCGAACTCCCCCTCAAACTGGGGCAGGAGGTGCTCGATCAAAGCCTCCACTTCGCTCCAGGTTAAAACTTCGCGCCGCATTTGTGGCATGATTTCTCCTTCGATGCTGTTCGTCACAAATAATGGGCCGGCAGGGAATGACATCAGATTTCACCTGGCCTGTAACCGGCTGCAAAAAATATCGCTGGACTTCTATTATAGCAAGTCTGGCGGGTTTACTTCAATGTTCCATCCGTTCAAAGGCCGGCCGCGCAGAAGGGAGACAGGATCGGGGCCGCGCAGTACGATCTGCCAGCGGTACACCCCGCCGACCCGGGCGAGAAAACAGGGCGCCGGGCCGATGATCTGCGTGGCGCGCCGCCCCTCCTCGGCGATCCATTTGCGAATCTGGGCCCCCATCGCCCGGGCGGTTTCCTCAGCCTGTTCGGCGTTATAGTGCCGGTACTCCAGACGAACGAGCCGGGTGAAGGGAGGGTAGCCCAGTTCTCTGCGGTAGCGCAGCTCCTGCTCGTAAAAAGCACGGTAATCATGTCGAGCAGCCGCCTGAACGGCGTAATGATCGGGCTGGAAAGTTTGCAATACCACCTGTCCGCCGAGAACACTGCGCCCGGCCCGACCAGCGACCTGGGTGAGCACCTGGAAGGTGCGCTCGGCAGCGCGGTAATCGGGCAGGTTCAACCCCACATCAGCCAGCACCACGCCCACCAGAGTCACCAGGGGCAGGTCCAGACCTTTTGCCACCATCTGCGTTCCAACCAGAATATCGGCGCGATGGGCCACAAAATGGCCCAGAATGATCTCGTGGGCGCCCTTCTGACGGGTGGTCTCAGCATCCCAGCGCAGCACGCGTGCCTGAGGGAACATGTTCTGCACCTCGCTCTCCAGGCGCGCCGTGCCGGCTCCATACTGGCGGATGCGCTGGCTCTTGCAGTGCGGGCAGACCTGCGGCATCCGCCTGCGGTAGTTGCAGCGATGACAGATCAGGGCTGATTCAGGGGAGTGATAGGTGAGCGGGATATCGCAGTTGGGGCATTTCAGGCTTTCACCGCAGTCCCGGCAGAATACGTACGTTGCCGTGCCGCGCCGGTTAAGAAACAGGATCGCCTGATGACCCTGATCCAGCACAGCCTTCAAGCGCTCCTGCAGCAGGCGGCTGAAGATCGACCGGTTGCCGGCCTGCAGTTCCTGACGCATATCGACAACATGCACTTCGGGCAGATCCGTACTGTCCGCCTGACCCTCAAACGGTCGGAAGCTGGACGGCTCCGCTCTGCCGGCCGCCACCCGCCCCAACTGGGTTTCAACGACCTGGTGATGCGCAAGGATGCGGTTCGGAAGGCTGATGTAATGCCACTTCTGGCGCAGCGCCCGGTACAGGTTGTCTACATCGGGTGTTGCCGAACCGAGCAGACAGACCGCCCCCGCCAGGCGGGCATAGGCGATCGCAGCTTCCCGGGCGTGATAGTGCGGTGCTGCCTCGCTCTGATAATATGAGTCGTCGTGACACTCGTCCAGGATGATTAATCCCAGGCGCGGCAGCGGCATGAAAAGCGCGCTGCGCGGTCCCACAACCACATCGATATCGCCGCTGCGCGCCCGGCGCCAGGTATCATAGCGCTCGCCTGGCGACAGCCCGGAGTGGACCAGTCCCACCTGCCCCGGAAAGCGGGCGGCAAAACGGCGCACGGTTTGCGGCGTCAGCGAGATCTCGGGCACCAGAATGATCGCCTGACGGCCCGTGCGCAGGACTTCATCCACCGCCCGCAGGTAGATTTCCGTTTTTCCAGAACCGGTCACCCCGTGGAGCAGGATGGGCTCCACCGGCTTTCCGTTCTGTGCACTGCAGATCACCTCGCGTATCACCGCCCATGCCTTCTCCTGGTCACGGGTTAGCGGAGGGGGTTCCGTCGGCTGCACATCCAGGTCCTGCAGCGGATCACGCCAGACCTCGCTTTCGCCCAGAGTCACCAGACCGCGCTCGGCCAGGACCTCCAGATCGGCGAAGCTGCCGCCGCTTTCTGCATACAGCCAGCTCACGTTAACCGGGCCGGCCTCCTGCATCAGATAGCGCAGAATTGCCTGCCGGCGCTTTATCGCCGGGGAGGGCTGCTCGCCCAGCGTGATCAACCCCAGCGCCTCCAGACGCTGCAAATCGGCCAGATTCGCGCCGGTTTGAGCATAAATATCTGCAGCCTCGACCGGTTCCGCTCGCTGCTGCAAAAACGTGATGACCGCCCTGCGGCGAGCATAAGCCTGTGTATCCGGCCGGCCCAGGTCCAGGCTCTCGACTGCACCAACCGCAGTAGCCTTCAAAGAGGCCACACGCAGCGGCTGCCCCAGCGAATCCATCGCCTGCTCAACAATCTGCGGCGGGCGGGCGAGCTGGGCAGTGCGCACCACCTTGGGCTGCACGCGCGGCGGCGGCAGCACCGAACGTGTGACGATCAGCCCTTTGCGTTTCAGACTCTGTGCTGCCGGGCGCCAGTTCACGCGCTGCAGGGCTTGGTCAATCTGCGCACTTCTCAGTGGACCGCGCTTGTGCAGCAGATCCAGGAGGCGCTTCTGAGTCCCACTGACGGCAGCTCCTTCCACCTGTGCTTCTGGCACGAGCGAGTAGATGACATCCGCATGCTGCGCCAGGCCCGGCGGCAGCATCAGGTCGATGCACAAGGCCAGGGGTGCCAGGTTTTCCTGCGCCAGCACCTGGGCCAGCGTGATTTGCTCGGCTGTGAGCACAGCCTCCGGGTCGATTAAATACAGCACCGGCCGGGTTTCTGCAACCTGCGGCCGGTCCAAAATACGCAGCACCACCCCCTGCACCGTTTGAGAGCCGAAGGGAACCGCTACCAGGTGCCCAACAGAAACCTGCCCCTCCAGCTCAGGGGGCAGGTGATAATGGAATACTCCAGCCACCTGCGGCACATTGACGGCGATTTCGACGTAGGTGGGCATAAGGTGTCACATTCTTCCGTTTTTCGCCGGTTTTTTCACAGGTTTGCTCTTCCCGGTGGCTGCAGCCGGTGATGCCTGCAGGCGCTCCAGCGAAACGCGCGCAATCCGCATACCATCCATCTCTTCCACGCGCAGCCCGACACCATCCCCTTTCACATAATCATGCAGGCGCGGGATGCGCCCCAGTCTGCCGAGCACGTACCCGGCGATTGTATCGTAATAGGGGTCCTGCAGGTTCAAACTCAGCCGCTGGTTCACCTCTTCGATCAGGGTCAGCCCTTCGATCATGATGGTTCCGTCTGTATCGATATAGATCTCCGGCGAAGAGACATCGAACGGATCGCCGACTTCACCCACGATCTCTTCCAGCACATCTTCCAGGGTGACCAGGCCGGCATTGCCGCCGTATTCATCCATGACAATGGCGATGTGCTGGCGGTTATCACGGAAATGACGCAGCAGCGCATTGATCGGTGTGCTCTCGGGAATGTAGATCGCCTCGCGGATAAAATCCCGCGCGGTGCAGCCCTGGCAGGCGCCGTTCTGCATGGCGCCCAGCAGGTCTTTGACGTGCACAATGCCCAGGATCTGGTCCAGGTTTTCCTCGTATACCGGGAACTTGGTGTAGTTGAACTGGGTCACCAGGTTGATAATCTCGGGCAGCGGTGTATCGGCTTCCACGGCGACGATCTCGGTGCGTGGAACCATGATCTGGCGCACGACCAGCTCCCCAATGTCGAACACATTGTGCAGCATCTGGCTCTCTTCGGCTTCAACCACCCCACCCTCAGCGCTGGCCGTGACCAGCATCTTCAACTCGGCCACCGAGTGGATTTGAAACGGATCGGAGGCCGGGCGAATTCCGAACACACCCAGCACAGCGTTCAAAATTTTATTCAGCACCCAGGTAACGGGCCGCAGGACCTGAGCGATCCACAATGCGGGCCGGGCAACTGCCAGAGAGAGGCCCTCCGGATTTTGCAGTGCGATGGTTTTTGGCGCCAGCTCACCCAGAATCACATGCAGCAGGGTGATGACGATAAAAGCAAATACTGCTGCAAATCCTCCTGAGAGAGCAGGCCGGGCATCCGGCGGGAAAAGCGCAACCAGGGGGGCGAAAAGCGGCGCCAGCACGGGTTCACCAATCCATCCCAACCCCAGGCTCGCCAGGGTGATGCCAAGCTGCATGGCGGCAAACATCTGCTCGGGGTGTTCAAATGCCTTCTGCAGGGCCATTGCCGCCGCATCCCCGTTCTCATCTACCAGCTCTGCCACACGTGTACGGCGCAAACTGACCAGCGCAAACTCGGCCGCTACAAAGAAGGCATTCACCAGCACCAGCAGAACGACTGCCAGCAGGCGCAGTACATCCATCGAAATCCAGCTTTCCATATTTAATCGAACTATACGCTCGAAGCTAATGCTGCACCGGCCGTGTGATCACGGCAGCAGCGTAACCGACCACCCGGTTGAAGTCGCCGGTCACCATACCAGAGGTTGAATAATTGAGGACTTTAACACTGCTGGCGCCTAACCCCAGCGCAGCCCACAGCACGGTAGCCACGGCTGACCTACCGCAGGCAAATCCCTGGCCGGCCTCTTCCACCGCCAGCACGCCCGCCGGATCGAAAGCTTCTACCCGGGCAAGGAAATTGGCATCCAGCCTTTCAGCGACCGGCTGGGGGTAAAAATGCGACAGGTCGCTGCTGGCCACCAGCAGAGCGCTGCGCTGGGCCAGCAGTTCTGCAAGCGCGTTCCCCAGTTCCCTTGTCAGCCTGGGGCTGGTATCGCGCACCATCAGCGGCAGCAGTGAAAAAGAGCCTTCCAGGGCAACCTGCAAAAAAGGCAGTTCAATTTCCAGAGAATGCTCCGGGTCGCGCAGCACGGGGGTTATGCCAACATTCAACCTTTCAATCATGCGCTCGTTCAAGGCCTGCAGGCTCTCTTCGTCTACCGGGATACTGCCCAGCGGTGTTTCATAAGCCACATGCCCGCTGGTTAACACCGGTTCGAGACCCGCGTAATGCACCGGTGAGACAACCACGACCAGGTCTGGTTTCAGGCCGCGCACAGCGGCAAAAGCATATCCTGCGGTTGGGCCCGAATAACGGTGCCCGGCATGCGGCGCCATTACGCCAATCACCTGACCGTCAATTTCTGGCAGCCGTGCAGCATCCAGGTAGCGCTGCACTCCTTCTCTTAACCGCTGCGGGTCGGCAGGGTACCATTTTCCTGCAATCGCAGAAGGTCGAACATCCACGTGTCTGTTCATCATCGAAACTGAGGGGAGGACTCTTTCAAGGGCTTTTCTGCTGCCCTTCATGCAGTTCTTTCGAAAACATTTCCCAGCAATCATTTTAGCATAACTGCTGACCGAAGCGTATGACAGCGACCGGTTATCAGCGCAAAATGAGGGTGCGATGCCCGTTCACCCCCTGCAGGAGCGTCCCGGCATTCGAAACATACAGCCCGAATGTGGTAAGATCTAGGTGTTCATGGTATCCACTCACAAACGAGAAGAAAGCGAGCAGTGAAATGTTAAACATCACGGTGGTCTACTGTGCCGTCTGACACTACACCAGCCGGGCCGTCGGCCTGGTCGATGAGCTGCTGAAGGAGTTCGAGCCCGAGATCGAACAGATCTCGCTGGTACCCTCGGATGGAGGCCGTTTTGAAGTAACGGTCAATGACCGCCTGATTTATTCCAAGCTGCAGACCCGGCGCCATGCAAACCCGGGCGAGATTACCGAACTTATTCATGCTTTTCTTCGGGAGGCTTCATGACGAATCAAAAGAAAGGCCGGGTGTTCTCCGGTGCACGCCCCACTGGGCGCCAGCACCTGGGCAATTACCTGGGCGCCATTCAAAATTACATCGCACTGCAGGAAGACTACGAGTGCCTTTATTGTATTGTTGATCTGCACGCCCTGACAACGGTTGAAACAACGCAAAATCTAATTCAGAATGTTTACGAAATGGCACTTGACTGGCTCGCCGCCGGGATCGACCCGGAAAAGTCAATCGTCTTTGTCCAGTCACATGTGCCGCAGGTCACCGAGCTGCACACCTACCTGTCGATGGTTACCCCGATGGGCAAGCTCACCGACCTGCCTACCTTCAAAGAGAAGGTGCGCCAGCACCCGCAGAACGTGAACTACGGTCTGCTCGGCTACCCGGTGCTGATGGCCGCTGATATCCTGCTCTACAAAGCCGACACCGTGCCTGTCGGGATCGACCAGGCGCCACATATCGAGTTTGCCCGTGAGACGGTGCGCTCCTTTAACTACCGCTATAACACGAATGTGCTGGTTGAGCCGCAGATGAAAGCCACCGAGGTGCCCAAGGTTCTGGGCATCGACGGGCAGGCGAAGATGAGTAAGAGCCTCAACAACCACATCGAGCTGGCAGCCACGCCGGAAGAGACGAAAGCGCGCGTCATGCAGATGGTGACCGATCCCCAGCGTGTCCGCCGCAGCGACCCCGGGAACCCGGATATCTGCAATGTGTTCTCCCTGCACAAAGTCTTCTCCAGCGCCGAAGAGGTCGAGCATATCAACGTAGAGTGCCGCCGGGCCGGCATCGGCTGTGTGCAGTGCAAGAACCTCCTCGCGCAGAACATGAACGCGCACCTGAGCCCATTCCGGGCGCGCCGGGCGGAAATCGCCGCTCATCCCGACAACGTCTGGGACATTCTGCACACAGGCAGAGACCGGGCGCGAAAGATCGCTGAACAGACGATCACCGAAGTGCGCCTCGCGATCGGCCTGCCCAGCTGAAAGCCTATGCGAGTTATCCTGCAGCGTGTCCGGCGTGGAAAGGTATCTGTGGATGGCCGCACGGTGGCCGAGATCGGCCATGGAGCGGTCATCCTGCTGGGCATCGGCCCCCAGGATGGCGAAGAACAGGCAAGATACCTGGTCGACAAAATCGCCAACCTGCGCATTTACGAGGACGAACAGGGGAAGATGAACCGGTCGCTCCTGGATACCGGCGGGGAGGCGATCGTGGTGTCGCAGTTCACGCTGTACGCCGATACCCGTAAAGGCCGCCGGCCATCTTTTACGGAGGCCGCCCCACCGGAAATCGCCAGCCCGCTGGTGGAACGCTTCGCCAGCATGCTCGCAGAAGCTGGTGTACCTACCCAGACCGGCGAATTTGGCGCTCACATGCTGGTTGAAATCGAAAACGATGGTCCGGTGACCATCTTCATGGAACGCTAAAACTGCGGGGCAGCCCTCACGGCTGCCCCGTTGGCATATCTGGAGGTCTGACCGGTAATCCTTCCAGCTCCATGATCTTTAACGCATTGGTGGTGGGGCTGGGGCCTTCACGCAGGCGGTAATCGAACACCATGCGGTCGCCCGAGACCTCCTCCCGAAAATGATAATTGCGGATCCCTGTGATCACATCCTCCAGGTGGACCAGTTCCAGATCGTGGGTGGATATTAAACCTGCCCCATAACCGCCTGCAAGCGCCTGCACGTAAGACCGGCTGCCGATCTGGCGTTCCATGTTATTCGTTCCTCGAAAGATTTCATCGATTAAAAAGAACAGCGGGTAACCCAGTGCACCGGGCGCTCCCGGAGCCCCCTGCTGCAGGACTGTCAGCAGAGCCTTCAGCCGGCGCACCTCTGCATAGAAGTACGAGATCCCGTAGCTGAGCGAATCGCTCACCTGGATGCTGGTGAACACGCGGAAAGGAATGACGCGCAGGGAGCGCGCTGCCGCCGGTCCTCCAGCATAGGCCAGGCACAGGTTGATCCCTAAAGTGCGCAGGAAGGTGCTTTTCCCGGACATATTCGAACCGGTGAGGATCACCACATCTCCCAGTCGTTCCAGTTCGAAATCGTTGCACACCCGCTCCCCCGGCGGGATGAGGGGGTGACCAATGGCACGGGCGGACAGCACCGGACCACCCGCATCCAGAGCAGTCAGGTGTGGAAAAGCGTAATCAGGGTTCAGGTAGGCAAAATTGGCCAGAGAGCTGAGCGCTTCCAGCTCATACCAGGTGTCCAGCCAGACGGGCAGCAGCTCCACCAGAGTAAGTTTATAGCGCTCCAGCCGGTAGGCGAAGAACAGGTCCCAGGGCATCAGCGCGTTCAGTGTAATCCATACAATGGGATTGTTGCGCAGGCTGGCCGCGGAGGCGATGGCCGCGATTGTGCGCAGCCGGCTGGATGGCCGCTGGTCACCCTGGCGGAAGCACGCACACAAACGGCTCAAGCGGCTGCCGGCAGGGAACGGATAGCGCTCCAGATGCACGAGCACAGCCCTGAAACGCTCCAGGTGAACACTGAGAAACTGCGCCTCGGAAAACGTCTCCCCAATAACCAGGTAGCGGGTCTGGTACACGATCGCATACAGGCCCAGCGAAAGGATCCACAGCGGCGGCAGGCCGGTTGTAAGAGCCAGCCAAAACAGGGCGGCATTCAGCACGGCCATGCCGGTCAGCAGCAGCAGCGAAAGGGGCAGCGAACCAGTGGGAACCTTACGCTGCAGCCAGTCCAGCAGCGCCTCCCCGTTCCAGCGCCGCTCGGGATCTCCGGCGGTCAGCGACCCGCTCAGGGCCAGACGACTGCGAAAACCGATGCGTGGGACGAGCTCCAGCAGGATTTCCTGACGCTCTTGAATGAGCAGCGGATCAGGGTCGGTGTGAAGCAGCCAGTCGCGCAGGCGCCGGCTGCCGCCGGTGGAGACGGCCGTGTCCAGCAGGCGGTGCAGCGAGTGTTCTCCGGTCAGGTCCAGATCCCGGGCGAACGGGTGGCCAGTCGTGCCCTGCGAATCCGGCTCCGGCAAAGCAGCCGGTGGGGGAATACGCTCCCAATCCAGCTCCATGCGCCCGAGCTGAGAGAGCGCCCAGCGGCGGGCAACCTGAAAACGGGCCCGGGCGCGGTCCAGGCGGCGGTGGAAGAACACCACCGTGGAAAAGACGGCGACCAGCAGAGCCAGCGCCCCCCAGCCCAGGGCATCTGGCCCCCATAAAAAGGCAGCGAATGTGAGCAGCCCGCCTGCAGCGAGAGTAGACAGGCGAATCCAGAAAAAGCGGTTGTCGCGGCGCTGAAATTCCTCCAGCTCCCGGTCGTAGCGCACGATCTGGCGCTGCAGGGCGGCCATGCGGCGCGGTCTTAATTCACTGGCTTGATATTTCATCGTTTTGCACAGGGTCCTCGATGGGAATGCCCGAACGCCAGAGCACGGCATCCAGCTGGACGGCCAGCGCACCGGCGTCCAGCATCTGTTCGATCTGCTGCCGGCGATAGACGCCTCCGGCGCCGATCACCGGCAGCCCGGCCGCAGCGAGAAGCCGGACCGCCTGCAGAGCCTGTGGGAAGAGCGCTGGCCCCATCAACCGGCCGTGAACCAGCTCTCCCGCTGGCCCGACCAGCGCGCCGCGCGGCGGCCCCAGGCTGACCGCGGCCAGCTCCAGGCCTTCCAGGCGCTCGACCTGCAGGCTGAACAGCGCAGTGTGATCCAGTGGAATGCGCAGGATCAGCGGCAGCTCTCCCTGCAGAGCCTGCACGGCCGCTGCGGCGCTGTCGATATCTGCCCTCAGTGGCAGGCTGACCTCTAAACCCATAACGCCATCCACCTGCTCCAGGCGACCAGCCATTTCGCGCAGGCGGTAGAGCGCCCTGTAGTCATCTCCGGGCAGCAGCAGGTGCACCAGCACCGGCACCGGCGAACGCCGCCAGCTCTCCGCATAACGCCGGATCACAGCCTCCAGCCCCGGGTTAGGATAGCCCGAATGCAGCAAAAAACCGCCCGCAAAAGGCAGCACGGCCCGGCTGCCTGCTGGCCGGCGCGGCTCCAGGCTGACCGGATCGGTGACGAACGCCCCCAGACGCCCGATATCCACCGGTCCGGAAATGTCTGGGGTGAAGCCCAGCGTCCCTGCGGCGTTCATCAGGGGCACGGAAAAGAGCAGGTCGAACTTCGCCATTTGCACTCAGTCCACCCGGGCCTCCACCCGGTAGGGCTGCAGAACGACAGCCAGCCCATCATCTTCCAGGTCCGCTCCCTCCGGAAGCACGCGGTGCAGGCTCTCCTCCCGCTGGATCACCTCCGGAACAGTCAGAGGGCGGCCGGCTTCTTCAGATGCGCGCCGCACGAAGAGAGCGTGCTGCGTGCGGTGACAGAGAGCGGCCCGGGTTTTCTGCTCCAGCACCGGCGAGACATCCAGAACGAGATGCGCCGGATCATCTTTATTCGCCAGGAACGGACGGGGATGCCCCGGATAGATTGCAGCTACCGTGTAGAAAGCCGGCCGCTGGTCAGACATAGACTCCACAGCCATGCGCGCCGCCAGATGTGTGACCTGATGCGCAGGATGCCCGTATTCGCCGTTCGACCCGTGGCTGATCACCACGTCGATCTCAAACTGTTTGAGCGTGGCGGCCACCTGCCCGGCCAGCATGGTCAAATCACTGGTGTAGGCGAAAAGCTGGTTGTCCGGGCCAACCCGGGGATCGACATAGTCCAGAAAAGTCAGGCTGCGCCCGCCCAGGGCCTGAACGGCGCACACCAGCTCGCCCTCGCGCACCGCTCCCAGCTCATCCACGCTGCAAACCGGCGGTTCACCTACCTCGCCGCCCTCGCCGCGCGTGGCGCTCAGGTAGTGCACCTGATGCCCTTCTCGTGCCAGCAGGGCCAGCGCTCCCCCCGCCAGGATGGTTTCGTCGTCAGGATGGGCAAAGAAAGCCAGAACATTCATGTCAACCTGTGGTCCCTTCCATAAATCAAATTACCAGTCCAGCTCATGCAGGTCGAATACCGGGCCCTGAGAGCAGGCCAGCTTCACCCCACGGCGTGCTGGCACGGCGCATACCCCACAGGCCCCCACTCCCATACAGGGCATGGCCGGCGGCAGCACCAGCGCCTGTGCCGGGCACGGCAGCTGTTCATCTTTTGAAAGCCCCAGAAGTTCGCGCAGCCCGGGCAGCCGGAGTGCAGGCAGGTCCAGGGCCAGGAAATCAGCCCAGCGCAGCCCTTCTGCCAGTTCCCCCGTCGGATAAATCTCCACCGCAGTGGGAATCGCCGGCAGCGGACCGTCGCAAAACAGGGCCACGGCGGCTCCCTGCTCGAGCGCCAGATCAAGCAGCGGCAGTAAACGGGCAGCGCTTGCGTCCAGCGCAGCCAGCGCCAGCCGGCGTACGGCGGACCTCTGCGTTCCAGGGCGCCCGGCGATACGCTGCAGGTCGAAACCGGTCCCCAGGGGGCCGCGCAGGCGCAGCGCGCACCCCGGACGGAATGACGCGGGTAGTGAGGGAGCCGTCAGAAAGCCCCCTGAGCCGCGCTGCTGGAGGAACAGGGGCACTGCCAGGGGCGCATCCGGGTCCTCCAGCGACCAGGCGGCCAGATAACGCCCGGCTGGCGGAATGGCGCTCTCCGGACATTGAACCCAGGCTGTGAGCCCGCTGGATGGATCCAGTTGAATTTCTGCAATTTGACCGTCAACGTAGCCCACGGGCTGCATCCTATCACGGTTTACGTTCAGGGGCAATTGCCACCTGAGCAGTTCTGATACCGGTCTTCCATCCCCCTGCCTGTTCTCCGAGTATAATCCTTTCATCCATAAATTCTAATGCAACCGGGAGATGTAAATGGATGTTACTGGGGCTCTGAAAGGGCTCGTTGTTGTCTTATGGGTTGGCGTTGTGGCCCTGATCGTCCTGGCTGTGATGCGCGCATATCGCGGGCGCAGCATCAACGCCACGCGCACGGCCATCGCCGTGCTGGCTGCAGCGGCGGTGGTGCTCACCTCGATCAGCGCCGGCCTGGTCTTTATCGAACCGCATGAACGCGGGGTGGTGATCTCGGCGGTGGCGCCGAAAGGTTATCGTGAAGAACCGCTGGAGCCCGGTCTGCGCTGGATCATCCCTTATATGGAGCGCGTGCAGACCTACGTGATTTCTCAACAGACCTACACCATGTCTTCCGTAGCGCTGGAAGAATCGGTGCAGGGTGATGACGCCATCTCGGCGCGCACATCGGACGGGCAGGAAGTCTTCGTCGATGCATCGGTGATCTACTCGGTAAACCCCGAGGACGTGGTGCAGGTGCATATCGACTGGCAGGACCGCTACCCCTCTGCGCTGGTTCGTCCGCTTGTGCGCGGCGTAATCCGCGACGCCATTTCACAGTACGGTGTGGAAGAAGTTTACAGCTCACAGCGGCAGGCTCTGATCAGCGAGATAGAAACCCAGCTCAGTGAAAAAATGTCTGAGCACGGCCTGAAGCTGTCCGAATTCCTGCTGCGCAACATCACCTTCTCGCCCGAATATGCCGCATCGGTGGAACAAAAACAGATCGCCGAACAGCGCGCCGAACAGGCCCGCTTCACGGTGGAACAGCGCAAACAGGAGGCCGAACAGGCCCGTCAGGTCGCTCAGGGTGAGGCCGATGCTGCAGTCATCAACGCCCAGGGCAGGGCACAGGCCCGACTGATCGAGGCCGAGGCCGAAGCCAAAGCGATGGAAATGATCGCGGCGGTCCTGGAAGACAATCCGGACCTGTTGACGTACAATTACATCGACAAGATCGCCCCCGGCGTGCGGGTGATGCTGCTGCCGTCGGACTCGCCTTTTATCCTGCAGCTGCCCGAGTACGGGCCCGAAACGCTGGCGGATGGCGTAACCCAGGCCACTCCCCCACCATCAACCCCGGAGACATCTGGGGGACCGGCCGGGGAGAGTGAAGAAGAGTCCACCACACCCTGAGCGCTGCTGAACACCACTTGAACAGGGCTGTGTCTACTGCGAATTAAGGGGATGGAGAATTCACGATGAGCAATGTGGCACCCAGCGGCCGGCAGATCCGGCTGACCAGCCTGTCGACCTGTGCAGGTTGAGCTTCTAAGCTAAGCGCGCAGGCGCTGGCGCAGGTTCTGCGCCCCATCCAGGAACTGTTTCAGGCCGGCGATTACCCGGACCTGCTTGTCGGGCTGGGTGAGCCGGATGATGCTGCCGTGTGGCGGCTGGACGACGAGCGCGCCCTGATCGCCACCACGGATTTCTTCACGCCCGTGGTCGACCAGCCTTACGATTACGGCGCCATTGCCGCGGCCAATGCCCTTTCGGACGTGTACGCCATGGGAGGGCAGCCCTTTATGGCATTAAACGTCGCCGCTCTACCCCCCGATCTCCCGGCGGAGATCACCGCTGAGATCATCCGCGGCGGCGCTGAAAAGGTACGCGAGGCCGGGGTGGTGCTGGCCGGAGGGCACACCATCCAGGACCAGGAGCCCAAATACGGTCTGATTGTGCTTGGGTTTGTCCACCCCGACCGGATGCTCACCAAGGGCGGCGCCCGGCCCGGGGAAGTCCTGGTGCTGAGCAAACCACTGGGCTTCGGCACCGTCACCACCGCCCTGAAACGAGAACAGGCGGACCCCACAGATGTCTCTGAAGCTGTGGGCTGGATGAAAGTCCTCAACCGCACGGCAAGCCGCCTGGCGCAGGCTGCCGGTGCACGCTCAGCTACCGATGTGACTGGCTTCGGGCTGCTGGGGCACGGCTCTGAAATCGCCCGGGCTTCCGGTGTAAAGCTGCGTTTTTGGTTCGACCGCATCCCCTTCACCCGCGGGGCGCAGCGCTACGCCCAGGAGTTCATCTTCCCCGGAGGTGCATCCGATAACCGCCTGTACTTCGGCAACCAGGTGACCTTCGCACCCGGGATCGACGAGCCGTCCCAGATGCTGCTCTTCGACCCGCAGACCAGCGGTGGTCTGCTCTTTGCCGTGCAGCCCGAAAAACTGCCCGTATTGAAGGAAGAAGCCGCCCGTGCCGGTCAGCTTCTGTGGGTGATCGGCGAAGTGGACGAAGGCCAGGGGGTCGAAGTTCTGATCGACCAATGAGCCCCGCATGATATAATCCCCCGACAAAGGCAGACCAACCGACTGAAGGAGGGAGCGAACATGATCAGCCAGGATCTGGCAGGCGCCATTAACGAACAGGTGGGATATGAGTTCGGGGCCAGCATGCAGTATCTCGAGATCGCCAGCTATTTTGACGATCAGAACCTCAGGCTGCTGGCGAAAATTTTCTTCGAGCAGGCAGAAGAAGAACGAGAACATGCGATGAAGTTCATCCGCTACCTGCTGGATACCAACGGTGGTGTGCGCATCCCCGCCATCCCGGCCCCAAAAGCGGATTTTTCCAGCGCTGAAGAAGCAGTTGAGGCGGCTCTGAACTGGGAGATTGAGGTGACCGGCCAGATCAACCGGCTGTACAGCATGGCCGTACAGGAGAATGATTATCTGGCGCAGAGCTTCCTGCAGTGGTACGTGGACGAACAACTCGAAGAGGTCTCGAAAATGGATGCGCTGCTCAGCGTGGTGCGGCGCGCCGGCGAGCGCAACCTGCTGATGGTGGAGGCCTATCTGGCCCATCTGGATGAAGGGAGCTGAAAACCTGTGAGAATCAAGAGGCGGCGCGTCCCGCCTCTTTTTGATTCAGCTTGAAAACCAGCCGGACCTCAGGCTCCGGAATCCAGTGGGGCTATTTGCGTCGAGATCCGGTTTCCTTCTTCCAGGCACCGGTCAAGACAGCCCGTCTGATGCTCTCGGCGTGCCGTGCCCATTGATGCGTGTGGACGGCATCACAGTCAGGAAACCAACTCGCCTGGAGCATACAGCGGATATCAAATGAGATGGTTCCGGTGCCGGGCGCTCTTTTCTTCCCCTTAAGCCTTGCATGATCAACGGTAAACCCTGCCCTTCCACTTCACCCCCCTCCCGGAGAGCACATTATAGATGGACGCCATCATCATCGCCGCAAAGACCAGCAGCCCGGGCGAAAAGGTCAGCGCATAGAGCGGGTGGATGTGCATGGCCCGGGCGGTGCGGATACGCAGGTACAGCAGCACCGCCCACAGCACCAGCGCCTGGAGACAGACGAACGCCGCGGGGAGCCCGCCGCCCGAGAGCAGCCACAGGATGCCTGCCAGGGGCCAGAGCGGAAAGGCCAGCGCGCCGGTCAGGCAGGTGAAGGCCCCAAACAAGAGCAGGCCCACCCGGTCGCGCATCCCCAGGTAAATATTCTTTGTCCACCCCTCCCAGATCTCGGCAAATGAGGTGTACATACGCGTGCGCGCAGCATGGCGCCCGTCCGCCAGAAGCAGGCGATATCCGCTGTGCTTGACCCTTTCGGCAAGGGCCTTATCTTCGGCGATCTCACTGCGCACCGCCCGGTGACCGCCAACAGCCTCATATACCGCGCGGCGGATGAGGATAAACTGCCCGTTGGCAATCGCCACGGGCCGGTGGGGGTCGTTGACCTGATCCGCCGGGAAACCCACCGACAGTGCTGTGAACACCAGAGGAAGGATCGCCTTTTCCCAGAAGCTGCCCAGTTCCTGGTCGGTGAGGATGGAGAGCATATCGGCCTGGCAGCGACCGGCAAGCCCCACTGCCGAGCGCAGCAGGTGTGGAGCGGCGAAAGTGTCTGCGTCAATGAAGCACAGCCACTCCGCCGGTGGCTCTCCAGGGCAGGCTTCCACGCCCAGGGTCAGGGCGTGTGGTTTGCCGGCCCACCCTGCCGGCGGCTCGCGGCCCGCCACCACCTTCAGGCGGCTGTCCCGCGCAGAGAGCTCCGCCAGGATCTGCTCTGTTTCGTCCCTCGAGCGGTCATCGACCACTACCAGACGGTAGTCGGGATAGTCCTGTGCAAGCAGCGCCTGGACGCTGCGGCGGATGTTGCGCCCTTCATTGCGGGCGGGTACGACCACGCACAGCTCGGGTAAGTCGCCTTCGTTTCCCAGCTCCTGCGGCCCGGGCAGGGCGGTATCGATGTGCTGCCGGCTGTGAATCCACAGAGTCAGCGCAAGGCTGAAGACGAACAACAGGGAGGACAGCACAAATATGGCTTCTGGCTCCATCCCTGTATGATAACCGATGTCGGGCCTGTGCTTCGTGCTAGACGGTGTCCGGCTCACCGGCATGGCCCAGCCCGCCGCCCGGGTGGCTGCTGGTATGATTTACCCTGTCCTCTCCACCGTTCCTTGCCCAACACCAGAATATTCTGTATACTGACCTCAAATATAAGCTGCCTGCAAGCTTCTGGAGGGAAAATGAAGAAGCTAACTCCATATTTCCAGTGGCGGCCGCACCCCTGGCACGGGCTGGAAGTCGGCCCCGAGCCGCCGCGCCTGGTTTACGCCTATATCGAAATCACACCCTTTGACCCGGTCAAATACGAGGTGGACAAATACACCGGCTACCTGCGTGTGGACCGCCCGCAGCGCACCTCATCCACGCCTCCGACCCTGTACGGCTTCATCCCGCGCACGTACTGCGGGGCGCATGTGGGCAAACTGGCCGCAAATGCCAGGTACGGCGACGGTGACCCGCTGGATATCTGTGTCATCAGTGAGCGTCCCATCTCCAAATCCGAAGTGATCCTGAACGCCCGCGTGGTGGGCGGCATCGGCACGCTGGACGGCGGCGAAGCGGACGATAAAATCGTCGCCGTTTTAGAAAATGACACCCTGTGGGGTGAAGTAAATTCCATCTCCGAGCTGCCCCCGGCGCTGATCGAGCGCCTGCGGCATTACTTCAGCACGTATAAGCTCACTCCCGGCCAGCCCTCTCAGGTGGAGATTCAGCAAACGTACGATTGGGAGCACGCCGCACGGGTCATCGAAGCCGCCATGCAGGATTATGAGGAGACCTACCAGTCGATGACGCACCGGGTTGAGAAATAAGTACCGTACACTTACCTCGAACCGGTGAGGTCCGGGAAATTGCAATGCCCGGACCTCACCGGTTTTTTACATCCCCTTACAGAAGTTCAATTTTCAATCGATCCCATCCGTGTTAGAGTAACCGCACAGCATAACCTTTCGAAGTCCAGAAACCTGATGAGTTTCAAAATAAGCGACTCTTTTCCAGATCCCCATCCGTTATACACAGTGAAGTAACGTTATGGCTGGCCAGACATGAACAGTATGGATATCAATACCGAATTAATCAAGCGTGCTCAACAGGGAGATGTCACAGTACTCGCCGAACTTTACGAACGGTATCACCTGAGTGTGTTTCGCTACCTGTACTACCGGGTAGGAGACCGCGAGACGGCAGAGGACCTGACATCGGAAGTGTTCGAAAGGATGCTGCGGTTCGTCGGAGGCTTCCAGCCCCCCAGTTCATCTTTCCAGGCCTGGTTGTTTCAGATCGCCCGCAACCTGTCCACCGACCACTTCCGCAAAATGAGCGTGCGCAGCGATGTAGAGCTGGAGGAAGAATTGCTTCACCAACACACGCATTCCGAAGGCAGTATAGACCGCGCGCTGACCATCGCTGAGCTGAGAAACGCCATGAACCAGCTGACCGAGGATCAGCGCGAAGTCCTGGTGATGCGCTTTGTGGCCGGTATGCCCATTGCCGAAGTCGCCCGGGTACTTGACCGGAGCGAAGATGCCATCAAAGGTCTGCAGCGCCGCGGACTGACTGCTTTACGCCAGATTCTGACGGAATGGGAGATCTACTATGCCTGATCGAGATGATGTACTGCAGCAAATGCTTCAAGAATTAGAAGACGGCGCTGAACTGGAAGCCGTTTTAGAAAAAGTCCCTGATGATCTGCAGGACCTGGCCCCGCTGGTGCAGCTGGCTGAGACCATCCGATCTCTGCCCATCCCCGAACCTGCTGCCGAGAAAATGGGCGCAGTAAAGCAGCGCATGCAGGATGCCGGGCAGGCGGCTGCACACCAGGCGACCCGCAACGGCTACCACCAGCCGGCCCGGTCGCAGAAGCCGGCTTTCCGCTGGACATGGCGGCCGTTCCCGGCCCTGGCTGCCGGGCTGGCCCTGCTCGTAATCGCGGTCATCACACTGGCAGGTCTGGGGATCTACCGGGCCGGACCGCGTGATGCTCAGGCAGCCACCCTGATGGATGTCAGCGGCCTCGTGGAAGTGGTCGCCCGGGACGGCAAGTGGCGGCCGGTTGAAAATGGCGACCGGGTGCATGCGCAGGAGCGCATTCGCACTGCCAGCAACGCCAGTGCGACCCTGGTCTTTTTCGACGGTACCCGCACCACCCTGGCGCCTAACTCCGACGTGACCCTGTCACGGGTCGACGGCGACTGGGGCAAAGTGCTGCAGGTGGTGCTCCACCAGAACGCCGGCCAGTCGTACCACAGTGTGGTACCGCTGAAGGGTAAGAAAAGCGCTTTCATCGTCTACACCCCCAGCGGAGCGGCCAGCGTGCACGGCACCGCCTTTCAGGTCTCTGTCGGCGGTCAGGGGAAATCCCGCTTCGCCGTGGACCATGGTAAAGTGCTGGTCAGCAATAAGGTCGGACAGGTGTTCCTGACTTCCGGGCAGGCTACCACAGTTGAAGAGGATGTGCTGGAGGATCCCGCCTATCAGTTCAACCTGCAGGGAACCGTTACCAGCCTGGAGGGCAGCACCTGGATCGCAGCCGGCGTGGCCTTCACGGTCACCTCTGAGACGGAACTGGTCGGGAGCCCGGCTGTGGGCAGCACGGTCAAAGTCGCCGGCCGCATTATGGAAGGCGGAGAATGGATCGCCGATCGCATCGAGGTCATTGAAGACAGCGAGCCCACGGCCAGCTTCACCGGCATCCTGGAAGAAATGGATGGCGATACCTGGACGATCAGCGGCTGGTCCGTGATCGTCGACGAGAACACCATTCTGGGCGATGGCCTGACGGTTGGTGAACCTGTACAGGCAGCGTTCAGCCTGCTGGAAGACGGCCGCTGGCGGGCAGACAGCATCCAGCCGCTGTCATCTGGAGAAGAACCCACCCCGACTCCGCAACCTGACGCCCTGCCGGTCCTGGCCTTCGATCCGGAGACACTCGACCAGCGCATATGCGCCGCACAATCCGGCCTGGCTTATGATTTCAACGGTGTATTGATCAACCGGGGCGTCGAGGAAAAGGATGTCGCTGCCAATGTCAAATTGGGCTACCAGGTGACTGCCGGAGGTGAATACGTCGACCAGGTGCAGCTCACCCCCACCAGCTGGGAGACGATCACGCCAGACGGTACTGTACTCTTCAACGTCCATCTGGAGCTGGCGGAAAGCTGGCAGACGGTCGAAGACGGTGTGGTTCAGGTGCGTGTGTTTGTGGCCGAGGAAACCAACAACCCTGAAGGTCATGAGGGCTTCCTGACCATCACCCTGGTGTCAGACTGCGGAACAACCGGCGAACCGACCGAAGAGCCTGCGGAAACTCCTACCCCGACGGCAACGGAAGAACCTACGGAGACTCCTGTGATCACCGAAACGCCAACGGAGACCCCGACGGCGACAGAAACTCCGACGGAAACACCCACCGGCACTCCTACGGAGACCCCCACCGCAACCGTCACACCGACACCAGAAACCACGCAGGAGGTCGGCTGCACAGGCGCTCAGCCGCACCCGGTCGGCTCCCGCCTGGCACAGACGTACGGCGTTCCCTACGAAGAGATCATGGGCTGGTTCTGCCAGGGGTTCGGCTTCGGCGAGATTGAGCAGGCCTACGCGCTGAGCCGGGAAACTGGCGTGCCGGTGGAAGAAATCTTCCAGATGAAGTCCTCCGGCATGGGCTGGGGACAGATCAAGCAGCAGTTAGGCCAGCAGGGGAATCCGAAGAACAACCCCGGCAATGGCAAAGGTAATGGTAATGGCAGCGGCAATGGCAAAGGTAATGGTAGCGGCAATGGCAACGGTAATGGTAATAGTAATGGTAATGGTAATGGAAAGAACAACCCCGGTAAGGGGCCCAAGGACAAGGGTAAGGGAGGGAACTAGACGATCTGCTGTCTCATCCTGAAATGGCTGCGGCGTACCGATACGCCGCAGCCCCTTTTTAAGGTGTGAGTGATGATTCTGGCGGTCCCCCTGCCGGCAGCCGGTCATCTATGAACTCGCGGCGAATAAACAAGAACACCTCCGCAGCTCGATGATGCTGCGGAGGTGTTTACACAGAATCTGGGGGAATTTATTTAATAAACGGGTTGAGTCGGGTCGACCTCACGCGCCCAGGCGTTGATCCCGCCCTTGAGGTTTTTCACCTTACGAAAACCAGCGCCGACCAGCAGTTCCAGAGCACGCGCAGAGCGCGACCCCGATTTGCAGAAGACCACCATCTCCTGGGCGCTGTCCAGCTCTGAAAGGCGTGCGGCGAGCTGCCCCAGTGGAATCAGCTCGGCCCCCTCGATGCGAGAAATCTGCAGTTCGTGCGGCTCGCGCACATCGATCAGGCGCAGGTTGCCTCCGTTCTTCAGACGGGCAGCCAGTTCCTTCGCTTCAATGTCCCAGCCGCCGCCCACTGAACCCACATCATGATCGTGTCCCGGCACCCCACAGAAGGCCTCGTAATCGATCAGTTCGGTCACTTCGGGGTTGGGTCCGCAGATCTTGCAGTTCGGGTTCTTGCGCAGCCGCACGTACTCAAAGCTCATATCCAGGGCGTTGAAGAGCAGCAGGCGGCCGATCAGCGGCTCTCCGATGCCGAGGATCAGTTTGAGAGCCTCCGTAGCCTGAATGGTACCGATCGTGCCCGGCAGCACCCCCAGCACGCCGCCTTCGGCGCAGGTGGGTACCAGGCCTGGTGGGGGCGGTTCGGGGAAGAGGCAGCGGTAGCACGGCCCGCGGCGAGCGTCGAATACGCTGGCCTGCCCGTCAAATCGGTAAATGGAGCCGTAGATATTCGGCTTCCCCAGCAGCACAGCGACATCATTACTCAGATAGCGGGTAGGGAAATTGTCCGTGCCGTCGATAATGATGTCGTAGTCCTGTGCAATACGCATGGCGTTGGCCGAAGTGAAGGGCTCGTTGTAGACCTCAACGTGGATATCCGGGTTGATGTCGAGCATGCGATCGCGCGCCGATTCCACCTTCAGCTTCCCCAGGCTGGCGGTGCCGTGGATCACCTGGCGCTGAAGGTTCGAATAATCGACCACGTCGTAGTCCACCAGGCCAATGCGCCCCACGCCCGCGGCCGCCAGATACAGCGAGACAGGAGAACCCAGGCCGCCGGTGCCGATTACCAGCACCGATGCGGCTTTCAACTTGCGCTGTCCTTCCAGACCGACCTCGGGGATCAGCAGGTGGCGCGAATAGCGCAAAATTTCAGCATGTGATAGTTGTGGCAGCATGTTTACCTGTTTTTCTATCTTCCTCCGGCAATCGATGGAATGATCATCAGCCGGTCTTCTTCCCGGAGCGGTGTGTCCAACCCCTGGATTTCCCGGATGTTTTCGCTGCCCAGAAAGACATTGACGTAGGGCCGCAGCTCACCATCTTCGTTAACCAGGTGCGGGATTAACTCCGGATAGCGTTTTACCAGATTATTCAGGGCCGCAGATACGGTGTCCCCGGCGATGGGGATTTCGCTCTGCCCCCCGGTGTAACTGCGCAGCGCTGCAGGTATTCGCAGAGTGGGCATTCTGATCTCCTTAAATTTTATCAACATCCGGCGCGTTCGACGACCGTTTCGCAGGCCGAAGCAGGCCAGACTTCTACAGGTCCGGCCTGCTTAAAGGGCTGCATAAACTGTTCAACCTGATCCTGCGAGTCGGCCTCCAGGATCAGTACAAATGTATGCTGCCCGTCGAGGACCGCATCTCCGTGGATGTTCACACCGAACTGGCGAGCGTTGGCCGGGTTGATGTGGGCCAGCAGCATGGCGCCAGCCTGAGGGTCCCGCGCAGGGCAGGTCTGTTCATCGTGCTGGTGACGGACAAAATAAAGGGACATCTTTCACTCCTTCACTGGTACAGATATGGTTTCAACCGCTTCTTCCAAAAATTCACTCCGGTCTTCGCTCAGGCGCCAGGAGCGAGTTCGCCAGGCCCTGCCTTGATGTACACTGGTGATGAGATACGAAAACCAGGGCAGCGCCCACTCACGGTCGTACTCCGAGGGGTGTTCCGGATGGTCCGGGTGAGAGTGGAAAACGCCCAGCACATCCAGCCCGGCCTGGATGGCGGCCTCCTCAGCGGCAATGTAGTCCGCCGGAGAGATCAGGTAGCGCCGCTGCCGGGCGCCGTCCTCGCGGGTGTTGGGCAGGCTGATAATCTGCAGCACTCGACGCTGCTCTCCATCCACACGCCCCAGCAGCAGGCCGGCGCCCTCCTCCGGGTAGGCCTGTTCACCGTGTGCCTGGATTTCCGCCAGCAGTTCACGCGAAAGGTAGATAGTCATCTTATTCACCCCAGAGCCCCGTTTCGCTCAGATACCGGTAACCGGCATCCGGAAAGATCGTCACCACAACCCCCTGTTCCAGTTCCTGCGCCACGCGCAGGGCGGCCAGCAGGTTGGCGCCTGATGAGATGCCGGTGAACAGGCCTTCCTCTCGCGCCAGTCGCCGGACCATCTCGTAGGCGTCCTCGGTGTTGACTTCCACCACCCGGTCGGGCAGGCTGGGGTCGTAAATGCCCGGCCGGATCTGACTGGGCATATGCTTCAGCCCTTCCAGGCCGTGCAGTGGAGCATCCGGCTGCACAGCGATGATCTGTACATCCGGGCGGCAGCGCCGCAGGAAGTGAGCCACTCCGGTCAGGGTTCCGGCCGTCCCCAGACCGGCGACAAAATGCGTCACCCGGCCCTGTGTCTGAGCCCAGATCTCCGGCCCGGTGGTCTGCTCATGCGCCTGCCAATTCGCCGGATTATCGTACTGGTTGGCGTGATAGTACAGATCGGGCCGCCCGGTTTTGAGGGCATGCGCTTTGCGGATGGCTCCGTCGATCCCCTCCAGCGGGTCGGTCAGGATCAGCTCCGCTCCCAGCACACGCAGCAGGCGGATGCGCTCCGCGCTGGCGTTGGCGGGCATTGTCAGGGTGACCGGAACCCCCAGCGCCGCGCCGAAGGTCGCGTAGGCGATGCCGGTGTTGCCCGAGGTGGCATCCAGCAAGCGCATCCCCGGAGCCAGGCGGCCTGATTCGAGGGCCTTAAGCATGATGTTCAGGACCGGGCGGTCCTTAACCGAACCGCCGGGGTTGTACCATTCCGCTTTGGCCAGCAGTTCCACCCCGGGCGCCAGTTCGCTGGCGATGCGGTGCAGCCTGATCAGCGGGGTGTTCCCCACCAGCGCCTCGATCTCACCCACACGACCAGAGGCATTATTCCGAATTTGTCTCTCAACAGGTATTTCAATCATATGACCCCTTAAACGAAAACGATCCAACCAGCAAAAAAGAGTGCTGCACACCCGACACTAAAAAACCTCGCATGCGGGGCTGCAATCACCCTTCTTCTTGTGTTGGATCGTTACCCGGCTTTCCCGGAGCGTTGATCTTTACGCTGCTGCGACGAGGAGGGTGATTACCTACCCCGCCCCAGACAGATGCAGTGAACCATGAGTTTACTCCTGGCGTTCACACCAAATACGACAATTTAACTACAAATTACACGGTTATTATAAACCGCGCGCGGCGTCTGTCAAGAACCAGCTTGCCAGAATCCACTACCCGCATTCCCTTACGCAGAAGAATTGCATGGGATCGACAGCTGCAAAAATGTACCTGCAAAAGAAGGCGCCCTGTGTGACAGCAGGGCGCCTTCTTTTATACGGATTTCTCGGACTTGAGATCAACCCGCGTCAGACGGGGTTTGCGGAGCGTTCCCCGCAGGCGGCGCGTCATCCCCTTCTACGGAAATCCTGCTGCCATCGCCAATTCCCAGGGGCACCCATTTGTGCTCGTCTTTCAGGCGGTGCTGGATACCGCCGCGATCATGCAGTTCATCGAAGCCTTCCGGCTTGATGAACATCGATTCGCCTTCCAGCAGGCCGAACACGCCGGTTTGCCCCGGCTCGGGCCGGCGGATCTGCGGTTTGGCCGCCTTATCGGGGTCGTAATGGATGGGCTCCTCATAGGTGGTTATGAAACCTTCGAAGTTGCGCAGCACCACCTTGTGGTCCGACATGCTGATCAGGTACTGCGGCAGCACGGGGATCTTCCCACCGCCGCCGGGGGCATCGACCACATACGTCGGCACGGCGTAACCAGAGGTGTGCCCGCGCAGCCCCTCCATAATTTCAATGCCCTTGGCGATCGGGGTGCGGAAGTGACCGGCGCCTTCCACCAGATCGCACTGGTAGAGGTAGTACGGGCGTACGCGGATGCGCACCAGGTCGTGCACAAGCTGGCGCTGTACGTGCACATTATCATTCACACCAGCCAGCAGCACCGACTGGTTGCCCAGCGGGATGCCGGCGCGGGTCAGGCGGTCGCAGGCTTCGGCCAGCTCGGCAGTGATCTCGTTCGGATGGTTGACGTGGATATTCATCCACAGCGGGTGATACTTCTGCAGCATATCGGTCAGCTCATCCGTCACGCGCATGGGCAGGAATACCGGGACGCGCGAGCCGATGCGGATGATCTCAATGTGCGGAATTTCGCGCAGGCGGCTGAGAATCTCCTCCAGTATCCTGGGGGCCAGGACCAGCGGGTCACCGCCGGAAAGCAGAACGTCGCGCACCTGAGGGGTTCGCTTCAGGTACTCGATCTGCATATCAAATTCGGAGCGTGAGAAGGTCGCCGAGGGATCGCCCACAATACGCGACCGGGTGCAGTAGCGGCAGTAAGAGGCACACTGCGTGGTTACCAGCATCAAAACCCGGTCGGGGTAGCGGTGCACCAGTCCGGGGACGGGGGAGTGGCGGTCTTCGGCCAGCGAATCTTCCATCATTGCCGTAAAAGGCACCAGTTCTTCGGCGGTGGGCACCACCTGTTTGCGGATAGGGTCATTCGGATCTTCCGGATCGATCAATGAAATAAAATAAGGGGTGATATCGACACGGAAGAGATGTGCGGCCGAAAGCGCTTTGCGCTCACCCTCAGTAAGTGGAATTACCTTTTCAAACTCTTCGGGCGTGTTGATGCGGTTGCTCAACTGCCAGCGCCAGTTGTACCACTTGTCATCGGGCACATCCTGATAAATTGGTGCTCTTTTAGATGGAAAAGGCAAATTCGGCATGTTTTTCTCCTTAGGGCAGCCATGCCCGTTGATCAACCACTGTTGATGCCGGACAGGTCATGGTTGGATGAGGGAACCCCGCTCTATCAATAGTATAAAATGATAATAACTATGCAGGAGAGATCACAAACACGGCGGGGCTGCAGCGGTTTTGCTCACCTCGATTTTCAGAATTATTTTACTATGTGACGGTGGTTAGTACCGGCTGGATTTCCCCTTGTACCGGCCGCTGTACGACAACCAGCACCTACGGGCTGAGCAGGATTTCAACGCTTGACAGGTAGCGGACCGGTGAGACCGGTTCCCCACTTTCGAATACCACCAGCCGCACCGCGGTCAGGTCATCCACCTCATAAGGAATCTCTGCCGAAAAGGTGCCGTAAGGGTCCTGCTCCGTACGCGAGACGCCAAACACGCGGAGCCCGATCACTTTCCCCTCTTCATCGATTAACTGGCCAATAAGCTGGGTGCCGTCCTCCCGTCGAGCCAGCCCGGATACCTGCACCTGCTGACCCTGGATCAGCGCTTTCGGCCGCGGATCCTGGATCAGGATGCGCTCCAGCACGCTGTCCGAAGGGTTCAGGTCTGCCGTCCCGAGCGAAAGCAGCACCAGATCAACCGAATTTACTGCCACCAGGCGGCCGTACTCATCCTCAACGCTGATCACCAGGCGGCCCATCTCGGCTGTAGCTGAAATTTCAAAATCGATGTCCAGCGAGAGATTTGCCCAGGCCCCGCTGTCGAATTCGTACTCTTTGATCTGGCGCACCAGCAGCCGGCCGTCCTCCCCGAACAGCTCGATGCGCGCCAGCCTGCCGGCGCGCGGCCGCATATATGCATACAGGTGGAAGGGCGAGATGATTTTGGATAGTTCGCCCGGATTGTAGATTTCAATTGCATCGTCAGGGAAATCGGGCGTTGGGGTCGGCGTGATGGCCGGCGTGACAGGGGCAGGGGTCGCTTCCGGCAGCGTGGGGCGGAGCGTTGGCGATGGCGTTGCGGTCGGATCCCCCTGGACGGGGGTCTCGCCGGTTTCCATACCTTCAGTGTCTGGCGGAGGAGGGGTCTCTGCGGGAGGCAGAGGGGTTACCCCGGCTTCTACCGTGAGCGCGATGGCGGTAGGCAGATAGTCCTCCGCCAGTGGTGTTGGCAGGAATGGACTCTGATAGTCCCCACAGGCGGACGCCAGGGTAAACAAAAGCAAAACGGGTAAACAGCGCAAAACCCTCATCAATGCCGCGATCACCCGTTCAGGGGTTCGGTTCGCCCGAGGTGTATTGTTGAATGGTATCGATCAGGGTCTGCAGACGAATAGGCTTGCAAAGATAGGCGCGCGCGCCTGCGGCGGTCACCCGTTCGGCGGCATCCAGTTCTGGCCCCGCAGAGAGCACCAGTATCGGAATGCCGGCGGAGGCGGGCTGCTCCTTGAGCCTCTTCAGCAGGGTCAGGCCATCCATATCCGGCAGGCGCATGTCGATAAAGATGATGTCCGGCCGCTGCTGTGCAGCCAGCTCAAGCCCCTGCTGACCGCTGCTTGCATTCAGCGCCTGATGCCCGAAGACCTGAACGGCTTTCGTCATTGTCTCCAGAGCCAGCGGATCATCATCGATGAACAGTATCAGAGCCATAGGATTTCCGCTGCAGAAGGAAAGTAATTACCTTCCCAACCCCTCCCAGACTTCCAGCTTGGCGCCGACCCGGCGAATGACTTCATCGGTAAATTCGACCGTGGTCATGCTGCCTCCCAGATCAACGGTGGCTTTTCCTTCATGAACCGCTTCAAACACAGCTTCATAAATCGCCCGTGAGGCGCGCTCCGCGCGCGGGTCGGACGTATAAGGAAGCAGCGCAGCTCCCGCCAGGATCATCGCCATTGGGTTTGCGATGTTCTTGCCCTCCAGGGTAGGAGCAGTTCCATGCGGGGCTTCAGCCATCACGACACGGATCTGGTCGGCTTCATCGAAAGCCAGGACCATGCTTTCCGAGCCGGCGATGCTGCCAAACATCTGCAGCACCATGTCCGAAAGCAGGTCTCCGTCGCGGTTGAGGGTTGGGATGACCAGTGACTCACCGCCTGTCTTTAATAACAGGGCGAATGTAGCATCAATCAACTGGGGATCATAGGGGACATTCGGATGACGGGCAGCCGCCGCATCCAGGTCTTCTTTGAACATCCCTTCATAAATCGGGCTGACGGTGAATTTCGGGCCGCCAAAAACGCGCGCTCCCATGCGCTCGGCAAGCTGGAAAGAAAACTCTGCCACGGCCCGAGAGGTTGAGCGGCGGATATGGGACAGTCGGTAGGCGATCTCATCCCCATCAGGTGTCTGTTCCCGCCATTCCTTTGCCCCATAAGCATCGTCAACGGCCATGCGCACAACGGCAATGGGGGCGTGCACACCGGCCATCGGGTGTACCCGGGGCAGGCGGCGGCCGATACGCAGGATCACTTTCCCGTCGATCTCATCACGCAGGATGGCGTTCGGGCTGCCGACATCTCCTGGTTTTTCAGGTGTGATTGTGGCAGCTTTTAACCCCAGGCCGGTCTCGCACATGGCACGCGCAGCATCATAAACTACCTGGTTGGCTGTCGCCCGGCGGTTCTCCAGGCTGAGGTCAAAATGGATAAAAGAGAGTTCTACTCGCAGCAGTGCAGGGTCCAGAACGCGCAGGGCCTGCTGGAGCAGTTCTTCACCGGTCTGGTCTCCATGCATAACAACAATGGTAGATTTTTTTGGAGAATCGAGTCGTTCCGCCATTTCTACCTTTCTGGTTGGGATTTACCCCTCTAATTATTCGCTGTCCCAGGTTGTTAAACCGCTGCTGGAAAGTACGAGCACTGTATTCTACCATGCTGCCCGGAGGGCATCTGCTCTTCCCAACGGAGATGAAAAGTGGGACATTTTGACTAAAATTTCTCTAATTGTTGAACATCTCCCAGCATGAAAAAAGCTCACCAGGCAGGTGAGCTTTTTTCGGGTAAGAATCACAGGTTGTAGATCTCTCCGTACTTGGTTCGCAGGTACCGCAGGTAAGGCGCCGGGTCGATCTTTGTCCCGGTCACACGCTGCACCAGCTCCTGGGGTTCGAACTTCGCCCCATGGCGGTGAATCTTCTCCCGCAGCCAGTTCAGCAGTTCGCCAAATTCTCCTCTGCGGATCTGGGCGTTTACATCCGGAATATCCTGCAGAATGCACTCCCAGAGTTGAACGGAGATCAGATTCCCAAGGGCATAGGTGGGGAAGTAGCCGATCGAGCCGCCGGACCAGTGCACGTCCTGCAGTACACCCTCGCTGTCGTTCGGAGGGGTGATGCCCAGGTAGTCGCGCATCTTCTCGTTCCAGGCCTCAGGCAGATCTTTCACCTGCAGGCGGTTTTCCAGTACGGCGATCTCCAGTTCCAGACGAACCATCACATGCAGGTTGTAAGTAGCCTCGTCCGCCTCGGTGCGAATAAGCGAAGGCTCGACCTTGTTTATGCCTTTGTAGAAGGTTTGCAGATCGACATTCCCTAACTGGGCGGGGAACAATTCCCGCAGGCGCGGGTAGAAATGCTCCCAGAAGGGCAGGGAGCGGCCAATCAGATTCTCCCACATGCGCGACTGCGATTCGTGGACAGCCAGCGAGGCCCCACCGGCCAGCGGGGTGCGCCGCAGCGCTTTTGAGATCCCCTGCTCGTACATCGCGTGACCGGCCTCATGCACCGTGCTGAAGAACGCCGAGGCGGCATAATCCGGCAGGATGCGCGTGGTGATGCGCACATCATCGATGTCGAAATTGGTTGTGAAAGGATGCGCCGAATGATCCTGCCGGCCGCGTTTCCAGTCGTAACCCATTTTCGAGATCACTTCGACGCCGAAATCCCACTGCTTCTGCTCGTCATAGGGCTGGCGCAGGAATGAATCGTCCACCTGCGGGCGGCTGGCAATCTCTTTGAGCAGCTCGACCTGCTGGGTTCGCAGTTCACTGAAGATGGCGAGCACATCCGCGGTCTTCAATCCCGGCTCAAAATCGTCCAGCAGCGGGTCGTAAACATGATCATAAGGGGCAAACAGGTCTGCATAGCGGCGGCGCAGGGCGAAAATCTTCTCCAGGTAAGGCGCAAAGCTGGCGAAATCGTTCTTTTCGCGCGCCTCCTGCCATGCGTTGTGCGCCACGCTGGTGACCTGGGCGAACTCGATCACCAGCTCGGAGGGCACGCGCGTCTGCTTGTCGTACTCGCGCTTTGTAACCCGCAACAGACGAGCATCATCTGAATCCGGATCCAGCTGTTCAGCCAGCGGCTGGAACTCATCGAGCAGCTTACCAACCTCATCCGAAGTGAACTTCACATGCGCCAGATTGCTCAGGGTGGCAATCTGGTAACCGCGCGCCTCCACTCCACCGGGAGGCATATTGACCTGCTGGTCCCAGTCTAACAGAGCGATGGCGTTATTAATATCAGAGACCTCGCCAAGAATGGCCTTCAGTTGCTTCAACTTTTCTTCCATTCGATCATCCTTTTCATCTAAATTTCTATCAGCAGAACAGCCCGTGGAACGGATCTGACAGTTTACAGCACTTTCCAGCGCAGGGGTTCCTTGCGCAGAGCTGCCAGAACCTCCGCAGCAATATCCTCAGATGCGCGCCTCTGTGCTTCTTCGGTCTGGGCGCCGATATGAGGTGTGGCGATTACATTCGGGTGTGAAACCAGGGCGGTCAGTCCCGGTGGTTCGGCAGCAAATACATCCAGAGCTGCGCCGGCCACATGACCCGATTCAAGCGCGCCCAGCAGAGCTGTTTCATCAATGATCCCGCCGCGCGCCGCGCAGATCAAACGCACACCGCGCTTCATCAGGCCCAGCACCTGCCCGTTGATCATTTTGCGGGTTTCCAGCGTGAGGGGAACATGGATGGTAATATAGTCGGAACGGGCGTAGAGGTCGTGCAGGGAGACCGGTTCGGCACCCCGCTCGCGAATCTGTTCTTCGTGCAGGAGCGGATCGTAACCAATTACGGTCATCCCCAGTGCGGCTGCGCGCTGCGCTACTGCGCTGCCAATATTGCCCATCCCCAGGACGCCCAGCACCTTCCCGCTGATTTCCACGCCCATTAGTTCCTTTTTTATCCACTGCCCGGTTTTCATGGCAGCATCGGCGCGTGGAATGGAGCGTGCCAGAGCCAGCATTAAACCCAGGGTCAGTTCTGCCACTGCCAGCGTGGTGGATACCGGGGCATTGACCACCGTCACGCCTTTGGAGGCCGCTGCCGCCAGATCGATATTGTCTACCCCAACACCTGCACGCCCCACCACCTGCAGCCGTTGGGCGGCATTGAATACGGCGGAAGTCACCTTGGTCCGGCTGCGCACAATCAGGGCATCATAATCACAGATGATCTGCATCAGTTCGTCGGCCGGTAACCCGGTGCGATCATCCACCTGCGCGGCGGACTGCAAGATGGCTTTCCCGCTTTCAGCGAGTCCATCAGCGATGAGAATTTTCCAGTCAGGCATAGGGTCACTCCACTCCAGAATGAAGGCTGAGCAGCTCAAATCCAGAAGGACTCAATGATTCTACTCGAAAAAGTGGTTAAATACCTTCATCGATAACGGGATAAGGAGAAACTGGAATGGATTCTGAAGCGATTGTTGTCTTCATCACTGTCCCTTCCGCAGAAGCCGGAAAAACGATAGCAAAAGCACTGCTGGAAAACCGCACCGCCGCCTGTGTCAATATCCTGGGCCCCATCCAGTCACATTACTGGTGGGAGAACGAGATTCAGGAAGATGAAGAATTTCTCCTCATCGTCAAGACCCAGGCAGCCCTTTTTGAATCCCGACTAATTCCGCAGGTGAAAGCTGTGCATCCTTATGAGGTGCCAGAAATTGTAGCCCTGCCAATCACCAGCGGATCTGAAAGCTACCTCAAATGGATAAAGGAGAGCACTGCAGAATGAGAGAATATTTCGACCAGGTTCCGGAGCGTAAGAATACGGATTGTGTCAAGTGGAAAGCCTACGGCGACGATGTGCTGCCTTTATGGGTAGCGGACATGGATTTCAGAGCTCCGGAGCCGGTGCTGCGCGCCCTGCATGAACGGGTTGAGCATGGGATTTTTGGCTACCCGTGCGATCCGGATGAGCTGCGCCAGGTGATCCTGGCGCGCCTGGAAGAGCGGTATCAATGGCGCGTGCAGCCGGAGGCCATTGTATTCCTGCCAGGTGTGGTCACCGGTTTTAATCTGGCCTGCCATGCCTTCGGCCAGCCTGGCGGCGGCCTGCTCGTTCAGCCGCCGGTTTACCATCCTATACTGAACGCGCATGAGCACGTGGACATGGTCCGCCAGGAAAGCCAGCTCTGTCAGGATGAAAACGGCAGCTATTATATCGACTGGGATTCCTTTGAACAGGCCATCGACGGGCGCACCCGCATGTTCATCCTGTGCAACCCGCACAACCCGGTTGGCCGGGTATTTTGTGAAGATGAACTCCAGCGCATGGCGGAAATCTGCCTGCGCCGTAATGTGTTGATCTGTTCGGATGAGATTCACGGTGACCTGATCTATGAGGGGCACAGGCATATCCCCATCGCCTCGCTGGCGCCCGAAATCGAACAGCAGTCCATTACCCTGATGGCACCCAGTAAAACATTCAACCTGCCCGGTCTGCAGTGTGCATTTGCCGTGATCCCGAACAAAGAGCTGCGCACACGCTATGTCAATGCAAAAAAGGGTCTGGTAAGCTGGGTGAACGTAATGGGTCTGGCAGCCGCAAAGGCCGCCTACGAGAGTGGAGGCGAATGGCTGAAAGGCCTGCTCGCCTATCTGCAGGAGAATCGCGACTACCTGGCAGAATACGTACAGGCAAACCTGCCCGGCGTTCGCATGGTGAAACCGGAAGGCACCTATCTTGCCTGGCTGGACTGCCGCCAGACGGCGGAGGAGGTCAGCCAGGATCCCTACAATTTCTATCTCAAACAGGGGCGGGTAGCACTGAACGATGGAAAAATCTTTGGCGCCGGCGGAGAAGGGTTCGTGCGCCTGAATTTTGGCTGTCCGCGCAGCACCCTGGAAGAAGCGCTTATCCGGATGAGCACCGCCCTTCAACAGGCAGTTCGGGTCCAATCCTGAGGGTCAATACCGGGAAATGAACAGCTGCAGCGCTAACGCTGCAGCTGTTTCTGTACCCAGCGAATCGGCGAACTGAGCACATAAAAGAAGGTGCGGATGGCGGCATTGCGCCAGATATGCCTTGCTTCGGACCACTGGAACCTCGGATCCAGGCATACTTTATAAAACTGGACGTAACCGCGCACGCCAAAATACTCGGCCAGTGAAGAGAGGACATGCTGCCATGTGCGCTCCTGCAGCTCTGCGCCGCCCATGAAGTAATTGCCGAACTCGTAGATCGGGTCTGCAGCGCGCACGAATGACTGGACCTGGGCAACCGTGGTGCCGTCGTCATCGTAAGTGGAAAAGGTGTTCCAGCCATAATCCGGGAACCCTTCTGGCGTCATGACGGTAAAGGAGGTATCGTCGGCATACAGGATCATGACCCCACTGGAGAAGGGGATAATCCCGGGTAAGCCCGGCAGTACGGGCAGGCGGGTGCTGATGAAGAGCACTTCACCCGGCTTTACACCGGCCATGGACGGGTAGAAGTGGTTTTCGGGAGGCTGGAATTTCGGAAAGTTCTCCTTCCACACCTTCATCACCTCTTCAGGCGTGACATTCGCCCCGCTGAGGCGCACCCGGTAAGTTTTCTGCCACATCTTGCCAAAGCCCTGCAGAGCGCCGTATACAGGCCTGCCGTCCAGATTGATGCCGGTTGCCCCCTGCGGTATGTCCTTCACCTTCAACCGTGAGACCGGTCTGGCCCAGTTACCTTCCTGATCCTTCTGCAGGTTTTCACCATTTTCTGCCATTTTTACCTCCAGATTCCACAGACCTGGCCAGCGGGGAGGTCGTTTCGCTCACCGCAGATCCGGCATCCGACCTCCCATCCCGGTCGTTCAACCCTCAGCGGCCAGGTCATGGGGTGCATCCTGATTGGACGCGCTGCCGTCCACCCTCAGGAGACGGACTGCTTGACGTTCGCTGCAGCCAGGGCCTCGGCTTCGCTGGGATAGATAGCGATGGCTTCATTCAGCCGCGTCAGTTCGAAGATCTGGCGGTAGTGATCGCTCAAGCCGCAGGCAAGCAGGCGCTGCTTCTGGCGGTTAGCGCGAATCAGCAGCGTCACCAGCAGGCCGATCCCTGAACTGTTCATATATTTCAACTCTTCAAAGTTCAGCACAATCGCGTTGGTGTTGCCTGAGCTCGCTTCCGCATAGGCATCCATCAACACGTTTTCTGCAAAGGCGTTGATTTCACCGCGGATATCGATCACGCTGGCAGTATCCGAAACCTTGCGAACATTCATGGTCACATCTGGTTTAGACATTCCATTTCCTCCTGTGTCTGCAAACGAACCTGTATCGCGTTCTCTCGTTATTACACGGCCATCGCACTGGCCTGATCTGGCACAATGCTCAAGTAATCCGCTAAGCGGGTGATCTGGAAAATCTCCTGATAATGATCGCTCAGGCCAAAGACGACCAGGCGCCGGCCGGCTTTTTGGGCGCGGCTCATCAATCCAACGATCAGGGCAATCCCGGTGCTGTTGATGTAGGTGACCCTGGAGAAGTCGAGGAGAATGATCGGCAGATCGAACCCTTCTGCTTCCGAATATGCGGCTGAAAGCGCCTGCTCTGCAAACGAGTTCATTTCTCCCCGCAGTTCCATCAGAACTCGATCCGACAGTTTTTGTACATTGACTTCAAATGGGTTGGCTGCCATTTCATGCTCCTTCCAGCCGGAAGATCAGCTCAAGGGTATGGCGCTGCTCCTCGGTTTTGATGCGCAGTTCATCGACCATGTTTTTTATCAGGAACAGACCCCAACCACGAGGCGACTGCAGGCCATGCAGCTTTGCTTCCAGGTCGGGTTCGGGTTGATCGGGAATCGGCTGGTCGCCTCCATAATCCGTGATCTGTACCAGCAGATGATTGTCAGTGACCGAAACACGGATGGTAACAGGAAGCTCCTCCCGGTAGCGGTTGCCGTGCTCCATAGCATTCATGGTCCCCTCGGCAACGGCCGTTTTCAGGCGCTCCAGGCGGTCCGGGCTCAGGTTGAGCGAGCGCACAGCGCCGGCTACCTGCTCCATCGCCAGGCGTTCATTTCCCGGCTGGCTTTTCAGCTCGAATTCGGCCAGAACCTGATCCGTGTTCGCCCCTCCCTGCGCAAACGGCGTCCCGTTATATGAGATTGCCATCAGGGTGACATCATCCTCCTGCTCCCATTCCGCCCCCGTGAAGCGCTCCAGCTCGGTGACCAGGAAGTCGACCAGCGCTACCCCGGCTGGAGAAGCGTCTAAGAGCGAACGCAGGCGTGGAAAGCCAAACATTTCACCCTGGGGATTGTGGGCTTCCACCAGGCCGTCACTGTAGAAGACCAGGCTCTCCCCGGGGAAAAGCGTGGTTTCCTTCTCCTCATAAGTCACATCAGACATTAATCCCAGCGGAACCCCCGTAGCGCGTAATTCGATCAGCCCCCGTGGCGTGCAGCGATAGGGTAAATTGTGCCCTGCGTTGGCGACAACAAGCCGTCCCGTGCTGGGATCAAGGATTCCGTACAAGCAGGTGACATACATATTTGCCGGGATATCAGGGCAGAGCAGATCATTCGCCTGCTGCAGCACGGCTCCTGGCGAATCCTGACGTTCCGCGGCCGAGCGCAGCACGCTGCGTGTGGTTGCCATCACCAGCGCTGCCGGCACACCCTTATCGGTGACATCGCCGATCAGGATCCCCAGTCGTCCATCGGAGAATTTGACAAAATCATAGAAATCACCGCTCACCGCCTGCGCAGGCTGCCAGTGCACCTTAATCTCCCATCCGGGAAGACTGGGCAGTTCTTTGGGCAGCAGCGTTTGCTGGATCACGCGTGCCACCCGCAGTTCATGTTCAATACGCTCACGCTTGCGCGCCTCTGCCTGCTGCTGCCGTGCAAGCTGCGCCACCCTCAGTACAGGAGCGGCCTGAGCTGCCAGACTGCTCAGCAGCCGGCGGTCGTCCAGTGAATATTCCTGTTCTGAACGGCGTGCACCCAGGTTTAACAGGCCGATCAGCTCCCCCTGGCTGACCAGAGGCACCGAAATTTTTACGCCGGCCTTCTTCAATGCGAGGAGCGCCGGGGAATCCAGCTGCAGCTCGTCCACATCCACGATCCCCGGCATCTTCAGCAGATAGGCCATCAGTGGATCGTCCGGGGCGATCTCCAATTCCAGGGTTTGCCCCGCTTCGGCTCGCTTCCGGTCGGAGACTGCAGGTTCATCTTCTACCACCTCACGCCGGAATAAAAAGTCCCTGTATTTCTGCCAGTATGAAGCCATTCAGGCCATCTCCACGCCGTTTTTCCGGCGTTCCAGCATGTCAACCCGGGTCATCACGTTTGTGCCCATCCTAATGATCTGACCGCTCCCATTCTGCGGCATAGGTACGACCAAGCGAGCGCCACTGCGGTGCGAGGGGGATCACACCCATATCGCGGATGATCCGGCGAGCCGCCAGACCTACAACCGCAGTGAATGTCGGATAAGCAATTTCCAGTTCGGCAAGCTGCTCTACCCACATATCGGCAGCCATGCCGGCAGCCACCAGGTGAATGATCTCCAGAGCATGTTCGCCCGCCACATGTGCGCCCAGAATGCGGTGATTTTCCTGAGACACAATCAGCTTGCAGTAGCCCTCTGTGCGCCCGTCGATCACGGCACGATCCATTTCAGCATAAGAGACCACGGCCACGGCGCATTCTGGCTCAAGGGTGCGTGCCTCCTTCTCCGTCAGGCCAACGCTGCCATATTCCGGATCGGTGAAACCGCCGTGAGGCACGATCAGATGCCGGTAAGGCTGCTGGCCGCCCAGCACCGCATTCTCTGCGGCCATGCGCCCTTCGTACGTGCCGCTCTGAACCAGCATCATGCGGCCGGTAATATCGCCGGCAGCGAAAATGTTAGGAGCCGTGGTCTGGAAAGCATCGTTGACGATAACGTAGCCGCGCTGGGTCTCAACGCCGGCAGCCGGCAGGTTCAGCGATTCGATATTTCCAACCCAGCCTACAGAGACCATCACCGCCTGCGTGTGGATCGATCGCAGCTCTCCCTGGTACTGGTACCAGAACTGCAGACCATCGTCCACCTTATCAATCCGTTCCACACCCCCGATGCCGGTAATCACCTGGATCCCCCGGCGGTTGAATGCATCTCCGATGGCTTTCGATATGATTTCATCTTCGCGACCCAGCAGATGGGGACCAACTTCCAGGACGGTGACCTGTGCCCCAAAGGCAGCGAAGATCGAGGCGAGCTGGCAGCCGGTGGCGGCACCCCCCAGGATAACGACGGAACGGGGCAGTTCTTTCAATGACCAGACGTCGCTGTGAGTCAGGGCATATTCAGCCCCGGGGAAATTTAAACGGCGGGCGTGCCCGCCGGCACACAGAATAAACTTCTGTGCCTGAAGCTGCTGTCCATTTTCCAGTTCGATGGTCTGTGCATCGACAAAATGCGCTTCGCCGCTGCGAGTGAAGACATCCACTCCCAGTTCCTTCAGGTGGTTGATCATTTGCTTTTTTTCGTGGATCTGGTAAACCACCTGCTGTACTCGAGACATAAGGCTGGCAAAATCGAGGGAAGTAGAAGAGGCGTGAATTCCCTAATCATCCAGCTGCTCGGCATCGCGCATCAGCCGCGCGGCTTTCGCCAGCACACGCGTGGGGACGCAGCCGTCATTCGTACAGGTTCCGCCCAGGTTGGACCGCTCAATCAGTGCAACGCGCGCCCCCAGTTCACTGGAACGCAGAGCAGCCGTGACACCCGCCGGCCCGCCGCCGATCACAATCACATCGTACATCTTTTCCCTCCCAATCTCGACCCCGCCGGAGCGAGTTACGCCCTCCTCCGGGGCCATTGTCCATACCAGTTACGATCTCCCTGCGGCAGCCGCACACAGGGTCTTTCTTTACTATTTTTACCCACCGGGAGTCCTGTGATCGTTACCGCTGGCGTTACGAGATGAAGCGTTTTCCCCACCTGCCGCATTTGCTTTCCGGATCAGCCAAAGGGAAACCTGCTCAGGCTGCATGGTATCTTCGACCGCGGTGAGCAGGCGCTGGCATAACTGATTGAGATCGAGTTCATCGCGCAGCGAGGCGCTGAATGCGGACAGTTCCCGTGCCGCGTCATAGCGCTGGCGGTAGAAGCGCCGGTCGATCATCTCCTGAACGCGCTGCCGCAGCGGGCCAAACATGGCGGCAATCACCAGCGTGGAAAGCACGGTCACCACCGGAACAGATTCCTCCTGGCCTGTGGCAATCTGGAATCCGGTCTGCAGTAGAACCACGCTGCCGAAGTAAAGCAGACCCAGCATCGCCGTCAGCACAGCATAGACCAGGGTGCGGTTGACGATCAGGTCGATATCATACAGGCGGTAACGCAGGATCGAAATCCCCAGTGCCAGCGGCAGCAGGACGAATGAAAACAGCCGGTCCACGCCGTAGAGCAGGTCCAGCGCAAGGGTGAACAGGTTCGACTCTCCCTGTATCCGAGAGAGTTCTAAACCCAGGGCCCCCAGCACGAAGCCGGAAACAGCAACCAGCATGCCAAACATCACCCATTTAGTCTGCTGGCGTTGAACCGGATTCGAGACATGCCGGTAGCGGTAAACCTGCGCAAACACCATGGTGGCAAAGAAAAGCAGCATCACCAGCAGGCTGTAGGGAAAAGGCCAGGAACTTGTATCAAAGACGGTATTAGGGAAGATCGCCGCGATGAGTGACAGGAAAAGAAACAGGGCGGCCGGTATCACCGTCCAGCCCGGGACAAAGCGTCCGTCCGGGAAGATATACAGCAGCAGGAAGAAGAAGGTAAATGAAAGACTGCGCACCACGGTCAGGGCCAGCGTGCCGGCTTCACCGGGCCAGCCGGCGGCGGGCAGGGCCTGGGGAAGGTAGGAAACCGCCGGAGGAAAGCTGGCCCCAAAGATCACCATCCAGATCGACACCCGGAAGGCCATGGGATCGGCGGATTTTTTCCAGAAAATGAGCGCTCCAACGGTGATGTATGTCAGTGCAAAAAGAAGAACCAGCCCGGTGCTGTAGACGGCATAGAACCGGGTGGAAAGACCCAGGCCTTCCAGGCCGGCGCGCAGCGCGGCTGGGTCCACCCTCGAGCCATGCGCACTGGTGTTCAACTGCACTGCCTGGCGAAAATAAACGGGCATACTGAGCCCCAGTGCTGCGAACCAGAAGAGCGCATTGACAACCCAGACAGCGCCGGCCGCGCCGGAACTAAGCGAACGCTGCCGCCCTTTTACAGGAGATTTCAGAGAGCTTTCCATATCGCATTTAAAGGTTGACCCTGCGCCCCCGTTCCTGCCTCAAAGCGATGACAGAAGCGCAGACAAACCTGTATCTACCTGTCCTATAGACTGGGAAATAACTTATCAAGCCCCCACGATAATCAGGTCGAATACTTGAGCAAATTATATCCGATTTATATGATTTTCCATCCTGAATGGGAAGGCAGCTGTTTTCAGTCCCTACTGCGCCGGGTGCGCAAACCACCCCGGTATGCGAACAGCCCCAGGACAGCGCCGAACAACAGATACGCAGCCGACAGGTGCAGGAAAGGAACGCGGGGAAATGGACTGTTCTCCAGCGGAAGGATCAAAAACCATGCGAATAAAAGAAGAAAAGTGCTGTATAAAAGGCTGCTGAGTACCACAATCGGCCAGGTCAGGACCACGTTCCGGCGGTACACCGCCGCCCACAGGCCAACTCCGTACAGCGTCCCGAAAATCCCCGAAACCCCTAGATGCAGCAGTGCTGCGTGGAGCATATCGCCGGCATTGGAAAAAACGAACCATTCCATCGTCCGGCCGGGCTGGTCTCCGCTCAGCAGCGCGGCCAGCAGCAGATAGAGCGCCATTGCCAGGCCAGCCTGAAAGCCGTAAAAAAGACCGTCGACAGCGGCGTCACCGGCCTGCGAGCGGTGGTTATCAAACCCGTTGATATTGTCCGTCATGCGCTGAATCCTCCACCTGAATATGTCCAGCAGCTTATTGAAGCAGTTTTTCACCCGCCCAGGTCCATTCCCCGGCAGGCTTTTCTTCATTCTAAAGAACAGGCATACCGCCAGCGTTACGGAAACCGTTACGAAATACCGGTTCGGGGGTAAAATGAACGCATATCAGGAGGGAAAATTAATTGCAGTCCATCTCACTTTACCTGCTTGGTACACCCTACATCGAGCGAGACGGCAAAAACATCGAGTTCGACACCCGCAAGGCGACCGCGCTGCTGGCCTATCTGGCGGTTGCCGGAACGTACCATACCCGCGATGCGCTGGCTGCCTTGCTCTGGCCCGACTCGCCCCAGACGAACGCCCGAGCGGCTCTGCGGCGCACCCTTTCCACGCTCAACAGCGCTCTGGGAAAGAATTTCATAGAAAGCCAGGGGGATAAGCTGGGTATTTCTCCGCAGGCAAACTGGGAGTTCGATATCCACCGTTTCTATGAGGCACGTGCCAGGTGCGGAACCCACGGCCATCCAGTCAGCCAGGTATGCACAGAATGCGTGCCGGCGCTCGAGGAGGCTGTGCGCCTGTATCGCGATGATTTCATGGCTGGCTTCAGCCTGCGCGACAGTTCCACCTTTGATGACTGGCAGTTCTTTCAAAGCGAGACTCTGCGCCAGGATTTTGCCGACACCTTAGAAAAGCTTGTCCGGGGATACAGCGACCTGGGGGAGTATGAAAAAGCCATCCCCTGCGCCCGCCGCTGGCTGGCGCTGGACAGCCTGCGAGAAGACGCTCACCGCTGGCTGATGCTGCTTTACGCCTGGAACGGCCAGCGTAACGCAGCGCTGCGCCAGTACCAGGAATGCGTGCGCATTTTGGACCAGGAACTGGGGGTAGAACCGCTGGACGAGACCCGCGCGCTGTACGAGGAAATCAAGGAAAACCGGCTGCAGCCGCGTCAGCCGCGTCAGTTCAATGTGGAAATCCCGGTTCGCAGACCGGTGAGCCAGGCTGCTTCTACCCGGCCGTATCCGCTCGTGGGCCGAACCGACGAATGGACTGTACTGGAGCAGGCCTACGATTCCTCTGCCCGGGGTGAAGGAAACTGGGTTGTGCTGGAAGGAGAAGCCGGTATCGGGAAGACGCGGCTGGCGGAAGAATTTCTGGCGCAGGCTCGCAGCGGCGGATCGGTCACGCTAACAGCGCGTTTTTACCAGGGGGAGGGCAATCTGGCCTACGGGGCGTATGTTGAAATCCTGAGGGAAGCGCTGGCATCCAAAAGTCAGCCCGACTGGCTGGATCGCGTCGAAGATGAATGGCTGAGCGAAGCAGCTCGATTGGCTCCCGAAATCGAAAGTCTGCGGCCTCATCTACCCCAGCCGCCGCCGCTCGAAACCCCGGGGGCACAGGCTCGCTTTTTTACCGGCATCAGCCAGGTATTGGCTGCTGTCTGCGCCCAACCGGCAGCCAACGGGAACTCCAGCCCTCCGGGTGTCCTCTTTTTTGACGACCTGCAGTGGGCCGATGAATCATCGCTGGATCTGCTCACGTTTATGGTGAGAAGGCTGCACGACCAGCACCTTTTAATCCTGGGCACCTGGCGCGGGGAAGATCTGCCTTCCGATCACCGCCTGCGCCGGCTGATGGCTGAGGCGCGCCGGACAGGGAACGGGGCACTGCTCACGCTCTCACGCCTGAGCCTCGAAGCGGTGAAAACCCTGATACGCTCCATGCAGCCTGAACTGGCCGCAGAAGCCCATGAGCTGGGCCAGCGGCTGTACGAGGAGACCGAAGGATCGGCATTTTTTGTGGTGGAGTATCTGACATCCCTGGGGCAAAACATCGAAGGCGTGAGGGGCGGGATCAACGCCGAAGAATGGCCCATGCCCGCCAGTGTGCGCGATCTGCTCCACTCACGTCTGTCTGAAGTCAGTGAGGCAGGCTTACAGCTTCTGCAAACAGGGGCCGTGATCGGGCGCTCGTTTCCATTCGAGATCTTGAAAGAGGCCAGCGGCCGAAGCGAGGATGAAACCGTTCTGGCCGTGGAGGAGCTGGTCGGACGCGGGCTGCTGCGCGAACTGCAGTCCAGCCCCGATGCACGCCGCGGCCCGGTTTACGACTTCAGCCATGACAAAATGCGCTCCCTGGTATACAGCGACACCAGCCTGGCGCGCCGGCGGCTGCTGCACCGCCGCGTGGCCGAAGCCCTGGCAGCCTGGGGCCGCACCCGTCAGGACTTACCATCTCTGGCCGGGCGCATTGCCCAGCACTATAAATCGGCCGGTCAGGCATCCGAGGCCGCCGCATACTACCGGATGGCAGGTGAGCACGCCCGCAGCCTGTACGCGAACGCCGAAGCGATCGGACATTTTGAAGCGGCTCTCGCTCTTGGCCATCCGGACCGGACCGAACTCAACGAAGCCCTTGGTGAGCTGCACACCCTTCGAGGCGCGTATGCAGCAGCCCTGGAGCGCTTTGAGGCAGCTGCCGCGCTGGTATCGGAGCCAGGCGAGCGGCTGGGCGAAATTGAACACAAAATTGGAGATGTCTACTACCGCATGGGAGAGTGGGCCCAGGCCGAAAACCATTTTCAGTCTGCGCTGGATATGCTCGGCAGCTCCGGCAGCCAGGCGGAGTGCGCTAGAATTTTCGCCGATTGGAGCCGCACTGCCCACCGCCAGGGTCAGGCTGACCGCGCTCAGGATCTGGCCACACAGGCGCTGAAACTGGCGGAAACGGCCGGAGATGCACGCTCACTGGCCCAGGCCCATAACATTCTCGGCGTCCTGGCTCGCAGCCGCGCCGATCTGGAAGCGGCAGCTCGCCACCTGCAGGAGAGCCTTGCCCTGGCAGAGAAAATGACCGATCCCAGCGCGCGCATTGCAGCCCGCAACAACCTGGCCCTGGTGCGCGCCGGACAGGGAGACCTGCCTCGAGCAATCGAATTGACGCAGTCCGCTCTGGACCTGTGCGTGCGGATCGGAGACCGCCACCTGGAAGCTGCCCTGCGCAACAATCTGGCCGACCTGTATCATGCAGACGGACAGGCGGAAAAAGCAATGGCGCTGCTCAAGGAAGCCGTGGTCATCTTTACCGAGATTGGGGATGAATCCGGCAGCGCTCGGCCTGAAATCTGGAAACTGGCAGAGTGGTGACGCAGTTTATTCGTATCGCAGCGCTTCAACCGGCTCCAGACTGGCAGCCCGGTTCGCCGGATACAGCCCGAAGAACAGCCCCACGGCGGTAGAAAACAGCGTGGCCAGCAGTATGATATCCAGGCTTATCGCCGGCTCGATGGGGGTGCCGCTGGCTGCAGCTATGCGGCCGACCACATAAGAGATCGTCCACCCCAGAGCAATCCCAATCACGCCGCCGATACCGCTCAACACAGCCGATTCAGTCAGGAACTGGATCAGGATATCCATGCGCCGTGCTCCCAGCGCTTTGCGCAGCCCGATTTCGCGGGTGCGCTCGGTAACCGAAACCAGCATAATGTTCATGATCCCGATGCCGCCTACCAGCAGGGAGATTGCGGCGATCCCACCCAGGAAAATTGTCAGCACGTTGGTGATGGTCGCGGCGGTGTTCAGGAAATCCTGCTGAGAGAGAATGGTGAAATCATCGGCACCGATTTCGGTGCGGTGCCGGGTGCGCAGGATCTGGGCAATTTCTTCGGTCGCCTGCGGTACGGCGCTGGCGCTCACCGCCTGCACCAGGAGCATATCCACTTCATCACGGTCAGAGCGGCGCAGCAGGCGTGTCTGCGCAGTGCTCAGCGGGATGATGATCTGGTCATCCTCGCTGGTGAGGCCCGATCCGCCGCGCGGGGAGAGCACACCGATCACCCGGAAAGGCTGGTTCTCCACGCGCACCGTTTCTCCTACCAGGCCCGCAGTGCGGCCGAACAATGCTTCTGCCACATCGGTTCCCAGCAGCACCACCGAAGCACGACCAAGCAGATGCTCGGTGGTAATAAATTCGCCTTCGTCCAGCTCGATATTGCGCACCTGCTGGTATTCAGGCGTTACGCCGGATAATACGGTGATCGTACTTTCGCCGGCATAAGAAACGCTCGCATTCCCCTGCAGGACCGGCGCTACGCCGGCAACAGAGGGCGCCTGGAAGGGATCGGCGATTGCGCTGGCATCATTGAGTGTGATTGGTTCTGGGTTGCGAACCTCTTCGCCGCGTCTGCTGAACACAAAGAGCAGGTTGGTCCCAATTCCCTGAATCGAGCCGGTAATCTGATTCTCCGCACCACGACCGATCGAAATCATCGCGATCACGGCTGCCACACCGATCACAATGCCCAGGATGGTCAGGGAAGAGCGCAGCTTGTTGGCCGAGAGGCTTTCCAGTGCCTCCAGAAATGACTGCCCGACGTTCATCCCCCCTCCTCGATTTTTCCGTCTCGTATGCGGATAATGCGGTGTGTCAGAGCTGCGACATCGGGATCGTGGGTCACGATCAACAGGGTGGTGCCTCGCTCCCGGTTCAGGTTCAACAGGAGCTGCATGATCTCTTCACCGGCTTTGCTGTCCAGGTTTCCGGTTGGCTCATCCGCCATGATAATCGCTGGATCGTTCACCAGTGCTCGAGCGATCGCGACCCGCTGCTGCTGGCCGCCGGAGAGTTCATTCGGCCGGTGGTGAATTCGGTCACCCAGCCCCACCGCTTCCAGCGCCTTGCGCGCCCGTTCTCTGCGCTCCCGTCCAACTCCCGCGTAGCGCATGGGCAGTTCAACATTGGCCAGGGCAGTGGTTCGCGAAAGCAGGTTAAAACTCTGAAAAATAAAACCTACCTTGCGGTTGCGGATCACAGCGAGCTGGTCGTCTTTCAGGTTCGATACCTTTTCCCCATCCAGCACATACTCCCCGGATGTGGGGCGGTCCAGACATCCAATGATATTCATCAGAGTAGATTTTCCAGATCCTGAGGGCCCCATAATGGAGACCACCTCGCCGCGTTCCACGGTCATCGAGACGCCGCGCAGGGCATGCACCTCGACTTCACCCATTTTGTACACCTTGGTGAGGTCTTTCGCTTCAATTACCAGATCCGACATTACAGGCTCCACGTACTGCTCACTGCACACCAGCGATTAGAAACCAAACTGTCCGCCCTGAAATGCCGGCGGATTGGTAACCACCAGGTCGCCTTCTGCCAGATCTCCTTCCAGAATCTGGCTTTCCAGCTCTGAGGATGCCCCAAGGGTGATGGTAACCGGCGTCAGCGTCCCGTTCTCCAGGACATAGACCACCCTTTTACCGTCCAGGATGCGAACGGCGCGGTTGGGCACCAGGAGCACATCTTCCAGCTCGCGTGTGATGATGTTCACCGCGGCCGTCATCCCCGGACGGACATTTTCATCCGGGTCGGTCAGTTCGACGGTCACGGTAAAATCGACCACTCCCTGATTCGAAGTTCCTACCAGAGCAACCTCGACGACTCTCCCCTGATATTCACGATCCTGGATGGCATCGAAGGAAAGGGAGACGTCCTGGCCCACCTGAATAAAATTGACATCCACCTCCGACACCTGTACATCCAGCAGCAGGCGCGAGAGATCATCCAGCCGCATCCCCACGGTCCCCGGCGTGACCTGGTCGCCTACCATGCTGGTCACATCCGTGACTACTGCATCGAAAGGTGCGATCAAATAGGCCTGATTCAGAGTCGCCTGGGCCGCATCTACACGCGCCTGAGCGGCCAGGATGTCTTCTTCAGGTGTGCCATTTTTCAGGCGTTCATATTCACGCTCCGCATCGGCAAGCTGCGCTTCGAGCAGCGCGATATCCGCGTCTGCAGCCCCGCTTTTTATTCGTTCATACTCCCGTTCGGCTGCAGCAAGCTGGGCGCGTGCAGCCTCCAGGTCGGCCTGCAGAACGGCCAGGTCGGTATCATTGGTCGTTCCCTTCAGACTGTTCAGATAGCGCACCGCAGCGTCGTACTGCTGCTGAGCTGCAGCCAGCTCGGTCTGCAGCCGGGCGCGTGTCAGGTTATCTTCGGGTTTATCGGCATAAGGCCGGAACCTTTCCTGTGCCCTCTCCAGAGCATCCCGGGCCAGAACAACCTGGGCTTCGGCTTCATCGATGTAACTCTGACTGGCAGGTGATTGGGCATTCCGCAGCCGGCGTTCTGCTTCCTGTACTGCTTTCTGAGCATCGGCCACCGCTTTTTGAGCTTCTGCCTCGCTCAATCCAGAGTCACGCGCATCCTCCAGGGCCCTGCGGGCATCTTCAACAGCCTTCAAAGCTGTCGCCCTCTGCAGATCCGAATTCAACAGATCTTCCAGCGCGCGCTGGGCTTCCACCAGTTCCGCCTGCGCCAGGATCACCTGCTGCGGCAGTGAGGTCGACTGCAGGGACGCCAGCACATCCCCGGCGGATACCAGATCTCCAACCGCTGCATGAATTGATCCTACCGTCCCGGATGTTTGCCAGGCGAGAACAGCGGTCTGGTTGGCCCGCACAACCCCGGTGGCGCCGATGGTAGCAACCAGCGGACCACGTTTTATTTCTACGGTTTGATAATTTGAGCTCACTGCATCCCGGCTCTGTGCGCGGCCCTGCCAGATCAGGAAACCGAGCGCAGCCACGACGACAATGACAATTACCGCTATAACCCTTTTTCTCATCCTTACCTCCAGGCCCTTTTAAGCAGCAGTGCCTTCTGCTACCTTTCAGGATTTTGTGATAACGAAACGACAACCGGGTCTCCCGGCCGGATATCTCCGGCAAGAACCTGGCTGAAATCGCGTGAGGTGGCGCCCAGCGTAATTTCTACCGGCACCATTTCGCTTCCTTTCAATATATAGACAACCCGTCTGCCGTTTTCGAAGCGAATCGCCTGGCTGGGAACCAGCAGAACATCCTGCAGCTCCTCGATCACGATGGAAATCTCGGCCGTCATGCCAGGGCGGACCAGTCCGTCGTCTGCTACCAGTTCTGTCCGCACGGTATACGTAGTGGTCCCCCCGGTCACCTGTCCCACCGGTACAACCTGGACAACCTCACCGGTGTAAGTTCCAGGTGATACTGTGCCCGTGGATGGAGCCGCGGCGTCCTCACCGAGCAGTGTCGAGTCAACAGCATCGAACCTGAGCAGTACTTTCTGCCCGGGTTTGACTTTATTAATATCGACCTCGGAAACCTGAGCTTCGACAATAAAACGTGAAAGATCATCCACCCGAAAAGCTGCTGTGCCCGGATCCACCCGGTCGCCCGGTTGAACGTGCACCTGCGTTACGACACCGTCAAAAGTAGCCGTAATGCGAGTCGCTTCGAGTAAAGCTTCCGCCGCAGCGATGCGTGCCTCAGCCGCCAGGATTTCATCTTCGCTCGGGCCGTCTTTCCAGCGTGCATACTCACGCTCCGCATCTTCCAGCTCAGCCTGCAGCACCGCCAACTCACCTGCGCTGGCCCCATCCTTCACCCGCTCGTAACGGCGCCGGGCCTGTTCTACCTGGGCCTGTGCCAGCGCCAGCTCTGCCTCTGCCCGGGCTACATCATTGGGATCGGGTGGCTGCTGCAGCCGCTGGTAGCGCTGCAGCGCTTCTTCATAAGCGATCTGCTTTTGAGGAAGCTGCAGTTCGAGCGCATCCAGAATACGCTGGTACAGACCCTTCGATTCCCAGAAGGAATACGCGCTCTCAGGCCTTTTCAGCTTTTTCTCCACTCGCGCGATCTCTTCCAGGTGTTTGTTCAGCGCATTCTCCGCCAGCAGCAAAGAAGAATAAGCCTGCTCAATGGCAGCCTGTGAGGCCGGCCTGACAGCAATCTCGTAGCGCATTTGCGCATCTTCTAACGCAGCTTCAGCTTCCGCAAGAGACTGCTGCGCCTCTCCCCGGGCTTTACCCGGGCTGCGGGCATCTTCAAGCGCTTTCCTGGCTGACTCTACCGCTTTCAAGGCCTCTGCGCTGCGCGCCCTGGACTGCAGCAGATCATCAAGGGCTCTGCGAGCCTGAATCAACTCCGCCTGAGCCAGCACAACCTGCGGTGGCAGCGATTCAGGATCAAGTTCAGCCAGCACGTCGCCCTTCTGCACCCGGTCCCCTGTTTTGACATGCACCCTGGCAACAGTCCCGGATGTGTTCCACACCATCAGCGCGGATTGATTGCTGCGCACTGTCCCATCTGCCGCAACGGTGACCGTAAGATCCCCGAGTTCAGCCGTTACCGTGCTGACTTCCGGCATATCGGCAGCCAGTGAACGCGTCCGGTAAATCAGTGCACCGAAGATGATCACTATGATCAGGATGAAACCTGCCGCGATTAATCGATTTCTTTTCACAACGCGCTTCCTGCTAAGGGCGGGCTTTGCTCTCCCGCCCGTCTTTTTCGTAGCAAACCGTTTCGAACTTCCGGTATTAAACCTTTCAGCGTTTCGGAGCTGCGCTGTTTACTCTTCGTACGCCCGAAAAGCGAAAAGGTTTCTCTCCAGCAGGAGATTGTATCCCATAATCTACTCTGCCATCCTACCACCTGTCTGTCCCCGAGCGTTACAAACCAGCTTGTTTTTTTAAGCGTTTCCTTAACTATCAAGTCACGCTGATCTAAGATTTCACCAATTGAGGCATGACAACCGTCAGAAAAAAACGTGACAACTGAGACTAATTGAGAATTTCGAGTCCCAGTATGATTGGTAATAGCTGGTAATAGGAGGTGCTGTCGTGCAAGCCATACCCAGTGGTTTTCTCGCTATCGATCGCAAAGAACGTGCTTGGACTCCATCCAAGGACATTGAGCGCCGTCCTGCGGAGGAACGCATCCACGATTTTGATGACGTGACCATTCCATTCGATGCAGAAAGAGCGATGTATGAAGCATCTCGCTGCATCCACTGCCCTGATCCGGCTCCCTGCCACCTGGCATGCCCGGCTCATAACGATATCCCGTCAGCCATGTGGCTGATCGAACAGGGTAAATTTCTCGAGGCAGCGCAGCTTTACCGCCAGACCAGCTCCATGCCCGAGATCTGCGGCCGGGTTTGCCCGTATGAACAGCTCTGCCAGGGCTCCTGTGTGCACGTCAAACATCACGACCCTGTACTGACCGGCCAGCTTGAAGCCTTCGTCGCCGATTACGAGCGCCGGCACGGCGGTGTTCACATTCCGGTTGGGGAACCGAGCGGAAAACGCGTCGCCGTTGTCGGAGCGGGACCATCCGGGCTGGCCTGCGCCGAACAACTCGTGCAGATGGGTCACCGGGTTACAATTTTTGATAAGAACCCGGCGCCCGGCGGGCTGCTGGTTTATGGTATCCCTAATTTCAAACTCCCCAAAGAAGTGGTCTTCGCCCGCTGGGAAGATCTGGAACGCGCGGGGGTTGAATATGTTGGCAGCACGACCATTGGTAAAGACAGGACTATCGACGACCTGCTGGCCGAAGGATATGACGCCGTATATGTGGGCGTTGGGACCGGTATCGACGCCCCGATGAACATCCCTGGAGAAGATCTGCCCGGCGTGTACAAAGCGACAGAATTCCTGATGCGAGCTAATGTCGCCCTGGACCTGCTGCCTGCCGGTATGCAGGGACGGCCGGAGGTAGGACGCAAAGTGGTTGTGATTGGCGGTGGCGACACGGCTTCAGACTGCCTGCGCAGCGCCATCCGCCTGGGCGCCGAAGAGGTCACCTGTCTGTACCGCCGGACCGAAAAAGAAATGCCGGGTGGGAAGAAAGATCGCGAGCTGGCGCGCGAAGAAGGCGCAAAATACCAGTTCCTGACCCAGCCCGTTCGCTTTATCGCCGGCCCTGACGGGCGGCTGGCCCAGGTAGAGTGCATTCGCATGGAACTGGGCGAGCCCGACGAGAAGGGACGCCGCAGACCGGTCCCGATTGAAGGGTCCAACTTCATCGTAGAAGCCGACACCGCAGTGCTGGCTCTGGGCTACTGGCCCGATCCGGTGATCGGGGAAACAACCCCTGGCCTTGAAACCCGCAAATGGGGGCTGATCGTTGTCGACCCGGAGACCGGCGCCACAACCCGGCCGGAAGTCTTCGCCGGGGGCGACGCGGTCACCGGGCCTGACCTGGTCGTCACCGCAATGGTAGCCGGGCGGCGTGCGGCAGCCGGCATCAATGCCTACCTGTCACAAAAAGGGTAAACCTGGCAAACCTGCAGACTTGCTTTCTCTGAATAAAACAACATGGGCGCCCTGATGGGGGCGCCCATGTTGTTTTATGTAAAGGATAACGGACGTTATCCCGGGGATGGGGTATAATAAGAGTTCGTGTCTGCTTCATTTAACGTCCATTTTTATGCAGGCGAAGAGAGAAAAGCAATCCTTTTTTGCGGCTAACCGTTCCTGGTTTTTGTCCCTGATGGATGGAGCATCATCAGCCCAGGGGTAATACAGGGCTGAGGATCACGACCACGGAGCCTGTTCAACACCGCGGGTTACCTATTCGAAGGATTAGTTATGGATAACGGTTCCATTCAAAACGGTTCTATTCAACACGTCGATATTGATGAGCAGATGCGCTCTGCTTATCTCGATTACGCAATGAGCGTCATCGTGGCACGCGCACTCCCCGATGCACGCGACGGGCTGAAGCCGGTTCACCGGCGCATCCTGTATGCCATGCACGACATGGGTATCCGCGCTTCGTCGCCCTATAAAAAGTCCGCTCGTATTGTAGGCGAGGTGCTGGGTAAGTATCACCCCCACGGCGATTCGGCTGTCTATGATGCCATGGCGCGTCTCGCGCAGGATTTTTCAATGCGCTATCCCCTGGTTGACGGGCAGGGTAACTTCGGTTCCATTGACGGCGACGCGCCTGCTGCCATGCGCTACACAGAAGCTCGCATGGCACGCATGGCGGAAGAAATGCTGGCGGATATCGATAAAGATACGGTTGACTTTACGGATAACTTCGACGGCTCCCTGCAGGAGCCAACCGTGCTGCCCTCGCGCCTGCCCAATCTGCTGATGAACGGCTCAGCCGGCATTGCCGTGGGCATGGCCACCAATATCCCCCCACACAACCTCCGTGAACTGGTCGATGCCCTCACCTACATGATCGATAACTACGACCATGTAGAAGACATCCCCGTCGAAGAGTTAATTAAACGCATGCCGGGCCCGGACTTCCCCACCGGGGGCGTGATCGTGGGAACCGAGGGGATATTACAGGCCTATGTGACGGGCAAAGGGCGCATCGTACTGCGCGGCCTGGCCCATATCGAAGAAATGAGCGGCGGCCGCTTCCGCATCGTGATTACTGAAATCCCATACCAGTTAAACAAATCATCCCTGATCGAACGCATCGCCGAACTCGTGCGCAGCGGCAAGATCGACGGCATCAGCGATCTGCGCGACGAATCGGACCGGCGCGGTATGAGCATTATCATTGAACTTCGCCGGGGTGCTCAGCCGAAGAAAATCCTCAACCAGCTGTATAAATACACGCCGCTGCAGTCCACCTTTGGCGTGCAGATGCTGGCCCTGGTCGATGACGAGCCCCGCCTGCTGACTCTCAAACGCGCCCTGCAGCTTTTCATCGAGCACCGCCGTACGATCATCACCCGCCGTTCGGAGTTCGAACTGAAAAAAGCGCGCGAACGGGCACATATTTTAGAGGGTCTGCTGATCGCACTGGCACACCTGGATGACGTGATCGAGACCATCCGCCGGGCTCCGGATGCTGACGCAGCGCGAGATCGCTTGATGGAGCGCTTCAACCTCAGCGAACGCCAGGCTCAGGCGATCCTGGACCTGCAGCTCCGCCGTCTGGCCGCCCTGGAACGCCAGAAGATCGAGGATGAACACCGCCAGACACTGGAGCGCATCGCCTATCTGGAAGACCTGCTGGCCAGCCCCCACAAAATCCTGGCCGTTATCAAAGAAGATCTGATCGACGTGGCCGAAAAATACGGAGACGAACGACGCACGCACATCGCTTACGAAGCGAATGAGGACATCCGCGAAGAAGACCTGGTGCCGGACGAAGCCTGCCTGATTACCCTCACCGCGCGCGGCTATATTAAACGCACGGCGTCGAAGGTGTTCCGGGCCCAGCGGCGAGGCGGGCGCGGCGTCTCCGGGCATACCACCCGTGACGAAGATGAAGTGCTCATGATCGTCCCCGCGCGCACGCTGGACACAGTGCTTTTCTTCTCAAACAAAGGCAAAGTTTATTCTGAAAAAGCCTACCAGATTCCAGACGCCGACCGGACTGCCAAAGGCATCCCCATCGTCAACGTGCTTTCGCTGGATCCCAAAGAAACCATCACCGCGGCCCTGGCCGTACCCAAATTTGAAGAGGCCCAGTATATGATCATGGCCACCCGCAAGGGGCGTGTCAAACGGGTGGCACTGTCGGAATTCGCTTCTGTACGTCCCTCGGGCCTGATCGCCATTACCCTGGATGAAGACGACGAACTGCGCTGGGCGCGGCGGACGCAGGGCAAAGATGATGTGATCCTGGTTACGGAGCGCGGTCAGGCGCTGCGCTTCAACGAGAATCAGGTGCGTCCCATGGGACGGATGGCTGCTGGCGTAACCGGAATCCGTCTTACTGAAGGGGACTATGTTACTGGCATGGAAGTCGTCGAACCTGGCGGCGATCTGCTGGTGATTACCACGCAGGGATTTGGTAAACGCACGCCGCTCAGTGAGTACCCCCTCAGGGGCCGTGCAACCCAGGGCGTTCAAACCATCGACAAAAATGCTATCGACAAGGTCGGAAAAATTGCCGCCGCACGTGTTGTTCAGGATGCCGATGATCTGACCATCATCACGTCCAGCGGCGTCGTGCTGCGCACAAAGGTCAGCACGATTTCGCGCTCCGGGCGCATCACGCGCGGCGTCAGGATCATCAGCATGCACGACGGCGACACGGTGGCCTCGCTTGCCCGTACCGCCGATGCGGACCTGCGCCAGGTGGGCGCTGCCGAGTAAATTGACGTATGACTTATGGGGATTTTTAAAGGGGCGGGTTTACCGCCCCTTTGATATTTAAATAGCCAGATAAATTCTTTCGGTGATCAGCAGTGCGAACACGCCGGTTAAAAAGACGATGACGAACAGCAGCAGTGAAACGATAAAGCGCTGCCAGGGCGCCATCCCCAGGAAATATTTCTTTGGCTCCGTATCGTATTCCACCTGAAGCGCGTCATCATCCTCAGGTTCATCTTCAAACACAAATTCAGCAGCCTGTGCACGCAGTTCTTCAAGCATAAATTACTCCTGATTCCTCGGTGCTGCCGGTGCAGCACAACAGCCGGATCACCGGCTTAAAGGTTTTCTTTTGCAGGTGGTGCAGGGCGCAGCCTGATCTCGCCGCTGTGGATGGAGATAACTTTACCCAGATCATCTCGCAGCCGAAGCCCACCGCGTTCATCCAGTCCGAGCAGTTCTGCTTCCAAAAATTCCTGCGCGGAGGTCTGGTTCTTTACCGGCAGGCCCGCCCCCCAGACCCGGACGCGCTCCCCGCGAAAAGCCAGCCGTGCTTCCCACGCCTGCAGGAATGCCTGGCTGTGCAGCAGCCCTCGCCAGTGGATCATATGAGCCAGCAGCGCGCGCAGGAGCCGCAGACGGTCGACGGCGGATCCGGCGGCTTCTTCTACGCTGATCGCCGGGAAGAGCAGTTCATCTTCGGGAGGCAGCGCCGCCGGAGAGGCATTCACACCAATCCCCAGGATAAAAGCCGATGGATATTCACCATCCCACTGGGCTTCGACCAGGATCCCGGCTGCCTTACGGCCATTTATGAGCACATCATTGGGCCACTTGATCTCCGCCTGCAAACGGTATTCGTCCTGCAGGGCGCCGCACAGGGCCAGCGAGGCGAGGGCGGTAATGCGCAGGATGTTCGCGGAGCGCTCCGTCTGGCTGGTCGGGCGCAGGATCACGCTGACGGCCAGGGCTGAATCAGGCGGTGTAAACCAGCGGCGGTTGAGGCGTCCTCTTCCGGCGCGCTGTTCGTTGGCGATCACCAGGGCAAGGTCTGGTGCGCCTTCATCAACCCAGTGCGCTGCCTCATCGTTGGTCGAGCCGGTTTGCTCAAAATAACGCACCGGACCTACCGGCAGCCCTTCCAGCGCTTTCTCAATCTGGCCGGCATCCATATTCGAATTCTACCTCGCGAGCGCCATTCATCACCCTATAGATTTGTTGGGTGGTGCCTGCACTAAAGGGTATGAAGCATATTGCTGGAGAAGGGGATTCGGCCCGGTTCAGAAAAATTTGAAGAAAGAATAGACATTTTCTTCTTTGTTATGTTATACTTGGACGCGCTCCCGCCCCTGGCGGGAGCAGTTGTGCCCGCAGATGGGCTGCCCATCCGGGCAATAATCCCCATCCATCATACACGCTTTCTGACTCAGCCGTGCGTGCCTTGGCCGAGGTGTCGGCTGGGGGTGACGAAAGCGGAAGGATAACGCAGAAGGAGTTGAATTAACATGGCCATCATTTCTATGAAAGCGCTTCTCGAAAGCGGTGTCCATTTCGGTCACCGGACCCACAAATGGCACCCGGCGATGAAGCCCTATATTTTCACCGAACGCAACAGCATCCACATCATTGACCTGCAGAAAACCGTCAAAGCACTGGAACAGGCCTACAACGTCGTGCGCGACACCGTTGCCGAGGGCGGCACCATCTTGTTCGTGGGCACCAAGCGCCAGGCGCAGGAGACGGTCCAGGCAGAGGCCCAGCGCGCCGGGATGCCCTACGTAACGGCTCGCTGGCTGGGCGGAATGCTCACCAACTGGCGCACCATCCGCCAGCGCATCAACGAGCTCGAACGCCTGGAGCGCATGCGCGATCGCGGCGACTTCGATCGCATCACCAAGAAAGAAGGCCTGATCCTCGCCCGCAAAATCGAGCGCCTGGAAATGCTGCTCGGCGGTATCCGCAATATGACCAAGCCGCCGGAACTGCTGTTCGTGGTCGACGTACGCCGTGAGGACACTGCGATCCACGAAGCCAATCTGTTGAAGATCCCGGTCATCGCGCTGGTGGACACGAACTGTGATCCGCGCCAGATCGATTACGTCATCCCCTCGAACGACGATGCCATTCGCGCCATCAAACTGCTGGTTGGCAAAATCGCAGACGCCGCGATTGAAGGCCGCGCGCTGCGCAAGGAAGAGGATGTCGAAACCGGGGTGGCTGAAGCGATCCATACCGCCCCTGAGTACGAAGAAGAACTTTCCGATGAAGAACTGCTCGGCGCTGCTACGCTCGCCAAAATTTCTCGACCTGTGGCAGATGACGTCGAGGAGGAGATCGCCGCTGAAGGCACCGGTGACGACGAGGTTGTAACCGAAGAAGAAGAAACCGGCGATGATGTAGAAGAAGCGATTGTAGAAAGCGTTGACGACGAGGAATAATCCATGGCAATCACCACTGAACAGATCAAAGAACTTCGTGCAGCAACGGGGGCCGGTATCCTGGACTGCCGGAAAGCTTTAGAGCAGGCCAACGGCGATTTCGACAAGGCAGTTGATTACCTGCGAGAGAAGGGTCTGGCAACCGCTGCAAAACGCGCCGACCGTGAAGCGTCCGAAGGTGTTGTTGAGCTGTACTCGCACGGAAACGGCCGCGTGGGTGTTATGGTTGAGGTTAACTGCGAGACCGACTTTGTGGCTCGCTCAGAGGCTTTCCGCGAGTTTGCTCACGAAGTAGCGCTGCAGATTGCTGCCTCGTCTCCACGCTATATCCGGGATGAGGACATTCCTGAAAGCGTGCTGGAGCACGAGCGTGAGATCGCGCGCTCTCGCGCCCGCCAGGAAGGCAAGCCCGAGAACATTATCGAGCGGATCGTTGAAGGCCGCATCGAAAAGTTCAAAGACGAGGTCGTGCTGCTGCGCCAGCCCTATATCCGCAACGAAGACATCACCATCGAGCAGCTTCTCATGCAGAATGTCGGCTCGATCGGTGAAAATATTGTCATCCGGCGCTTCGTGCGCTGGGAGCTAGGCGAAAGCACGCGAGAAGAATAGGCGTAGTGTTTCAGGGCCAACCCGAAAGGTTGGCCCTTTTTCTAAAGAAAAATTTTTATTTTTGGATAATGCTTCAAATGTGAGGAGACGTTAGCTTATGGAAAAGACGTTGAAGTACCGGCGCATTCTGTTAAAACTGAGCGGTGAGGCGTTAGGTGGTGAAAAAGGATACGGTATCGACCCACTGCAGGCAGAAGACATCGCCAAACGCGTGAAAGAAGTCCATGAGATGGGAGTCGATGTGGCGATTGTGATCGGGGCCGGCAACCTGTGGCGTGGACGCAGTGGATTGGACCGCGGGATGGATCGCGCAACCGCAGATTATATGGGCATGCTTGCCACCATGATCAATGCGCTAGCTTTGATGGACGCGATGGAACGCATGGGCCTGGTGACCCGGGTACAGTCTGCGGTCGAGATGCATGCAGTTGCCGAGCCTTATATCCGCCGGCGCGCCATCCGCCACCTCGAAAAGGGGCGCGTGGTGATCCTGGGCGGCGGTACAGGCAATCCCTATTTCTCCACCGACACCGCAGCTGCACTGCGCGCCATGGAAATCGGTGCCGATGTCCTCATCAAAGCCACTAAAGTAGACGGCGTATACTCCGCTGACCCCATGATTCATCCGGATGCGGTGCGCTATGATAATCTCAGTTACATGGAAACCATCAACCGCAGGCTGCAGGTTATGGACAGCACCGCCATTTCCCTGTGCATGGACAACAACCTCCCCATCCTGGTACTCAACCTCTGGAATCCTGATGATCTAAAGAAGGCTCTGTACGGAGAGCCGGTGGGCACGCTCGTCACTGCATAATAAGTTTGTTAACTGCGGCTATTTTGCCCCTTTCCTCTCTAAGATTTTTAGGTTATCCTATAGGGAATGCATCAAACCCACAAATGATCCTGGAGTGGAGGCATTCATGCTGAAAGAAGTTTACAAAGAAGCCGAAGCGCGCATGAAGGGTGCGGTCGAAGCACTGCAGGAAGACCTGGCTGGCATCCGCACCGGTCGCGCGCATCCAGCTCTGGTGGAAAAGCTGCCGGTTGAATACTATGGCGTCCCAACCCCGTTAAATCAACTTGCCAGCATCAGCGTTCCTGAGCCCCGCTCGCTGCTGATCCGTCCATTTGATGCATCCACCCTGAAAGCCGTCGAGCGTGCCATCCAGACATCGGACCTGGGATTGACGCCGAACAATGACGGCAAATCGATACGCCTGAATCTTCCTCCCCTCACAGAAGAGCGGCGCAGAAACCTGGTGAAACTGGTGCACAACCGGGTGGAAGAAGCACGCGTTGCCGTGAGGAATGTCCGCCGCGATACCATGAAAGACCTGCGCGAGTTCGAAGAGGAGAAAATGATCTCCGAAGATGAGCGCAAACGCGGCGAAGAAGAACTGCAGAAGATCACCGACCGGTACATTGAAGAAGTCAACAAGGTTGGGGAACGCAAGGAAAAGGAGATTCTTGAAGTTTAATCACCTTCCTTCCCGGGAACCTGAATCTGCTGCCTGTCTGTTTTTGCGGCCGGGAAGGTAACCAGCCTATGGAAAATAACGCAAAAACCGAGCTGCCTGAGAAAATTCCCACCCACATCGCCATTATCATGGATGGTAATGGCCGCTGGGCTTTGTCGCGCGGACTACCGCGCCTGGCCGGTCACCGGGCAGGGACGGAAAACCTGCGCCGGGTGATCGAAGCCTGCATCGAGTTTGGTATCCGCTACTTAACGATTTACGCCTTTTCGACTGAGAACTGGGGCCGGCCCGAGGAAGAGGTGCAGGGCTTAATGCAGATCCTGGAGGATGTCATCAACCGCGAGCTCCAGGAACTGCACGACCAGGGGGTCCAGCTGCACCATATCGGCCGGTTGGACCGTTTGAGCCCGGCGCTGCGGGAAAAAGTCCTGCATGCGATCGAATACACCAAGAACAATGACCGCCTGATTTTGAACGTTGCATTTAACTACGGCGGGCGTGATGAGATTGTCTGCGCAATCCAGCGCATCATTCGCGACGGCATTCCGGCCGAGGCCGTAACAGATGAACTGGTCAGCGGCTATCTCTTCACCGCTGGCGTACCCGATCCAGACCTGATTATCCGCACATCTGGCGAGCTGCGCGGCAGCAACTTTCTGATCTGGCAGGGGGCCTACTGCGAGTGGTACTTCACTCCAACCTACTGGCCCGATTTCGACCGGGAACAGCTGCTGTTAGCGCTGCAGGAGTTCAGTCACCGCGAACGCCGATACGGGCGAATCTCCCCCGTTGAAGATAACATCGCGCAGCATGCTCGCTAAGCGGATCGCCGTTGCCCTCATCCTCCTGCCCATCGGGCTGGCCGCAATCATCGCCGGGGAACCGGTTTTCGCCGCCGCAATCACACTGACGCTGGCGATAGCCGCCTGGGAATATGTTCGCCTTCTGCGCGCCGGCGGGTTGAAACCCGCTGGTGCGCTTGTTGTAGGGGGGACTGTGTTGTTTGCTGCCGGACGCGCCATCAACGGGTTTAACAGCGCACCCTGGATCGCCAGCATCCTGATCTTAAGCAGTATGGCCTACCATGTGGTCGATTTCGAACGGGGCAGCGAAGGGTCCGCGACGAATTTCAGCGCCACCCTGGGCGGTTTTTTTTATCTGGGCTGGATCGGTTCTTACCTGATTTCCCTGCGTGATCTGACAGACGGAATGTGGTGGTTCCTCCTGGTGCTGCCTTCAGTCTGGGTAGCCGATGTCGGCGCATATCTATTCGGGCATCTGTTCGGCCGCCATCCGATGGCCCCTCGCACCAGCCCGAACAAGACCTGGGAAGGCTATCTGGGTGGTATCTTGAGCGGAACGGCCGGCGGTGCAGCCCTTGCGGCGGTATGGCTGGCACTCGGAGGACCCGATACAGGCATCACCGTTATTAAGGGCGCCCAGCTCGGCCTGGTCCTCGCCCTTCTCACCCCCCTGGGCGATCTGGGCGAAAGTATGATTAAACGGCAGGTAGGAGCAAAAGATTCAGGAAAACTGCTCCCCGGTCACGGCGGTGTGTTTGATCGCATTGACTCCTGGCTGTGGGCCGGGGTGATCGGGTATTATCTCATCACCTGGATCTTTCTCCCGAATTGACAGCTTGCCTGCCTCATGGTATGATCCCGATAATTAATTGAATAGCCCCTGAACGGCACTCTTATCCAGAGAGGTGGAGGGACCGGCCCTGTGAAGCCTCGGCAACCCCTTGGCGGAAATTACCGCCGGAAGGAAGGTGCCAAGTCCGGCAGACGGAGGTTCTGGAAGATGAGAGGGCGTTGGTGTCATGCGTACACTGCCCTTTCTGACCAGAAGGGGCAGTTTCCATTATACGGAGGTAAAAGTTACGCATGAACACGACATTTATGAACGCACCCAGCCTTTTGTTTACCTCGGAATCGGTGACCGAGGGACATCCGGACAAGCTTTGCGATCAGATCAGCGATGCTGTGCTGGACGCCTGTCTGGAACAGGACCCCTATTCCCGCGTGGCCTGCGAGACTGCTGCGAAGACAGGGTTTGTTGTCCTGCTCGGTGAAATCACGACACGTGCCCAAATTGAATATGACGAGCTGGTACGGCGCGTTGTGAATGAGATCGGCTACGACAGCAGCCTCAAGGGGTTTGATGGAAACAGCTGCGGCGTGCTGGTTGCCATTTCTCAGCAGTCCGGCGATATTGCCATGGGCGTCGATAAGGCGCTGGAGGCCAAGGACGGCAGGATGAGCGACGCAGAAGTGGAAGCCATCGGCGCCGGCGACCAGGGAATGATGTTTGGCTATGCCTGCAACGAGACCCCTGTGCTGATGCCGATGCCCATTTATCTGGCGCACCGCCTTTCACGCCGCCTGGCCGAAGTGCGCAAGGACAAAACCCTGCCCTGGCTGCGACCGGATGGCAAGAGCCAGGTAACCGTCGAATACGAGTACGGCAAGCCCAAGCGGGTGGAAACTGTGCTGATCAGCACTCAGCACGACCCTGACGTAACCCATGAAGAGATCCGCCAGGCCATCATCGAACATGTGATCAAACCGGTGCTCCCGCCCGAGATGGTGGACGACAGGCTGAAAATTTTCGTCAACCCGACCGGGCGCTTTGTGATCGGCGGACCGCAGGGTGACTCCGGGCTGACCGGCCGCAAGATTATTGTCGACACGTACGGCGGGATGGGACGTCACGGCGGCGGCGCATTCAGCGGTAAAGACCCGACGAAAGTCGACCGCTCTGCGGCATACGCAGCCCGCTGGGCGGCCAAGAACGTGGTGGCTGCTGGCCTTGCCGAGCGCTGCGAGATCCAGGTCGCATACGCCATCGGCGTCGCCCATCCGCTGAGCGTCAATGTGGAGACCTTCGGCACCGGTGTAATTCCGGATGAGGAGATCTCCCGCCTGATCACGGAAAACTTCGATCTGCGCCCCGGCGCGATCATCCGTGACCTGGACCTGCGCCGGCCCATTTACCGCCAGACCGCCACTTACGGCCACTTCGGCCGCGACGACCTGGATCTGCCCTGGGAGCGCACCGACCGTGTCGCTGCCCTGCGCGCGGCTGCCGGCCTCGTGGAAGTGGAAGAGACCTCCGCTGCCGCGGACTGAGCCGTAAGGTAGTTTTTCCGGTAATTGATATCGGCCGCTGTCTCTAACAGGACAGCGGCCGATTTCGTTAATACCGCTCCAGGCCGTGCGCCTCCAGCAGTTTTTCATCAGACATCAGCTGCCCGGTGGGGCCGTCGACCACAACACGGCCCTCATCCATGATCACCATGCGGGGGAACAATTCCTCCACCATACGCATGTCGTGGGTGGAAACCAGCATAGTCAGGGGAAGCTCGCGCAGCAGCTGGATCAGTGACCTCCGGGCGCGCGGGTCCAGGCCGGCCGTGGGTTCGTCCAGAACCAGCACTTCAGGCTTCATCGAAAGGACTGTGGCAATGGCGATGCGCTTTTTCTCCCCCACACTCAGGTGATGCGAGGTCCGCTCTTCGTAGCCGCCCATCCCGACGGCCTCCAGGGCATCGTGCACCCGGGCATCCACCTCATCCACCGGCAGCCCCATATAAAGGGGGCCAAAAGCGACATCATCATAAACCCGGGGTGAGAATAACTGGTCATCCGGGGACTGGAATACCATTCCCACGCGCGCCCGGATGTGTTTCACGTTCCTGTCGTTGACCTCCAGTCCGCAAACTTTCACCCGTCCCTCGCCGCGCAGGATCCCATTCAAATGCAGCAGCAGTGTGGATTTTCCGGCCCCGTTCGGGCCCACCAGGGCTACTTTCTCATCCGGCTGAATGCAGAGTGTCACGTCCCGCAGGGCCTGACGGCCATCGGGATATGTAAAGGAAAGATTCTCAACTTCGATGGAATGGTGCATATCAACCTACTGAAGGAGATAAGCCAGAGAAAGCAGCCCGATCAGCAGGACCAGGCCTGTCGCCAGGATCAGCGTGTGCCGGGGCTGCAGAGGCGGCAGCGGCAGACTTCGGACTTCGCCGTCGTAGCCTCGTGAGAGCATGGCGGAGTATATGCGGTCACTGCGATCGAAGGCACGCAGGAACAGGCTCCCTGCCATTCCGCCGGTCACGCGTGCCCGCCAGGCCAGGCTTCCGCCCGGTTTGAGGGCGTTGTCCACGGCCTGTCCACTGCGGGCAGCCCGGGCGCGCAGCAGCCTCAGAGCCTCATCGCCAAATACGAACAAATAACGCCACATCAGCCCAAAGATGGCAACCAGCAGCTTCGGTATCCGGATGGCCCGCATAGCGACCAGCAGATCGGGGAACGAAGTGCTCGAAGCCAGTACCACAGCCGCTTGTACCGATATCCAGGATTTAATGGCAACACCGGCAAAGCGTTCCAGCCCGCTGGAAGTGAGAGCGAAACGCCACAAGCCGAGCTGAAAATTGAACAGTGCCGGCCCTTCCACAGTAAAGAGCAGCGGCAGGGCTGCCAGCACAAACGGCAGCGCCAGCCCGGCACGCTTTTGCACATAACCCACACCCAGCCCGGAGAGCACCTGCACCGAAAGTGCCAGCGATAATAGCAGAATATATACCGGCCATGCGCCCTGCGGGGTGAGCGCAGTCGTGAGAATAAAAGCCAGCGTCAGCACCAGCTTCACACGCGGATCCAGCGCGTGCACCGGGCTGCGCAGCGGACGGTAAGGATCGAGAAAGTGGATGTGCACGCCTACCTGTTCGAAGCTTCGGGGCCGCGGCGTATATGACCTGCAGCCAGGATCACACCACAGACCAGCAGTATGCCCACAATTCCGGCCGCGATGGTTGCCAGGGCTTCATTGGAGATACCCGGGAACAGATAATCGGGGATAAGCCTGTACAGCGGCTCGCGGGCAGTTTCGATAAAGCCCAGCCGCTCGGCCACCGCCTCCAGGCCATCCGGATTGGAAGAAGCCAGCGGAGAGAGCACAGCCAGGCCGGCTGCCAGCAGGAGACCAAAAAACCACACAGCACGGCCGGCTGGGGCTCCTTCACGCCCAGGCTGGAGCAGATCCGGCCGGGTCGCGGCCAGAAAGGCCAGCGCTCCCACTGTGATCAGGCCTTCCCCAATCCCGATCAGGGCATGGACGCCAGCCATGGCGGGAATGGCCAGACTGGCCGGCGTGGTACCTGAAATGGCCAGCTGCAGGCTGACAGCCAGGGCAGAGGCGACGATGGAAGCCCAGGCGGAGATAAACCCGGGAATGAGCAGCTTCATCGTCCGGCCGCCGGGAAGCCGCCGCAGCAGGTGAAAGACAGCATAGGAGACCGCCACGCCCACGATCCCCATATTGAAGATATTCGCCCCCAGCACCAGCAGCCCGCCGTCCTGAAAGATCAGGGCCTGAATGCTGACCACGCTGGTCATCACCAGCACGGCGGCCCAGGGGCCTGACAGGATCGTTGCGAGCGCGGCACCCATCAGGTGCCCGGAGGTGCCCCCGGCGACGGTGAAATTAAGCATCTGGCCGGCAAAGATCGCGGCTGCCAGCACACCCATCATGGGCACCTGGCGTTCTCCCATATCCTGGCCCACGCGCTTCAGCGCATAAGCCACGACCGGCGCAGAAATCACCCATAAGATGACCGAAACCAGTACAGACAGGAATCCATCCGGTATATGCATGGGCGCAGGTGAATAATGCATAGAATACCTCCTGGGGATGGAAAATGTATCTCATTCAACGCTTCACGAGTACCGGTTTACACTGGAACAGCGGCTGCCAGGGGCTGTTATTTTCCCTGACAGCCCGGGCACAGGCCGAAAAAGGTCACGTGCGGTGTATCGACCTGAAAACCGGTCTGCTCGTAGAAACGCTGAATCAGGTCCTGCAGCAGAGAATGCTCAACTTCACAGGACTGCCCGCAGATACGGCAGATCAGGTGGTGGTGATCGTGCCCGGCAATCTCGTAGACCAGCTGCCCGCTGCCCACATGTGCGGCCAGCACCATTCCCTGTTCTGCCAGAAAGGTTAAGTTGCGGTATACGGTGGCTTCCGTAAGGCCGGGGATCTGCTGAACTGCCTGCTGGTAAATCTGCAGCGGCGTGAGATGCCCCCCGTTTGCTTCCAGAATTCGTAAGATCGCCAGGCGCTGGGGAGTCAGCCGGAATCCCTTTGCGCGCAGATCCTTGAGGTATGTATCGTCCATAGCGCCACCCTTATTGCAACTTATTGCAGTAAGAAATTATATCAATAAGAAACCGGAGCACAATAAAAAGTCCCCGGTCTGGTCGATCGGACCGGGGACGAATGCACTCAATGATTTTAGAAATAGGGGGCGAACTTCTGCACCAGGCGGTCTTTCGGCTGGTAACCGGAAACCCGCTGGACCGGCTCGCCATCCTTGAATAACATCAGCGTGGGCACCCCCATCACACCGTAATCACTCGCCAGGTTCGGGCTGTCGTCCACGTCCAGTTTGACAATCTTTACCTTCCCCGTCCAGGACTGGGCCAGCTCTTTAACTACGGGCTCGAGCATTCTGCACGGCCCGCACCAGACGGCGGTGAAGTCCACCAGCACCGGCTGCTCTGCCTTCAGCACTTCACTCTCAAACGACGCCTCGGAAACTTGCTTGATATCGCTCATTCTTCCTCCGTGTGGTACGATGGTTCCCGCCAGGTAATCGTAACACCGGGGCTGTATAAGTCAAGGGTTGCAGGCTCACCTGATTTTACAATTCTGTCTGGCAGAACAATGGAAAGCCTTTTGTTGACGTTCTACCGGTTGCGTGATAGAATGCACTCCGCAATCTCAGCCGAACAATCATGGGCGCGTAGCTCAACGGCAGAGCAGTGGCCTTTTAAGCCATTGGTTCTGGGTTCGAATCCCAGCGCGCTCACACTTTCTTCCCTTGACTGCTCAGCAAAGCGATCAAGGGGTTTTCTTCCCAAAACTGCCTCACGGCGGTTTTTTTATTTTCGCAGCTTCCGCGAGCGAGAGATCCCCGCTCCACAGTGCGTGACAGCATCAAAAAGATGGTCGATAATATCGACCATCTTTTTCACAGGATTTTTCCCTGAATCGAACTCCTGCCCGCGACCTGCAAGGCATCCGGATCGTATATAATACAAACGGCATCGGATATCACCCGTCTAAACAGCCAAAAATCCAGAATCCAGGAGCGCTGCATGGATTTAAACACAATTTACCTGGTCTGTGCCGTAGCCGGAGGAACAGTCCTTGTTTTACGCCTGCTGTTAATGATCACCGGTTTCGGAGGGGGCGATGATGTATCCGATATTCCCACAGATCTGGATGCCGGCGTAGATGCCGATTTCGGTGGCCATGACGCGGGAGAGCCGGGAGCAGGAGCGAATTTCGTCTCGATCCAGTCGCTTTCGGGCTTTTTCACTATGTTCGGGCTCGTCGGCATGGGGCTGCTGGAGATCAATGCCAGCCCGGTTTTAAGCCTCGTTGGGGCGCTGGCAGCCGGCGGGGTGACGGCCTGGGCCACCACCATGATCGTCCTCAACCTGCAGCGGCTGCAGTCCTCGGGCAATCTGGTCATCACCAACGCCATCGGCCAGCAGGGTACGGTATACCTCACCATCCCTGAAAAGGGCAGCGGTGTGGTCATGGTGACCGTCCAGGGGGCTTTACGCCAGTTCGACGCCGTTTCGGGAAACGGGCAGAGGATCCCAACCGGGGAAGTCATTCGCGTGACCGGCATCACTGCTGGCAAAGTGCTTGTCGTAGAGCCGCTATCCATTAACCAACCATCAACGATTTCGGGAGGGTAAGAGTATATGGACTCACCACTGCTGCTTTTAGCAGTCATCGTCTTCATCGTCATCCTTTTCTTTGCGGCGATGTTTATGCTCAGCCGCTTCAAGCGCTGCCCGTCCGACAAGATCCTGGTGATTTCAGGACGCGTCGGGAAAGGCGCGCCGGCGAAATGTCTGCACGGTGGAGGCGCTTTTGTCTGGCCGATCATCCAGGAGTACCGCTACCTGAGCCTGACTCCCATGACGATCAGCATCCCACTGCAGAATGCGCTCTCGCTGCAGAACATTCGCATTAATGTTCCCAGCACATTCACTGTGGGTATCAGCACGCAGCCCGACATTATGGCAAATGCGGCTGAGCGCCTGCTGGGTCTGCCCCCCGCCAGGATCGAAGACATGGCCAAGGAAATCATCTTTGGCCAGCTTCGTCTGACCGTGGCATCGCTCACCATTGAGCAGATCAACCAGGACCGCGAGAGCTTCCTGGAAGCCGTTCGTAAGAATGTGGAACCTGAGCTCAACAAGATCGGCCTGTATCTCATCAACGTGAACATCACCGATATCACAGATGAGAGCGACTATATCGAGAGCATCGGTAAGAAAGCCGCCGCCGAAGCGGTGAACAAAGCTCGCGTGGACGTGGCCCAGCAGTCGAAATTCGGCGCCATCGGTGAGGCGGAAGCCAAACGCGAAGAAGCCATTCGTGTGGCTGAAAACATGGCGCAGGCTGAGAAGGGACGCACAGCCGCCCTGTCCGACCAGCGTATCTACGTCCAGCAAAAAGAAGCTGAGGCCGTTATCGGAGAAAATAAGGCCCAGGCCGATATAGCCGAGTCGAATGCCGAGCTGGAAATCCGCAGGGCCGCAGCGCTGCAGCGTGCCGAGGTAGCTCTGCGCGAAGCACAGAAAGCGATTGAGATCGCCGAATACGAGAAGAACCTGGCCAAGCTGCGGGCGGAAGAAGTTGCTCAGGAGGAGATCAACAAGACCAAGCTGGAGATTGAAGCCGAGGCGAACGCCGAGCGGATCCGCCGGGAGGCGAAAGGCGAAGCAGATGCAATTCTGATGAAATATCAGGCAGAAGCACAGGGTCTGCAGAAGCTGCTGGAAGCCAAAGCCCAGGGTTACCGCTCTCTCATCGACAGCGTCGGCGGCGATGCTCAGGCTGCCTCTACCCTGCTGATGATCGAAAAACTGAGCGACATCGTCAAAGCTCAGATGGACGCCATCAGCAATCTGAAGATCGACAAGATCACCGTCTGGGATTCGGGCGCAAGCAACGGAAGCACCACGACATCAAATTTCATTGCCGGGCTGGTGAAAGCGCTGCCCCCACTGCAGGAAGTGGCCGCCATGGCTGGTGTGGAACTGCCGGAATTCTTCGGGAAACTGCAGAAAGACAGCAGCTCTGGACAGATCGATTCAAACCAGCCTGACCTGACCATCAGCACGTCCGATAACTAGCTCATCGAATACCTGAAGCTCTAAGCAGGAGCCCTGGTCGCAGCGACCAGGGCTCCTGCGTTTCTACTGACCAGGAAGATCACAAATCAGGGTTCCAGCTCAGGCAGTGTCAGAATGTTTGGCAGCACGGTTTCGAGCACATCGTCGTCATTTTCGGGCACAGGCACATCGCGAAAGAGCGACCAGTGCTCCACATGCTCTACAGCTTCCCCGGGCTCCAGCCGTGTCAGCGGGCCCAGGGTTTCCAGTTCGGTTATCTGCGCATCCGTGTACACTTCGATAGAGGATCCCATATCCGGATAGCATGCGCCGGCCTGGTAGCGAGCCTGCTTGACGAACAGGTTGCCCAACACGGCATACGCAGCCCAGCCATCAGGAACAGAAACGCCAATTTTTTGCGGCCCGCTGCAGGCCGCATCCTGGCGCAGCAAAATCCAGCGCTTACCGAATGTCCAGCGCGGGTCGGAAAAGTCCGTGTAAGCCCACATCACCAGCCGGTTAACAGGCAGCAGGTTCTCATCATGGCTCTGGCGCGGCGGAAGCGGGATCACGGCAGTGCCTCCAGGGGCCATCACCGACAGCGCCCACGGAGCCAGGTCAACCGCCCACAGGCCCTGGTTACGCAGCCGGTGAGTCACCACGACCCGTGCAGCCTGTGCATCCAGGGAGATATCCATCTCTTTCTGGATGCCGGTCGTGGGTTCAGTTTCCTGTATGGTGCGCACAAATCCCGCGCTTATTTCGACCTTCACCGGCTGGTTATCGGGGTAATAGGTCCGGGGGATGCTTTCCGGCGCATGCCACAGCCGGTGTCCTCCGTAGATGCGCCACTGTGCGCCATCCGTCAGCCCCATCTGGTCCGGCATTTCACAGAATATGTTTGGCTCGCCCACAAACCCAAAGCGGATGATCCGCGGGCCGACAGCCGTGGTGATCACCAGATCCGCGATACCGTTGCTCAGGCGGACGCTGTTCTCCCATCCCTGATAGGTTATCTTCTCGATTTGCATGCAGGTCTGACCCCTGGAAATAATTGCTGGTGTTCGCATGGACCAGGCGAGCACCAGAGTAAAGAAACCGGATCGTTCACCTGCGGTGAATTGTATTCCAGCCATCCGGTGTGCGCAAGTGCCCGTCTTAAAAATGAACAGGGCCTGGTTCGATGCCGGCCCTGTTCTAGCAGAGATCTAATTGTACGGGGTAAATTAATCCCAGCTTCCGGGACGGCCTATCTGCAGCGGCATTTGAGGTTCAGGCCTGCCGGTGATCCCGCCGAGGCGGCGCAGCGTATAGCGAGACAGCCAGCTCCCCATCATGCGCACGGGGTTCACCGGCTGCCCGGCAGTCACGCAGGTTTTTCCATTTTCCAGGGCGTTACGCAGGTCGGCTGGGGCAGATCCGGGGAACCAGGTGGCGCCCGAGCCAATCATCCAGGAAACATGTGCATCGCTGCCGCCCACCTGGGCAAGGTGCAGCCTGCTGGCCAGTTGGTGCGCCTTGCGGTTGGAACGCTCGATCACGATCCCGGCGTTAAAGCTCTCAATCCCCACCAGCACCCGGGCTGCGTCCGGGTCATCGAGAGCTGCAAGAATCGACCGGGCGTTAAGACTGCTCAGGCCCAACGCCATCGGGTGAGCTGCAATGCAGATCCCTCCCTGTTCTCCAACTCTCAGGAGTGTTTCCATTAACGGCCGGTGTGATGGCACCGGAGAATCGATATACAGCGCCAGGAGGTGTCCTTCGGCGGTCGTAATCTCCATGCCTGGCACCACGTCAATGCCATAGTTGGGCGCCAGCTCCATTGCCTCCAGGGCGCCGCGAATTTCGTCATGGTCGGTAATTGCGACCATCGTCAGGGAAGTGAAACCGGCAGCCTGTTGTAATACCTCCGCTACTGAACAGGTACCATCAACACTCCAGGTAGTGTGAATGTGAAGATCAGCAAGTCCCATTAAGTTTTCCTTGATACCGTTTGATTCTCAACAGTAAATAAAGCTGGAATTCATTCAAAATTCCAACTCCTAACGTGTCGTGCCAGATCTAACTTTCTGGGTATTTCAGGTGGAAAGAGATCCGGGCGTTAACAATAACGTAGTAAAGCACAAATTGTGACCCTTTGAAAGGGAACCTATCTGGATTGTAAGGGTCCAAATTTTATATTAAATCCACACGGCAGCTTGCCAATGCCTGCGCAAACTGCCGTATCGTAAAAAATGGCCTGCAGCGCTTCTACTTCTCTCTTTTAAGGATTCCCTCCCTCACATTCGATATAATGAAAATATGCAGGCCTGATATTGGGAGGGAAACATACGTGAACACTCAAAGAAACGATCGATTCGATGAGGTCCGCCTCAGAGCTCGCCGGCGGCTGCGCGTGGTGGGAGAAGTGATTTCACAGGCTCTGAACGCGCCGATCCTCTCGGGCGCCATGATCACTTTTCTATTCTTTCAGCTTCCGACCGATATCCCCAAGCGGCTGGAGGGATTCGGCTGGGCGCTGCTGTTCCTGTCGCTGATCCCCCTCTTAAGTCTGCTTTTCTATATCCCCGGGAAGGTTAAGGACTGGAAGCGCATCATTAAGCGCCAGCGGACGGCCAGTTTCGTTTTTATGCTCATCAGCTACCCGGTCGGTTTTCTCATCCTGGAACTGGTGGATGCGCCTAAAATCTTCCGGGCCATTGCCATCACCTACACGCTGGTAACGCTGGGCCTGATCGTCTTTAACCTGCTGCTGCGCTACAAAGCCAGCGGACACGCGGCCGGAGTAGCCGGACCGGTGGGGGCGATGATCTATTTCTACGGCCTGATTGCTGCGCCGCTGCTCGCCCTGCTGCCGCTGGTCACCTGGGCGCGTGTGGCAGCCAAAGGTCACGATATCGGGCAGACGATAGTCGGGGCGCTGCTCTCCCTTGCCATCACATTCGGCGTGCTGTACGCATATGGTTTTTCTCCTCTGAGCGGGCCTCTCTACTAGGCGACCTCAAACCTCCTCAGCACCATCATCCCCTGAGCGTCCTCCGTGTACCGGAACGGTCCCTGGGGGACATGGGTATCAATTTGCAGCGCGCCGCTGTCCATACACTCCCAGATGACCTGGAAGGGCCGCTTCCCGGCTACCCATTTTTCGACGATCACAATCCCGTGCCCTGGCAGGACGCTGAACACCACCTGACGGGGATCGTGTGGATTGTTTAATGCTTCCGAACGTGAAAAAGCAGCCTGGACGGCGCGCGCCTGGGCGTCTGTGGAACAGGAAACAGGATAATAGTAGTAAGGCCGGTCGAGGTACACATGCTCTACCCGGCGCGGGTCATAGCTCTTCACCCCCCGGTGACCGTGGAGCTTGGAGCGCGCCACCGGGACCTGTCCCAGGCTGCCATTCACCACAATGCGCGGCAGCGGCTCGTCCATGGCAAATAATTCCACCGCCTCCGATGACGGCGGGTCGTTACGCTTCCCCTGCACTTCACGCACCAGGGCGCCGCGCCGGTCGGTACGCACACCAGAAATCACCGCCAGCTCATCTTCCGTCAACCGGTCTTTCTCAACCGGGCGGGCGCTCCCCGTGATGGTTGCTACAAGCGCACCCAGCTTCGCATCCCAGGTTGCATAACAGCCTTCACTGTACTGGCTGGAGACGGCATCATGCACGGCCGGCGCGTTAACCAGGTTCGCCACCTGGACCATTTCGGTGAAAAACCTGCGGGCGCCCAGCTCCCTCCCGGCCTGGATCATGTCAGATGGAGTCTCCAGGCTCTTCCAGAGGGAATGCGGCACCGGTTGCCCCTCCACCTGATGATCGGTGATTTCAAACGTGCTGGCTGCCGTAACGATCCGCAGGGCCAGGTCTTCATAAAACATCTCTTCATCTTCTGCTGAGGTACGCGGGTGGGCGCCCACCAGATCAAAGGTGTACGCCTCCTGGGGCCGGTCATCACCAACCACCAGTATCAGGCGAATGCACATGGCCTGTGACTGTGCCAGGCGCACCAGGGAGAGCATAGGGCCACCGCGGCGGCCCTGCTCATACAGGGTGTGATAAGCTCGCTCTGTCAACCCCGGAAATGAAAACTCCGCCGGATCGGGCTCTGGTCTGGATAAGGCCTTCTGGAAATGCTCCAGGCAGGCCTGTAACTGCTGTGGGGTTACTCCCAGCAGTGTGAACACCACCGGTTTCTTATCCAGCCTGTAGCGCCGCCGGGCGGTGAGCAGTAATGATTCTCGCCAGTTCACCGGCTGGCCAAAAACTGCCGTCGTCAGCAGCACATCCACCTGAGGTTCGGGTTCCGGAACGATGTGATGGCCCTGCTTCTCCAGGGTACACAGGAGCTGTTGCGAAAAATTCTCCAGGAGCGGTGTGAGCGCTCCGGGTACAAAGCTGATCGTCTGTCTGCGCAGCCAGGAATGAATGTTGCGGGGATCGATGGTTGTATTAACAATAAACTTTTCGATCTGAGTTTCCATCCCTCCTCCTCATTTTGCGTTTGGAGACGTTTCTCGCTCCACTTCTGCAGCCAGGCAGCCTGATCACAGCCTGGCTGGCGCCGCTTCTTCTCCCTGCAGACGAAAGAAGCGTACCGCCAGGTCTGCCAGCCGGGGCGAAATCACGTTCAGGTAATAAAGCAGGCGCGCCTGGGGCGGCAGGATCACTTCAGGCTGGCCGGTGTCCAGCGCCCGCAGGATCGCCCGCGCCACGGCATCCGGCGAGATTTTGGCCGAGATCCAGGGGACCTTCAGGTTTTGGATCATGGGTGTGTCTACCCGCCCCGGGAAGACTGTCGTAACTCTGACACCGCTGCCGGATAGTTCCTGCCGCAGCACTTCACAGAAACCGGAGATGGCAAACTTGGCGGCAGCATAAGGGGCATCTGGGGGAATGCCTTTTTTGGCGTCCATTGAAGATACCACCACGATGTGACCGTCGTGCTGGGAGCGCATCTGGGGAAGCACAGCCAGAATGGGGAATACGCTGCCGTAGAAGTTCACCGCCATTGAGCGCTCAAGCTGATCGGTCGTCAGTTGAGCAATGGGAGAACGGATATACTGGCCGGCGCTGCAGATCAGGATATCCACCCGGCCCCAGTGCTCAAGGACGTGCTCGATAAAGGACTGCACCTGGTCGTGACGGCTCACATCAATGGATTCATAAAAATGTTCAACCCCGAGGGGGCGCAGCTCAGCGGACAGAGTCTCCAGCGCGCCGGTGGTACGCGAGGCGAGCGCCAGCCTGGCGCCGCGGCGCGCCAGTGCTATCGCCGCTGCACGGCCAATCCCACTCGAAGCTCCGGTAACAACCACGACACGATCGTGTAAATTCATTCCCAACCGTCTCCTCCCCCAGGTCACAGATTTTCACTCGATTTTACCAAAGCCATTTTCCACCCCTGGTGATCCTGTCAAGCTCAGGCTTATCATTCGAACCCTGCAGGCAGCCGTAATTTCCTGATTTTCATCGCAGGCATAGCGCGGCCTGAAGCACACGACATGCGATACCTGGCGCTATGCGTAAATGGTTGTACTGTTACAGGTCGTTCCATAAGAAAAATTGCCTTAAGGACACGGCGCTGCAGCGAGAGCCGGTAATTTTCTCCCGGTAAATGCCGCGACATCACCACCGCTGCTTGCTGCGCATCGTGCACCTTGACGCGTGGGGGACGGCATCTCCGGGGGACAGCCCCTGTTCCCCGCATAAATAACCTGCTTTCGTGAGACCCGCTACTTCTCTATCCGGACTGGATGTTCGCCTTATAATTGCCAGAGGGCTTACCTTCAGAATTGAAGATGTGAGCGTTGGAGCGTTCGCAAACTTTATCCATCGACTGCCTGCATTCCACGGTACTTTAACAGCAACCCCTGCCAACCTGATTCGTTTTCAAATCCGGGTTTTCATCGCTGCACAGGATTAATTCGAGATGAAAGGTCGTGCCAATTTAGATATAAAAAGGTAAAATTTATTGGGCACAAAAAGACCATGATAAGAACTTTTTTTGAGCTCCATCGAGAATTAATCGTCTTCGCTCACGGGCTGGTATTTTTCATTCTGGGACTGTCGATTGCTCTCCAGTCGCGCAGTTACTCACGGCTGGAGCTGGCCCGCAGCCTGCGCTGGCTGGCAGCTTTTGGCTTCACGCATGCCTTCTATATTTGGGGCTATCTGTTCATCCCCATCCAGCAGGCTTATCTACCTGAGGTGGTCATCAATGGACTGCACGTGCTGCACCTGATCCTGCTGGCCGTCTCGTACACATTTCTTTTCTATTTCGGTGTCGCATTAATCAAGCCCAGCAGGTTCTATCGCTGGCTGCAGGCTCTAACCCTGTGCCTTCTGATCACCTGGTTACTGATCACCTTCGTCGTGCTGGATCCTCAGGCTGATTGGACTGCATGGCAGGCGACATCGAACGCGCTCGCCCGCTACATGATCGGGTTCACCGGCGCACTCCTGGCAGGGTATGCGCTGCGCAAGCATACAATGGAACGCATCGCGCCGTTGAAAGTGCCGCACATTACCCGCATGCTTAAAATTTCCGGGATCATGCTGGGGATTTATGCCTTTCTGGGTGGTTTGATCCCTCCACGAGTGTCCTTCTTCCCGGGCAGCCTGCTCAATGAAAGTTCATTCGAAGAGATGTTTGTCGCACCACCCGCGGTGATCCTCTCCATCGTAGGCCTGATCCTGGTGCTGGCCATTATTCGCGCCCTGGAGATTTTTAATGTCGAAACGGAACGCCGCATTGAAGCCATGGAGCAGCAGCAGATCCTGGCGGCAGAACGGAACCGCATCGCTCGCAATCTGCACGACGGCGCCATTCAGAAGGTATACACCGCCGGCCTGCTCCTGGAATCGGCGCGCAAGCTGCCTCCCGGTGACCCAGAACTGCTCAGTTCCCGCCTGCAGAAAGCGGAAACTGTGCTCAATGACGCCATCGGAGATCTGCGGCGCAACCTTGAAGAGCTTTATGAGCATCGAGAAGAAGAGACCAGCCTGATCGACGCGCTGCAGTCCCTGACGGATGATCCGCGCTACCACTCTCTGATCGAGATCAACACGGAAATCCATTTCAACGGAAAAGAAGAAATGGCACCTGTGCGGGTCGATCATCTTATGGCAATCGTACATGAAGCGCTGTCGAATGTGGTCCGGCATGCGCGCGCCACCCGGGTTTCAATTCAGGCCCGCGAGGAAGCCGGAAGGTTAATCCTGCGCATTATCGACAATGGAATCGGAATGCAGAACCAGAGAAAAACGGGTTACGGTTTACGAAACATGCGTGACCGTGCTCGGCTGCTGGGCGGAAGTATTGAAATCTCGTCTGTGAACGGAAAAGGAAGCATTGTAGAACTCAACATCCCCTGGAAGGACGAACGATGACAAAAATCAAAGTTTTTCTGGTGGACGATCATGAGATTGTCCGCCTGGGGCTGAGCACGCTGATCAACGACCAGCCGGATATGGAGGTCGTCGGGGAGGCCGGCACGACAGGTGAGGCGCTTAAAGCGATCGAAAAACTGCGCCCACAGGTGGTGTTGATGGACATTCGCCTGCCCGGTGAAGGTGGAATTGAAGCCACGCGCAAAATCACCAGCCGCTTCCCGGATACAAAAGTCGTTATGGTGACTTCATTTGCGTATGATGAACTGGTTGTGAGCGCTGTGCGAGCCGGCGCGGCAGGGTATGTGTTGAAACAGGTGGGGAACGAAGAACTGCTGCGCGGAATCCGGGCAGCCGCCCGGGGTGAAGCCCTGCTGGATCCAACCGTGACCTCACGACTGCTTTCACGGATGCGAGATGCAGAGCGCAAAGCCGAGGATGATGCTTTCCGCGAACTTTCCGAGCGCGGAATCGAAGTTCTGGCGGAAGTGGCGCGAGGAAAAACCAATGCCGAAATTGGGGAAATACTCAATCTGAGTGAAAAAACCGTGCGCAACTACGTCAGCAATATCCTGGAAAAACTGCAGCTGAACAACCGCATCGAACTGGCCACTTATGCGGTCGAACATCATTTGTTTGAAAAACTAGACCGCCACTCCCCCTGATCGAGATCATTAAAGAAAAAACGGGTGCGCAGAAGTCTGCGCACCCGTTTTCATCAGAGGGTGATGGGCCTAGTCACCCGTCGAAGGTTCCGCAAAAGGCACTCCCGCAATGGGGGCCGGTCGTTCAGCCTTCCGGCCGAACGCCTGCCATGGTGTGCTCAGCCAGCGCAGAAGGAAGTAATCGGCGCCGATATAACCGGCCACCTTCCAGGCCAGGATCAGAGCCACCGCCACGACAAAGAGCAGGGGGTTGGTGCTGGCAGAGCCGGCCATCATAAAGTTCCAGTTCATTAAGCCGCTGAAGAAAGCGGCAATTCCGGTGAATGCACCGAGGACCAGTCCAATACCAACCAGGAGTTCACCATAAGCAATGACTTTGCCAAACCAGGTGTAGGCTTCAGCATCCAGCAGTGTCTGGATGAAAGCACGGTACCAATCGAAGGCAATTGCCGGGCGACCGCTTTCCGGGATAGCAACGGCTCCTGTCCAGAAGCCTTTCAGGGCCTCACCGCCGTTCACCCAGGCAGGGTTGGTTACTTTGTGAGAGGCGGCCTCGATCCACTGCCATCCGAGCCAGACCCGCAGGAACAGCCAGATCCAGGCTGCGCGGGTGTCATTGAGCAGCTTCTGAACAATCGGGGGATCCTGAATAACTTTTCCAGAGCGATCGATAACTGCGGACATCCTGTTCTCCTTTTAGAAAATCTAGAACTGTAACCAGAAGAATTTATTCCAGCTGCTCCCTATTCTACGAATTATTGTCCTATTTATCAGATACACCCGTCCCTGATTCAATAGGGACAATGTTCCTCTCTTTTCCCTTCTTTGTGAATTTTGGAACTTTTTCACCCTGCTTTTTAAATGTTGGGAATTCTGTCATGCGCAAATGTTACAAATATCACATGTGCAATTTGGGTAGAAGCGGTATGATTACTGCAAATCATTTGCAATAAGAAGGCCCCGATGAAAAGCGTACTCCTGGAAAAATCGAAAAAACACCTCAGGGCTCAGGGCGGCCGCATGACGGCGCAGCGCCGGCTGATTGTCGAAACCCTCAGTTCTCTCGACACCCACCCCACAGCCGAAGAGGTGTATCGGATTGCCAGGGAAAAAGACAGCACGCTGCACCTGTCCACCGTATACCGTACGCTGCGCTGGCTGGAACAGGAAGGGCTGATCGCTTCTCGCTTATTCGATGATGAACGGCGCCAGGAGCGGTTTGACGCCACGGATCACAATGAGCACTATCACTTCATGTGCAATTCCTGTAAAAAAGTCATCGAGTTCGATACTCTGCTCGTCAACACCATCAAAGCACAGTTTGAGCTGCACTCCGGAGCGCAGGTTGAAAGTGGGTCGGTAGTGCTGTATGGAACCTGTGCTGACTGCCGAAAGCAAATATTCGCGGCGGAACAGCCAGATTGAGATAACCATATGCAGTGTCATAACTCTGGAACTACGATCAATCATATTGGCAGCGGTAGTATTGCGCTGGTAGGACACCCAAATGTTGGTAAGTCGGTCATTTTTCATCACCTGACCGGGCAGCGCGTGGCGGTGTCAAATTATCCAGGGACAACGGTTGAGATTGCGCGCGGCACCATCCGTGAACTTCCTGACCTCGCCCTGGTGGATACCCCCGGAGTGGTCACCTTTCCCCCGCACTCGGAGGATGAACAGGTAACCGCTCGTGTGCTTTTTAATGAGCGGTTGAAAGCCATCCTTCAGGTTGGCGACGCTAAGAATCTGCGCCGCACCCTGCTTCTGACCGTACAGCTCGCCGAGATGGGCCTACCCATGATCGTAGCCTTGAACATGATGGACGAAGCCCAGTCCCGGGGTGTAACCATCAACATGCCTTTATTGAGTGAACGGCTGAGCTGCCATGTAATACCCACCACCGCGGTGCACGGGCAGGGGGTGAACGAAATAATCGCCGCTGTACGCACCGCCAGCACCCCTGACCTGCACCTGGATTATCCCGAGCCGGTGGAAAGTGCGGTCACAGCGATCAGCGCCCGCCTGAACGACACGCCCATTTCACCGCGCTCCCTGGCGTTGATGTGGTTGAGCAGGGATCCCGTCAGCGAGACCTGGATGAAGGCAAACCTGGATCAGGATGTTTACCAGGAGCTGTGCGCACAGCGCGATACTCTGCAGCAGTCCTTCGCCGAACCGCTGTCCGTGGTAATCCAGCAGGTGCGTTTGGAGTTTGTCGATCAAACAACTCGGGAGGTACTGAAGGTCAAACAGACCGGTAAGCAGGGATTTTCTGCACAGCTCGGCCGGCTGACCACTCACCCGGTCTGGGGCCTGTTTATCCTTGCTGCAGTCCTCTATGGTCTTTACTGGTTTGTGGGGGTTTTTGGAGCCGGCACACTGGTTGACCTGCTTGAAGAGAATCTGTTCGGAGAGATCGTCAATCCCGCCATAATTGATCTGGCATACAACCTGATCCCGTCAACGCTGATCGCTGACTTCCTGGTAGGTGAATATGGATTGTGGACCATGGGCATCACCTACGCCCTGGCGCTGATCCTTCCGATTGTCACTACCTTCTTCCTGGCTTTCTCGATTCTGGAAGACTCCGGCTATCTGCCCCGTCTGGCAGCGTTGAGCAACCGTCTGTTCCAGTTCCTGGGGTTGAACGGCAAAGCCGTTCTGCCGATGGTGCTGGGCCTGGGCTGTGTCACCATGGCAACGGTCACAACCCGGGTGCTGGAAAGCAAGCGTGAGCGTTTGCTGGTGACGCTCCTGCTGGCCCTGGCGATCCCCTGCTCTGCACAGTTAGGCGTGGTGATGGGCTTGCTGGCCGGAATTTCGCTGACCGCAGCCATCATCTGGGGAGCGGTGGTCCTGCTGGTGCTGCTCGTCGTAGGCTGGTTAGCCGCTCGCCTGATGCCCGGTGAACGCACCAACCTGCTGGTAGAACTGCCCCCGATGCGCCTGCCGCTAATCTCGAATGTTTTACTGAAGACCCTCACCCGCCTGGAATGGTATGTCAAGGAAGTCGTGCCTTTATTTCTGATTGGCGCAGCGCTCATGTTCGCCCTTGATAAAACCGGTATCCTCGCTGCACTGATCCGCCTGACCGAACCACTGGTAACCGGCTGGCTGGGCCTTCCAGCAGAAGCCAGTGCGGCGTTTCTGATGGGTTTCCTGCGCCGTGATTTCGGTGCAACCGGTCTGTTCGTAATGGAATCCCATGGACTGCTTTCACCCCTGCAGGTAGTGGTCGCCATGGTCACCATCACGCTCTTTATCCCCTGCATTGCCAGCGTTCTGATGATCGCAAAGGAACGCGGCTGGAAGGCATCGCTGGGGATGCTGGTCCTGATCATGCCGCTGGCCTTCCTGGTCGGTGGTCTTCTGCAGCGCGGGCTGATGCTCGCAGGATGGGGCTTATGAACGATTTACTGATCACCTGCCCCGTCTGCGGCAGCCTGTTTGACCCCAACGAAAACGCAGCCTGCCAGTCCTGCCCGCTCCACAAAGGCTGCCTGCTGACCCGCTGTCCCACCTGCGGCTTTGAAACCGTCAACACACGGCAGTCCAGGCTGGCGAACCTTGCCACCCGGTTGTTCTCACGCTTCAGCCCTGCCTCCAAGCCCGAAGGAGGTACGCACGCGGTACCCTGATCTGCATTGCAAAGGATTATCCAATCACTGCTGAAGGAAAATGACGATTATGGCAATTCTCGGTATCCAAGTTAGCGCAGTTCCCCAACCTACCCCCGCAGTATCGCACCAGGCCACCCAGGAAATGACCCTCGCAGACCTTTCACCAGGCAAAACGGCCACAGTCACCGGCTTTTCGAACAGGATTTCTCCGGACCGCCGGGCGCAGCTGCAGTCCTACGGTGTCATCCCCGGACACCCGCTCAGCGTTGTGCAGCCCACACCGGTGACCATTATCCAGGTTGAGAATATTGAACTGGCTCTGGAGCGAGATCTGGCGCGTCTTGTTTGGGTGAAGATTTAATCCCTCGATTTTCTCGAACGGATAATTGGTTACGCAGAGCGTTCATTTTCCAACCCGCTCGGAAGGACGGAAGCGCAGAGCAGACCAGGTTTCACCAATGGAGATCTGGCTTGCTGTCTTCAGTCCCGCTTCCTGGACCGGCTCCCAGCCGTGATCGCGCGATGTCCGTTTTAACCTTAGAGCTGCGTTTGGGATACGAGAACCACATCAGGCCGTCAAATTTGACGGCCTGTATGATTTGAGGCGCCGGTTCGCGCAGTTCGGTCGCGTTATGAACAAAAAACTGCGCGAAGTCGTGTTCCCCCTCTACCACCTGAGAAAGCATAACGCCCTCCGGCAGGGTCTATAACTGCTCCAGATAACCCTCGGGAGCGTTGACGAATAAAATCCGCTGCCCGGGCTGTATGCGCAGTTTCCTCACCAGTTCAGATTTGACCATCTGGGTCCGCTCTAATTTCTGGTCTCTAAAAATGAAAATCTTATGATAATCTAGAAGCGGAAAATCAACTGCTGCAGGGAGGATAATGATGGCAGATCCAACCAATCAGGATATCGCCCGGATTCTGGAACAGATCGCGGAACTCCTGGAAGCGCAGGGCGCCAACCCTCACCGTGTGCGCGCATACCGCCAGGGTGCTGAGAGCCTTCTCCAGGCAGGTGAACAGGCTGCCGGCCTGATCAGGCAGGGAAAAACAGACCGGTTGATCGAGCTGCCGGGAATTGGAGAGCGGCTGGCCGCCGTCATCACCGAAGTCGTCGAGACTGGCAGGTCGAACCTGCTGGACGAGCTGCGCGCGGAGAGCTCGCCCGGGGCTGTGTTTATGCAGATCCCCGGCGTGGGACCGGAGCTGGCTGAAAGGATCGCGACCGAACTGGATATTCACACCCTGGAAGAGCTGGAACAGGCTGCACATGACGGCCGTCTGGAGCAGGTCCCCGGGTTGGGCCCACGCCGCATCGAGGGCATTAGCGCCAGTCTGGCGGAGCGGCTGACCGCGGCCAGCCGGCGGCGGGCAGAACAGGGAAGGCAGGCACAGGCGAGCAGCCGGCCCCCAGTTCATCTGCTGCTTGCCGTCGACCGTGAATACCGGGAGAAAGCGGCTGCCAATGAACTCCGCAAAATTGCTCCCAGACGCTTCAACCCGAACAAAGAAGCCTGGCTGCCCGTGTACAACGTCCGGCGGGAGGGCTGGGAATTCACGGCCTTGTTTTCCAACACCGCCAAGGCTCATGAGTTGAAGAAAACTCAGGACTGGGTTGTGATTTACTACCGGAAAGGGGACGGGGAGGAGAGCCAGTCTACGGTGGTCACCGAAGTCAGCGGACCACTGAAGGGGAAGCGGGTGGTGCGCGGCCGGGAGACCGAGACACGCCGTTATTACGAGCAGCAGGAAGCGTAGGACGCTGTAAAAACTCCGCCGGTCACTGACCATCCCCCGCGACCTGCCCGCGTACATGGCGCAGGAATGGCGGAGTGTTCAGCTTTCTCTCCAGCAAATAGGTCAGGTAATACTGCATCAGGTTCTCCATTTCCCGGTTCAGAGTCGGTGAAAGGGAGATGTTGGCCACTTCCTCATAGCGGCTGCGCTGCAGATGGCGCAAATACTTCAACGCATTCATCGAGACGCTGCGCACGGTAATTTGTGTCTGGTTGGCCAGATTCGCACGCGGTTCCCCACAGCGCGGGCACAGGACGCCGCCCTGTTCGGCGGAAAAATACTGGTCCTCAGCCTTGATCTGCTCACCGCAGTTTGTGCATTGAAACAGCTGGGGGCGAAACCCAATCAGGTCCAGCAGGCGGATTTCAAAATAGCGCACCACCAGCTCGGGGTGCGGAGAACTGCTCAAACGCGCCAGGGTATCGACGAGCAGGCGGTAAAGGCCCCGGTTTTCCTCTTCTTCGAAGGTAAACCGGTCGACAACTTCCAGGATATAGGCGCCGTACGTGGGCAGCAGCAGGCCCTCACGCAGCGGCATATAAGCATCAAGCGTCTCGGCCTGGGTGACGATCAGCAAATCGCGCCCGCGCGCCAGAAGCAGATTCACCCGGGTAAATGGCTCCAGATGGCCGGCTTTCCGTGAGCGCAGTTTGCGTACTCCCTTAGCAACCGCGCGCACTTTGCCCATCGCTGCAGTAAAAAGGACCAGCAAACGATCGGCTTCCCCCCAATCACTGTGGCGCAGGACAACCGCTTCGGCGCGAAAAGAGCGTTCTCTAGAAGGCATGTTCTAATTATATCTTTAACCGTCAATGAATGTGCGAGTTGACGTCAACCCTCCCTGGTGGTAAAATCAGCGGGCCCGGTGCGTTGTACCCTTCGCCCGGGCGATAGCGCGAGAATGCGCATCATTCCACCAAATTTTGAAAGGGCTTGAAAAATGAAGGTCTTACTCCTCAAAGATGTGTACAAATTGGGGCGCGCCGGTGATGTCAAGCGGGTTGCTGATGGATACGGCCGCAACTACCTGCTGCCGCAGGGGCTGGCTGTGCTGGCCACGCCGGGCGCGCTGAAGCAGGCTGATCATATTCGCGCCAGGGCTGCCGCGCAGCGAGAAGTTTTGAACAAGGAAATGAGCGGCGTCGCCGAAGCGCTCAAAGATCTGGTGCTCGCCTTCCCCGCTCGAGCGGGTGAAACCGGCAAATTGTACGGGTCGATTACCAATCAGATGATCGCAGATGCCATCCGCGAGCGCACGGGTGCAGAGGTCGACCGCCGCCAGATTGACTCCGAGCCGATCCGCAACCTGGGTGAATACAAGGTCCGCGTGCGCCTGACCATGGACCTGATCCCTGAGGTGACTGTCATCGTCCATCGCGAAGGCGAGACGGTGAACCTGGCCGCTTTTGAAGAAGAAGCGCCAGAAGCGGAAGAGAGCGCTGAGGCTGTCGAAGAGACCGGGCCGGAAGCACAGACCGAAGAGGTCGAACCTTAATAATAAAGGAAGAGGCTCGTTTCACTGAATCGAGCGCCTAGCATTGAAAGCAGCCGGCCTGGGTTCAGCGGCGAGGGACATTGCTCCTTCACCCTCTAATACCCGGGCCGGTTGGTTTTCCACTGCCAGAGAAGCACTATAATTGACGTTATGAAAGAGACGGTAGGCCAGCAGCTCCGCCAGGCCAGAGAGAAGCGTTCGCTCAGCATCGAACAGGTAGCCCGGGCCACTCACATGCGCCTGCACTACATCAGGGCAATGGAAGAGGGCAATTTCGAGGCCATGCCTTCGATGACACAGGCGAGAGGTTTTCTGCGCACCTATGCACGCTTCCTCGACCTCGATCCAGAACCGCTGCTGGATATCTTGAATCGCAGCCATCAGGGCCAGCCTGATGAACTGCCCCCTGCACCGGCCCACCCCCAGCCTCAAACGAAACCGAATCCTGCCGATCAGGAAGCCAGCGCAATTTTTGCCGATATCGGACAAAAGATCCGCCACCAGCGCGAGCTTCTCGGGCTGTCACTGGACGATGTCGTCCGCCATACACACCTGAAGAGGCATTACCTGCAGGCGCTGGAATCTGGGAATTTAAACGGACTACCCTCGCCGGTGCAGGGCCGGGGAATGTTGAAAAACTACGCTGCCTTCCTCGGTCTGGATCCCGAACCCCTGCTGCTGCAGTTTGCCGATGGGCTTCAGGCACGCCTGGCGATGCGAAAAACAGCAGCTGGAACGCAAACGCCAGATGCCGGAGCTGCCCAACCAGAGCGAAAACGACGTTCTCTGCCGCGTATTTCCCTGCCTTTACCACTGCGGCGCCTGCTGTCCTCCGACCTCCTGATCGGGGTGTTCCTGGGCGCGTCGCTGGTCGCTTTTGCCGTCTGGGGGTCGATCCGCATCTTTACCATTCGGGCAGAAGAAACGCCGGCCCCCACTGCCCCTCCCATTGCAGAGGTGCTGCTCGCCACGCCCAGCCCATCGCCTACCATCACGCCTGAGCCCGTCACCTCATCTCCCGAAAGTGAATCTCAGGCCGCTTTCCCTACCCAACCTGAGCTGAGCGAAACCCAATCAACGGCCGATGTGGCGCCGCCAGCCTCCGGCTCGCAGGCCGTGCAGATCTACATGACGGTGAACCAGCGAGCATGGGTTCGCGTGCTGGTCGATGGTGAAGTTGAACTCGAGGGACGTGTCCTTCCCGGCAGCGCTTATTCATTTGCCGGAGACGAACAGATTGAAATTCTGACCGGAAATGGGGGAGCTTTACAGCTTTACTTTAACCAGCAGGACCTGGGTCCGATGGGCTCATTTGGGGAGGTTGTCAATCTGGTGTTCACGGAAGCCGGGCTCCAGCTGCCTACACCCACAGTCACCCCAACGG
>JAAYXE010000172.1 GCA_012516075.1 Chloroflexota bacterium | reverse complement strand
GGGGAGCACCTCCCGGTGCTCCCCCGGCGCTTCCGCTGGACGGTCACAACTGCCGGGCATGCAGGGCAGCCTGCGCTGCAGAAAATCGCGGCGGCGCTTTACGCCGCCGCTCCGGATTCCGCCCCGCCCAACTCCTCGCCAGTCACCTCGCGGCCCTGTACGGTCGTCTTGCCGGTCTCAAACAGCGATTTCAGGCGGGCCAGGTCTTCATCCATAGCGCTCTTTGGATCGGCACCGAAAAGCATGGCAGCGGCATGGCCGACTGCACCGGCCGGCGGGGTGTAGTTCAGGTGGACGGTCACTCGCGTGCCGCCGCGGGCGTTCTCCCGGAAATGCACCCGGCCGCTGGTCTTCACCTCTGAATCTTCAATGCTCTCCCAGGCGATCTCCTGGTTGGGGATATTGCGCGTCATGACGGCGTCCCATTCGGCGGTGAACCCGGCGGGGCCAGCCACCTTCCAGTGTGACTTATTCTCGCCCAGGCTGCGCACTTCTTTCACATGCGCCATAAAGCGCGGGAAGTTTTCGAAATTACTCCAGAATTTGTAGATATCTTCTACGGGAGCGTTGATGTTAATTGCTTTATTGATGTTAACCGCCAGCCGCGGGGCAGATTTCATCCCCAGCATGCTGCGCAGATCCAGGTTGAGCACACCGCGCGCCGCCAGGCCCAGACCGGCCAGGCTGAACAGCGAACCCACCAGACCACGGCGGAACATGCCGTACAATGCCAGCATACTGCCGCCCATTCCACTCAACAGACGCATCGAGGGCGACCAGTTCTCCTGCTGCCATTCGGGGCGCATCCGGCCTGTGCTGGGTCCGCCCTGCAGCCCGGGCACATCGCCCGGCTCCGCATGGATCTGGAGATGGTTTTCCACGCTCTTCACCTCGCGCACGCGGGCGATCTTTTTCAATAAATAGTCGGCTTCGTGCTGCAGGACCGGGCCGCTGAGCGTAACCGTTCCGTTGTTGACGCTGACTTCAAGGGCTCGCGGATGGCTGACCAGGCGCCCCAATTCCGCACGCACGCGCTCTTCGACGATCCAATCCGGCGATTCTTCGGTGCTGAGCATGGCCATGCCCTCCGCCAGCACGCCGCGAGTGCGGTTGCGCAGATCATCTACGCCCACCATGATGGCATTATCCACCTCGTTGCGCATGCGGGTGAAGCGATCGCGCACCATGGCGCGCCGCCGGTCACCGCGGGAGGGGTCAAAGAAGTACATGATTCCAGCGCCCAGTCCGATTGAGGTCAATAAAGTTTTCAAACTGGCCATAACAATTCTCCTTCCATTACCTTTATAAATTTAATCCCGCAGCCAGCGAGAACAGAGGCCGCGGGCAGCAAGTTCACCAGCCGGCTGGTCGTGCAGCAGCTCCAGAGATGAAGTCAGCACGTCAGAGGACATTCAATCTCCCTGAGCCTCCAGCGCCAGATGGGGGCTTCCCAGCGGGATCTCGCCCCAGACCGAACCACTGAGCTCCAGAGCCGCAGCGAGGACTTCATCGCGAGAGACTTCGTCCATAAATGAGGCCTGGTGTTCGCAGCCCGATTGGTTGACGTTCAGCCCGCAGACAGGGCAGTTCAGGCGCCAGGAAACCAGCACCCGGTTGTGGAGCCGGGTCGGCGGACCGGTTTTGAGCAGGTTTGCGCACCAGTAAATGCCCACCGTCGGCGCATCCACAGCCCGGGCAAGCTGGAGCGGCCAGGAATCGCAGGCGATTACCACGCTGGCGCGCCGCATCAGGGCGGCCAGCCCGCCCAGCGAAAGCCGGCCGGTCAGGTCGAGCGCATCGAATGCGGTCTGGTGCAGCACCGCCCGGGAGAGCGCCTGGTCCTTCTCTTCGCCGGCCAGCACCACCTTCAGGCCGGCCCAGGTGAGCGCCCGGGCAACGGCGGAAAATTTATCTACCGGCCAGCGCCGGCGGGGATCCTGCGTCCCGGGAACCAGAACGGCGTACCGTTCATCCACGGAAAGATAAGGCTCCAGTTCGTCAAAATCGCGCTGCACCAGAGAAAGCCGGGCTTTCACAGCGCCAGTCTCCACGCCCAGCAGCGAGACCACCTCCAGATAACGCATCACGTCCGGCTGGTATTCATCGTACGGCACCCAGCGATCCAGCTGGGGGGCCAGCGGAGAGAGGACCCCGGCGGAGAGGCGGGCGTGCAGACGCTGCAGCACATCAACAGCCTGCTCATCGGTATCGCAGAACTGCAGTGCCAGGTCGAAGCGTTCCCCGGACAGCGGATCATCCCTGTCTGGCTGCTGCCAGGCAGCCGGTTTTTCGTCTTCGCGGACGACCAGCACCCGGTCGATGGGGCTGGGGCGGCCGGCCAGGAAGCCGGCCTGCCAGTGCGTCCCCAGCAGGGTCATCTCCACCTGCGGGTAAGCGCTGCGCAGCGACTGCAGCGCCGGCAGAACGGAGAGAAACTCACCTATCCCAGCGCCGGCCAGCACCGCGACGCTGCGAATACCGGGCTCCAGTGGATCCGGCTTCACCAGCAGCGGCCGTGCGGCTGCCTGGAGCGGGAAAGCCTGCGGCATCCGGACCGGCAGATTCCCTTCCCACACTGGCTGCACCAGGGTCACTGCCAGCCTGTCCGGCAGCCAGGGCTCGCTTTCCTTCTCTTCTTTACTGAAATAAATCCATGCTCCTGTTGGATCCGGTAGCGCCATTCCATTCTCCAGAATTCATTTTCCCCACTCCCTGCACCGTTAGCAGGAGCTGTGCGAAACCATTTGAGTTTTAATACTATATCGTTTCAACCGGGGGCCTTCAAGGGGGAATGTTCCTACACAGGGGTAGGGAAAACCCTTAGGTCGTTACATCAGCCCACCGCCCGGGCAAATAAAATACCGCCGCCAGACATCTGGAGCGGCACAGACATGCTGCGCATGTCAGCCATGTTTTGCATCCCTGGCAGGCGCACGCCGGCTGCGGAAAAAATCGCCCGCAGGCCGCTTCGACCGGGCATGTAAAGCATGCCGCTCCGCGCGCCTGCGGGCGTGCTGTCCTGCATCCGAAGCAGGAGAGAAATGCTTTGCACATCACACATGTCTGATGCAGGC
>JAAYXE010000019.1 GCA_012516075.1 Chloroflexota bacterium | reverse complement strand
TCGGCATCTTCCGCAGCGGCGGCGACACACGCTTCGCCCTGCTGCTCGACGCCGGCATTATCTGGGCCATCGGCGTGCCCCTGGCCGTCGCCGGCGCTTTCCTTTTCCATTTGCCGGTGTATCTGGTCTACCTGCTGGTGATGACAGAAGAACTCACCAAATGGCTGCTGGGCATGCGCCGCTTTCTTTCCAGGAAGTGGATCCATAACCTGGCGCAGACCCTTTGAGCCTTTCCCTGCATGGAAATGGTCATGCGGCTTCCCGCTCGCTGCTCAGGCACTTGAACCGCTGAAGGAATGTGTATTCAGTGTTTCAGCTTTTTCAGCGCTTCAGTGGTTCAAGCTGCCCGAATACCCTGTCCCAAAAACAGCCCACTCGATCCATGGGTGCGGACGCGGCTGCCATCTTTCACGGCAGACAACTCTTCCACAGGCAGATATTGAATCAGGTAACCAGGGCTTACCGGTGATGCTGATAGGCACGCGTCAGGGGGGCACGGCGCACTTAGAGCAGCAGTGGCCCAAGCCCAGACGGTCTTCCGGAAAAAGGACTCTGGCTCTCGACGCAGCGCAGTGCCCTAATAACAAATTAACTTGCACAAAAATACGCAGGGGCTTACATTTAATCCGAAGACATATGGTGAGCCGTCGGGTGATACTCGATTGACTTGTCGCACTCGCACGGGTCGATGTGAACCGTCATTTCGACCAGCGCCGGCAGGGCATGGAACAGTTCGTGCCGCACGTTTTCCGCTATGCGGTGGCTCTCCACCGTCGGGAGCTGGCAGTCGACGGTCACATGCAGCTTGCCGCGCTGCCGGTGGCCTAACCAGCGGAGCGTGACATCACTGACATCCATCACACCATCCACACCCCGCGCGATCCTTTCGATTTGTTCTACCAGAGCAGGATCGGTGGCGTCCATCATGCGCAGCCACATTTCCCGCGCCGCCCCCCAGACGATGATCAGAATGGCGAACCCGATGACAAAGCCTACGATGGGGTCGGTCAGGGGAAAACCCAACCAGCCGCCGGCTGCGCCGGCCAGCACTCCGAGTGAGGTCAAACCGTCCGTGCGAGCATGCAGCCCATCGGCGATCAATGCCGCCGAGCCGATCTCTCGCCCCACCCGGATGCGGAAGATCGCCACCAGTTCATTGCCGATAAAACCGATCACAGCTGCGGCCGCCACCCAGCCGACGTTCGTCACCGCCTGATGGTGGATGATTTTCTGGATGGACTCATAGAAAACCACCACCGCACTGCCGAAGATCATCAACACAATCAACCCTCCGGCCAGGTCTTCAGCCCGCCCGTAGCCGTAGGTGTAGCGGCGGTTCGCAGCCCGGCGGGCCAGGGAGAAGGCCAGCCACAGGGGGATTGCGGTCAGGGCATCGGAAAAATTGTGCAGGGTGTCGGCCAGCAGGGCGACGCTGCTGCTGATGGCGACAATGCCTGCCTGAAAAATGGCGGTGACGAGCAGGGCGACGAGCGAAATTTTCAGTGCCCAGATCCCGCGCTCATTTGCCAGGGCGGGGTCGAGTGCCGCGGTGCTATGGTCGTGCGAGTGCGGCTGGAAGAGGTGAGACAGCCAGCTCCACAGACCGCTTTTTTCATACCCCTGATCGTGGCTGTGTCCGTGAGGATCGTCGTAGTCATGAATATGGTTATGGGGGTTTTCGGCAGGATGAACTTCAGCGCCGTCTGAACGGCTGCTGCCAGAGTGATCGTGACCCTGTTTATGGTGCATTTCGGAAGATTCCTCCATGGCCGGCTGATCGCCTCCGCCGCTTCGGTCACTGGATCCTCTTCGGACGACATGTCCTGTTCCGGAGTCGGAGAAGATGTTTTTTCTACCAGTCATCTTTATCCGACCGAGAATATAGAAACTGAACAGTCAGTCCGTTAAAGAATTGTATCATCTAACGATCCGGCCCAGTGTCCTCCCGGTCTGTGGCCAGTGTACGGTCATCATGCTGTGGATCACGACGAGGGCTGACCGGGCCAGCAGTCAGCAAAAGCTATCGCCGCTCTGGCGATCATAACGCTGCCCCTCGCCTACAGGTTCTGATCAGCAGGCGGTGAACAATATGCGAAACCTGTGAAGCATGCTTAGGTCATTGCCGGTCAGGCAGGCGAGCAAATAAGCGTTAACAGCTATGGGGTTCTCTCAGCCTGCAGGCGCGCCGGCTGGTCACCCTGCGCCGGGATGAACTGCAGATTCCGGTACTCCCCCAGCTCGCTGCGCCACCGCCGGGAAAACCCCCACCCGTGCCAGCGCCAGACGCTCAGCGCCTTCGCGCCGGCCGGCATCTCTTCGATCACCACCAGCTCCTGGACTCCGTCCCCGTCCAGATCGCCCAGTTCGACTTCCACGATCGGGTATTCCACCGCCGAGCCGCCCCACAGGATGCGGTAGATACCGCCCCGGAATCCGATGATGAACGGGTGGCTGCGCTCCCCCCCCTCGTCATCCGCCTTGCGCAGCGACAGCAGCAGCTCCCCGCGCCCGTCGTCGTTGGGGTCGCCCAGCGCCAGGTCGAGCACCCGCCATTCCGCCGGGCTGCGCCAGACTTCCTGGCCATCATCGAAGACAATGACCTGCTCCGCCTCCCGGCGCACCAGCTCGGCACGGCCGTCGCCGGTGAGGTCGATCTCACCCACCTCGAAGATGCTCCCGCCGGTCTGTTTCACGGCTGCGGCCGGCTGGCAGCTTTCCTCTCCGCAGGTGAACGCCGCACGTCCAGCTGGCGCAGCCGCGAATCGCGAGTACAGCCGGGCGGCCCGTTCGGGGTCCTGCAGGCGCGGCCGCAGCCCGGCCGCTACGGGCAGGGCCTGAGCTGCGCGCAGGCCCTGAGAGTCGAAAAACAGGCGCAGGGCCAGACCGTCGCGCGTTTCCGCGCGCTCCTGATCGAAGAGGAAATTCCCCAGGCTGTACGCCACCAGCTGGCCGCTGGCCTCGCGGACCTCCAATTCCTGGACCACATGGGGATGGTGCCCGAGCACCACATCGGCGCCGGCCGCAAGCAGGGCGCTGGCTATTCGCTCCTGCGCAGGGTCGGCCAGAGGCTGGTATTCATAGCCCCAGTGGATGGAGACCAGCACGACGTCTACGGCTTGCTTCGCCTGCTGCACGGCCTGCACCGCACGCTCCGGGTCCCATTCAGCCAGGATCCAGCCCTGAGCAGCGGGCTCATCCGTACCCTGCTGTGGGGTTGAAACCGCGTTAATGGCCAGCACGGCCAGGCGCAGGCCAGCGATATCCACGATCTGCGGCCGGTAAGCCGCCTCTTCATCCGGCCCGGCCCCTGCGGCGGCGATCCCAGCCGCCTGCAGATAGGAGATCGTTTCCTTTAAACCGGTCGGGCCAAAATCCAGGGTGTGGTTGTTGGCCACGCCCAGCAGGTCAAACCCGGCCCAGGCTAGGTCATAGGCGGCCTGCGGCGGGGCGGCCAGCAAGTAGGGGCTGCTGGGGTCACCCGGGTTCTCCGGCGGATCGTAATTCCCCAGGCTGCTTTCCAGGTTCCCCAGAGTCAGGTCGGCGTCCCGCAGCCAGCCCGCCGCGAGCGCCAGGCTCCCGCCCTGCTCGCTGACGCCCCGTCCCGGCATCAGGTCGCCCACAGCGATCACCTCCACCGGCGTTTCACCGGGCTGCAGGGGCTGGCCAGCGCGCAGGTAGACCCACGGATAAACTGACAGATCTCCGGCGGCTTCACCTGCAGCCGCCGGAGTCTCTTCGTTCGTCCTTATGCCGGGCAGGCCGGTCAGCCCCAGGAGCATTAGAACCAGAAAAATGCCCAGGAAGCGAGTCCCTTCGCCCGGCCTGTTCCTTATGGAGTCACGTTCTGCCATTCCGGTGGTTCGCTCTGGTAGACGGCCTGTGTGACCACCCAGGTCTCGCCCCAGCTCTCTACCTGCCTCTCCAGGGTGTAGGTGACATCCAGGGTGTACGGCCCGCGCTCTGCCAGCGGCTGGGCGCCGATTTCAGGGTATTCGCCTTCGAAAAGCTGGTCCTGCCAGACTTCACGCACCGTCACCACCGCCGTCGAATCGGACTGCCGGTCGAAGGAACGGAAGTTGACGCTCATCAGCTGGCGGCCCTCATACTGCCCGGCGGCGATCAGATCCTCCACATAAGCGGCCATGGGCTGCAGGCCTGGTATGACTTCCGCCTCGTACGGAGACAGATACCACACCATCTCACCCAGCTTTAGCTGGTACTGCTGGACGCCGGCCTGCAGGCTGCTGTTCCCATCCGCCTCGATGTAGAAGCTCGCCGTCCACTCTGGCAGCTCCGGCGCCTGGCCTTCATCCAGCATGCCGCGCCACTTCTCATCGGTCAGACGGTCGCTGGCTGGCCAGGGGAACTCGTAGTAGGAGAACACACCGCCTTTGGCGACCTGCAGCTGGATGCTGCCGTCATCCACGACCAGCGGGACGATAACGTGGATTTCGTTGATGCGCCCCACGCCCACTTCCAGCACGCTGGGAGGCGTCGACCAGGCGTCGGTAGCCACATCGGCAACCACCGCTGCCTGCGGCTCTTCTTCCATAACGTTCTGGGCAAACTCGTCATCGCCATCGCGATCGGCGGAGGCCATCACCAGGTGCTCCAGCTCGCGCCCGTAGAAGCGGATGCGATCGTACTCCGCTTCCGTCAGCGGTTCGCCGCGCAGCTCTTTCTCGGCCATCACCTGGAACTCACGCGCCAGGTTCTCCAGGCGCTGCAGGCTGTCCCGGTCTGAATCGACGAGCAGGCCGCGCTCGCCCAGGCCCTGGCGGGTCATCTGCGTCAGCGCAGACAGGCGGGCGTAAAACTGCGGGACCGGTTCGACATATCCCTTCGGGGGGACCGGTTCCGGTGCAGGCGGCCCGGCACCCGCCTCGGCGTACACCTGCTTGGCGTACAGAATGGTGTCGTGCTTCAGCTCCGCCCAGCTCCCTAAAACGGTGTTCAACTGCTTATCCTGCCAGGCTTCCGTCTGCATGAAGGCCGGGTATCCACTGCCTGCCTCATCCAGCAGGGGGAAGAAGCTGTACAGCCAGGCGTTGTAGAGCGTCTCCGTCCATTCTTCAACACTTAACCCCGAGAGCCAGGAACGCACTTTTTCCATCTGCTGCGGGTAATTCTCGTAGCTCGTATCGCCCAGCTCATCCAGGTGCTGGTAAGCCCGCTCCGATCCCATGGCGGCCAGCAGGTCGAGACCCTTCGGCAGGGAACGGGGATTGTCGCGCGTGCCCACGTTGCGGTAGATGAGCTGCCGGAAAACGTAGGCATCGGGCACGAAGCGCTGCCCCATAAAGCGCAGCCCCTTGGTGGTCTCCTCTTCATCGTCCTCGTCGAGGATCACCATCCCCAGGATGCGCGGCGCTTCGAGCTGGTCGGCGCGCGCGATGAAATCGTCCAGCAGGGCGTTATCGGCGATGTCGTTCACCGTGGCTCCCGGGCCGTAGATTTCCTCGATCAGCTCCGCGTACTGCACCACCGTCAGGTCGTCGCTGCGGCCAACGAAAAATACGGTGGGAGCATAGAGATCCGCCCAGGCTTCGAACACCGGCCTGCCGTTCACCTGGCTGCTGCGCAGCGCCTGTACGAGCAGCAGCGCGGCGCGCGTCTCCCGGCGGCCGGCTTCCGCATCGGCCGTACGCAGACGGAAGGTGCGCCGCCCGTACCACATCATGCTCTTAAAGTAGTTTTGCAGCTCCTCACTGCGCGTGTAATGACCGCGCGGGATGTACTGGGTGTAATCCTCGCCAAACTCCAGATCGGGGAACAGCGGCGATGCTTCAATCCCTGAAGCGGCTTCGACCAGTTCCAGTTCGGCCCCGGCCAGATCGGCGGCGTAAGCGGGGATCTCCATCTCCGGGTCCATCAGACGGCTGCCGACCGCCAGGAAGGCCACCGTCCGGCGGGCGGCATCCTCCCATTCGCTGCCCTGCAGAGCCTGGTACTGGGCATCAGCCTGGGCCAGCACGGCGGCGTTCAGCTCACGCAGCAGCGGGATGAAGTGCTCGGTCTCCGCCGTACGCAGCACTTTGTCGAAAAGCAGGTGGTAGCTGTGCAGCAGCGAGTCGCTGGTCACGAAGATGGGCACGTTGGCATAGCGGGCCTTTTCGTAAACGGTGAAGAACTCTTTTTCACTGCCCGGGGTCACCACAAACCCGTCCTGAGACAGGCGCTCGATCTGCTCCTGAGAAAGGATAAAGGCATTGGTGACATTTTCCAGATTCTCACCGTAGTCCGCTGCCGGGGGCAGGGCCGGGTTAACTTCGACCTGCGCCTCCTGGAAAGCGGCAAATGTCAGGTCCGGTAAATCCAGCGCTGCAGGTTCCTGAGCTTCCGTGGTAGGCTGCGGCGCGGAGGTGGCTTCAGGCGCAGTCGCTGCGTTTGTCGGGGCCTGTCCCGTCGGTGTAACCCCCGAAGGCAGGCTCTGCTGGCAGCCCCCTGCGGCCAGCGCCAGGGCGATCAGAATCGCCCAGACCGCACGTACAGGGGATTTCGTTTTTTTCATCAAACAGCCTCTTTTCTTCAATTTTCACGATTGGTGGAAGGTTCGAGATCAAACACCTTCCTGCGAATGTACCATAAACAGGATATTACCACGCTCCTGACGAATTTGGCTGTGTTCAATGTCGTAAGGATGATATCGTGCGGGCATCCTCAGTGTACGGTGTGGACATCGACAGGCTGTGCCTGCCGGGCATGATCCATCAAACGACACCTCACGGCGGCCTGGAAGAATTATTTTGGAACAGCTCTGATCTCAATATCGTCAAAACATCTCCCGCTGAAAGCCTCCTCATTCAACCGGTCACTGAAAATGCGCATCGTGTCCGGTGTGATGTTTTTCTCGAACGGGATCCCCGTACCGACCGTCTGGCCGTTCACCCTGACCTCATAAGTATAAGCCTTCAAATCGATGCTGACGATAATCACGGCCGGCCCGCGCACAGTGCTCATGGCGGTGACCACACCGTTCTTGAGGTACCCCAGGGTCTCCGGCTTCCCGTTCACGGTCGTCCACACCAGGCTGGGGCCCATCCCGGCCGCATGGTCGTCGGGTTTGAGCTGCGCCGAGTCGCCCAGCTGGATATAGACGGCGTAATCATTGTCCGTCCCGGTCCGCGTCCAATCCATCGTGAGGGTCAACAGCACTGTGCCGCTGGAGACCCGCGAGAATTTATGCCTGACATAAGGCCGGTTCACCTTATCCGAAGCTTCGCTGAAGCACATCCGCCCGCCCTGGATCACCGCCTTCGAACCCAGCGGCTCCAGCTCAGTCCAGCCGCCGCCGATCACGTCGGCATCCGGGCGGTCAAAAGCATCGGCAAAAAGAGGCGGCGCTCCAGTCTGAGCCGGCATAGTGCCCGGCGTGTGCGAGGGGGTGGGGCTGCGGGTCGGAGT
>JAAYXE010000171.1 GCA_012516075.1 Chloroflexota bacterium | reverse complement strand
CCTGGCCCATCCCGAATAAACGGGTGGGCCATGTTTTATTGCTCGTCAGCGGCCGGATGTCCGCGTTCGCCTGCCAGTTCAGCTGCCGCGCATGCTGCGCAGTGCTTTGCGCGGGTTCAGTATTCCCATCACCATGGCAGCCATGAACCCGCCTGCAGTGAGCGCCGCCAGCGCAATTTTTGTCAGGTCGATCACGGGTTCAACGCGCACCCCTTCGGGGGAGGCGATGACTACAGCAACCGGCCGGGAAAGCACGCGTCCGCCGCCCCCACCTCCGCTGCCTCCGCCGCTGCCAGTACTGCCATCCTCATCTTCCGGACCGGTGCCAAAGCCCGTACCGGCGCCAAAACCCATTGCAGACAGGATTTCAGCGGTGGGGATGATCAGGTGGTCTCCGTTTTCTACAGGTTCTCCATACACGGCCTCGACTCTTGCCGCGCTGAAAAAGGTTTCCATCGTGTTCTGCACGATGTCCAGCGCCGGGTCTCCGGTGAGCATATCCAGATCATCGTCCAGCATGTCCAGATCCTCATCGTCGTCCAGCATATCCTCAGGGAAATCGTCGTCCATTCCAAACTCCTTAGGTTCTATCTCTCATACTTTTGGGTCTGAAAAGCCAGAAGAGGGCAGCGCTTAATGCAGCAGCGGCATAGAGCGTCCACTGCACATAGCGGGTGATATCCCGGATGGGGATAATCTCCTCCTCTCCACTGGCGCCAGTTACCAGGATGGACTGAGGCCGGTTCCAGATCAGCCCTCCCTTTCGTCCGGGAAAACGCACTGTCAGCGTGCGTGTGAACGGGGTGATGGTAATGCCGCGAGTGGCAATGGGCTCTCCACCCCGTGTTTCAATGGTTAACCAGTTTGACATGCCGGTTTCCTTTTGATCCTCTGCATTTGTTCGTTCGCTCGTATCGCTGGGCTAATATTGCTCAGACGCTGCGGCGGCATTCAGGTCACACGGATGGTTATCTCTGTGCTATTCTGTGAACACGGTTATTCTACATCGTCCGGGTGGACCTCGTGTTTTTCGGTCTGGTCTGCGTATTCAGATCCAGTGCTGCCCGCCTGATCGCCCCGCTGGGCCATCTGTTCGGTGGCTTTCTTCAGTTCGTCGTTGACCTGCTGCAGCGCGGAGAGAAGGTCTTCGCGGATGCGGCTCTGTGCCTCTCCACTCACCACCTGCTCCCTGACTTCTTCGTAGCCGCTTTCTACAGCTTTGCCAAATTCGCGCAGCCCGCTTTCGATCTCCTGCTGCAGCCGCCTGCGCTCCGGGCTTTCCCAGGCCACCCGCAGCGCTTCGATCAGGTTTTGTCCCAGGTTGCGAAATTCGTCCGCCAGCCTGCCTTCAGGTTTTGATTCGCTCATATTTTCCCTCCTGAGTCCTGCTTTTTGATCCGTCGATCAGTCCTGTTCGATTAGCGGAAATCCACCCGCACACTGCCGGAACCCTGATCGATTTCCAGTTCGATTTTCTCCGCGGCCTGAGCGTAGCCGGGCGTCTCCCATATGCCGTCATCATCCGCTTCCCCCATGACAAGCTCCAGTTCACCCGGTGCGCTGAAGCGTCCGCTGCCCGAATCCACTTCCACTCGCACAGCAGATCCGGCGGGCAGAGTGATGTCGACGGCGCCGGAGCCCGCATCGATGACAGCTTTGTAATCACCGGGGGGCAGCGCGAGCGAGATGCTTCCCGAGCCCGAGTCGAGCCGCAGCTCATTCAGGGTCAGTTCGCTCAGATCGAACTCGGGCGCGCCGGATCCGGTGTCCAGGTACAGGTCATAGGTCACGCCCGGGTGCAGCGCCAGGTTCCATTCCCGTTCACCTGCTGCAGCGATATTGAAGAAGCCGAATGAGTTCGAGCGGGTGTCCAGGCGCACCGTGCTCTGCTGGCCGCGGCTGGACACATCGAAGATCAGGCTGCCGAAATAGCTCACATCGCCTTCGATCAGGTTCTGGCTGCTGGCAGGTGCAGCGCGCAGCGTGCCGTCATTCCCACCCCAATCCATGGTCACGCGGGCGGTCTCCACCGGCCCCAGCGGGGCCGAAATATGCTCGGTCCTCAATTCCGCCCCTGCTGTTAGCTGGCTGAGGGCCGGGATCTGGGGCGCAAGCAGAAGCAGGACGATCAGACCGCCGACCAGCAGCAGAGCGATGCAACCCGAAACCAACATCCCGGCAGTAGAGCGCCTGCCGATAATCAGATCCAGCCCCAGCAGGATCACCGCCACCGGCCACAAACGCTGCAGCAGCGCCAGGCTGTCGCCGGGGAGCAGGTTCAGGTTGGCCAGCAGCAGGATGACCCCTAAGGCGATCAAAAGGATGGGCCATACCAGTGATGGACGGTCCCTCCGCACGGTTTCTGGGCTGTCGCTCATAAGCTATCTCCCCTGTTCCTGATTATTGCGCCTGATCAAGTGAATTTCGCGACGGGCGGGCTCAAGATTAATTGTGCCTTAGTTTTACTGGATCGACAAGGGATGAATGTGGTCTTGAGCGTAAACAGGGGGAAACGATAATGAGGGGATTTTTAGCGAAACGTCCCGGTCAGCCGTGCCCAATACAGGCGTTGTTGTCAACAATGCAGCCGGCGGGCATGTCTGCTCGTGGTATAAGGGTTCCAGGCGCTGGTGAGTCCCCGACAAAGAACGGCCAGAAGCAGTCCAGGCTGTGCCCCTGCCCGGGAAATGAGAGACCATTCCGAAATCGCGACCAGGAGAGCGCTGGGCCGTATATCAAATACCAGTAAAAATAACAAAAATGACGATTAAACCTTGGAATAATGGAGGGTGTAATGAATCGAAAATTTGCGCTGCTGGTGATCCCGGTCCTGATGATTTTTACCCTGGCCTGCCGGTTTACCGTCGATCTGCCCATTCGCACGATCGAAACCGGGCCTACGCAGACAGAAGAAATAGAGGTCCCTGCCCCTGACGCAGAGGAGGTCGATCTGATCTTCTCCTTTGGCGCCGGTGAACTGAACCTGTCTCCGGGTGCGGGGGCCGCACTGGTCAGCGGTACCGTACGCTTTAATGTTGAACAGCTTGCCCCGGTGATCAAAGAAGACAATGATTCGGTACGCATCAGCAGCGGCAATAACGGCTTTAACGGGATTCCCCGTTTACGCAGCGAGCTGGTGAATGAATGGGATCTGCAGCTGGGGAGCACCCCGGTGAACCTCGAAGTCCGGGCCGGTGCTTACCGGGGTGAATATGATCTGGGCGGCCTTGCGCTGCGCTCCCTGATCATCACCGACGGCGCCTCTGATGTGGACCTGGATTTTTCGGAGCCCAACCAGGTTGAAATGCGCACCTTCCGCTACCAGACAGGCGCCTCCAATGTGGATATGACCGGACTGGCCAATGCGAACTTCGAGCGCATGGTCTTCGAGAGTGGAGCCGGGGATTACTCGCTGTATTTCTCCGGCGAGCTGCAGCGCGATGCCACCATTGACATCGATTCCGGGATCAGCCAGGTGACCATCATCATCCCTGAAGGGACGCGGGCCGAGGTGCGCCACCGGGGCGGGCTGGTCAACATCGATGCCGACCCGGAATGGGAGCAGTCGGGAGACGAATATATCCTTGAAGGTGACGGACCAACGCTGACCTTCAACATCGATATGAGCGCCGGTGACCTGCAGCTGCGCGTACGCTGATGGGTCCATGCAGGCACGCCTGCCCTGGAAACCATAAAAGCCTGCCCGGTTTTGCGCCGGACAGGCTTTTATTTTGTGTGCAAAGCGAAAGGTTTCCCCTTCTTTCGCTTTGAATCAGAGAACGTAATGGATGACTAGTCGAGTGCGCTGTACCCCGGCCCGTTCTGGAAGTAATCGTAGTTGGCTTGAATATCTTCGGTCAGATCGACGATTTCGCCAGCTTCCAGAACGCGGACCGTATCCAGCGTTACAGGTTCGCCGTGGTGGTTCGTCCCCTCCCAGTGGCCGGTAAAGCCCACCCGGTTGAGATACTCACCGCCGCGCGCTGTATAAGCGCTCGGAACCTCATCTTCAGGGAAGATCGCCTCGTAAGGGCATTCGGGAATGCATGCGCCGCAGTCAATACAGGTATCCGGATCGATATAATACCAGGGCCACTCCTCCTGGGGCTTACCAGGAACGATACATTCCACCGGGCAGACATCCACACAACCAGAGTCTCGCAAGCAAAGGCTGGTAATAATGTGAGTCATTTGTAGCTCCCTTCATCTTTATGGTTCGCTCTCAACGCTTGAGGCTATTTTACCTCAAAATGGATGATAACGATTTTATTTGTTCAACAAAATACAAACCATCGAGGCAGAAAAGGGAGAGCTTTCCGGGAGCGGCACCCCCGGAAAGCTCTGGTATTCGATAACAGAAGCGCGCGATCAGCCTTTTGCTTTGTTGAAGCGCTGCGCGACCTCATCCCAGTTGACCACGTTCCACCAGGCGGAAACGTACTCGGCCCGCCGGTTCTGGTACTTAAGGTAGTAAGCGTGCTCCCAAACATCAATACCCAGGATGGGGGTCATGCCTTCCATCATGGGGACATCCTGATTGGGCATGGAAATGACAGCCAGGCGGCCGTTCTGGATTCCCAGCCAGGCCCAGCCGCTGCCAAAGCGGGTCATCGCCGCATTGGTGAAGGTGTCCTTAAAGGATGCAAAGCTGCCAAAAGCGCTGGAGATCGCCTCGGCCAGCTCGCCGCCGGGCTCGCCGCCCTTGTTGGGGCCCATGATCTGCCAGAACAGGCTGTGATTGAAGTGACCGCCGCCGTTGTTGCGCACAGCGGTGCGAATGTCTTCCGGAACCTGATTCAGATTACCGACCAGATCTTCCAGTGATTTACCGTTTAACTCGGGGTGCTTTTCAATGGCGGCGTTGAGGTTGCTGACGTAGGCGGCGTGGTGCTTGCCGTGGTGAATCTCCATGGTCTGCGCATCGATATAGGGTTCCAGCGCGTCAAACGCGTAGGGAAGTTTGGGTAATTCAAAAGCCATCTATATCCTCCTTTTTCGATGACTCCCAATTGGGATAAAATTGTTAATTCTGGTGTTTGTCAAACGGTCTCAGACCGTATTCCCCGCTTCAAACAAAATTGTATTCCGCACCCTTATATTTGTCAAGCAGAGTTATACGATCTGTTTTATTTGAAAAATAATGCATAATATCTTGTTGAAAAAGGCGGTTTTCCAGCCATGAAGCCTGCCGCATCTCCCCCTGTGCTGCCGCCCGCCCTGGTCCTGATCCTGGGGGTGGGAGCCGTCTCGACCGCGGCGATCTTTATCCGCTATGCCCAGGCATATGCTCCCTCGCTGGTGATCGCTGCCTTCCGTCTGGGGATCGCCGCGCTGCTGCTGGCGCCCGTGGCGCTGCTGCGCTACCGGGATGAACTGCGTTCGCTGCGTCCCACCGACCTGGGTTTCGCCCTGCTTTCAGGGGTCTTCCTGGCGCTGCACTTCGCCGCCGGGATCACCTCGCTGGAATACACAACGGTGGCCAGTTCGGTGGTGCTGGTGACCACAACGCCCCTGTGGGTGGCTCTGATGTCTCCCTTTACCCTGCGCGAGCCGCTCTCACGCCCGGTGCTGGGCGGTATGGCGCTGGCCCTGGCAGGCGGGATGATCGTGGGGTTAAGCGATGCCTGCACCTGGGGCAGGGGCGGGCTGGCCTGCCCCCAGCTGGGCGAGATGCTGCGCGGTCAGGCTGTCCTGGGCGACCTGCTGGCGCTGTTCGGCGCCCTGATGGCGGCCTGTTATTTGCAGATCGGGCGCCGGCTGCGGGCGAAAACCTCCCTGATCCCCTACATTTTTCTCGTCTACGGCATGGCAGCTCTGCTGCTGGTGGCTCTGACGGTCCTCGCCCGCCAGCCGCTGGGCGGTTATCCCGCTCCGGCGTACGGCTGGTTTGTGCTGCTGGCCCTCGTCCCCCAGCTGCTGGGGCATTCGGCCTTTAACTGGGCTCTGCGCTATCTTTCCGCCGCCTACGTCTCTGTTTCCCTGCTGGGGGAACCGGTCGGATCGACGGTGCTGGCCTACTTTTTTCTGGATGAGACCCCAGCAGGAATGAAGATTTTTGGTGCTATACTTATTCTGACCGGGATATTAATCGCCTCACGCAGGGGTGCAGGGGCCTGAACGGCACATTCCCTATTGGTGAATTCTGGAAATGTCCTCACTGGGAGTGAATATCGCAATTCTGAACGAGAACCGTATCCTGCTCACCAGGCGCGAAGACTTTGAAGTCTGGTGCCTTCCGGGCGGAGCCGTGGATGAGCGCGAATCCCTGGCGCAGGCTGCGGTGCGTGAAGCTCACGAGGAGACCGGTCTGGAAGTGGAACTGCTGCGCCTGGTCGGTGTCTACTCCCAGCCCAACTGGCATGAAGACGGCAGTCACATCGTCCTCTTTGCAGCCCGTCCGGCCGGCGGTCAGATCTGCCCGCAGTCAAGCGAGGTGCTGGAAATTGCCTATTTCGCGCAGTGCGAGCTGCCCGAGCTGATCCTGTTTGGCCAGCAGCGGCGCATCAAAGACGCCTTCGCCGGGGTGGTAGGAGCGGTCTGGTCGCAGGAGGATGAATGGCCGTTCGACCGCCATCTCAGCCGCCAGGAGCTGTATGCCATGCGCGACCGTTCGGGATTATCGCGCCAGGATTTCTACCGTAAATATTTCGCTCATCTGAATGTCGATCAGGATCGTTTAGAGGTTCCTCCATACAAGATTAACGGCTAGACGGGTCAGTGGACGGATGTCTTCGAAAGGCGCCAGGACGACGTATAAAAAAGATACCAGAACGGCGAACGGGCAGGATGCTTCGCTGAAGCCGCCGTTTTCCGAACCCCATTTTGAGCGCACGCTGACCCTGCTCACCCGCTTTGAGCGCTTTTCGTGGGATATCGGGGGCGTGATCCTGCTGTCGATCGCCCTGATGACCCTGATCGCGCTGCTCTTCCCCCAGTACGCGCAGGGCATCCTGATCTCCTGGTGGTCCGGGCTGCTGCTGCGCTGGTTTGGCTGGGGCAGCGTGTGGATCGTTTCCACGGCCACCGTTCTGGGCCTGTGGATGCTGCGCCGCCGGCATGTTTTTGAACTCCCCCAGATCCCCTGGGGGCGCATCCTGGCGCTGGAGGCTGCCGCGTTCACTTCTCTGGCGCTCCTCTCTGTACTGGGCGGGAATTCACTGGAGCGGGCGGAGCAGGGCCTGGACGGGGGTACGATCGGCTGGGGGCTGGCCGAGCTGCTGCGGATCATCCTTTCTACAGCCGGTCTGGGAGGCCAGTTCTGGCAGGTGGTTCTGCTTGGCCTGCTGTTTGTCCTTTTCGCGGCCAGCGGTACCGGCCTGTTCCGCTGGCTGGCTGCCTGGGCGCGCGGGACCTCAGCCGATGCTTCCGCGTCTACCGGTGCACCCGCTCCGGTATTGAGCGAAGCGCCGCTGGCTTCTCAGGAGGCGCGCTCCGGCCTCCTCAAGGAGCGCAGGAGAAAACCTCCCAGCCTGCCGCCAGAGTTCCGTAAGAATTTCCGGCTGAAGCCCGTGGATGAGCCGAAGGCGCCGGTCACCCCGGTTGTGCGAGACGACCGCCTGCCGCCCCTGGATTTGCTGGCCAACGAACAGAGCAGCCGCCCGGATGAGCGTCATATCAACCTCACTGCTGGCCTGATTGAAAAGACGCTCTCAGAGTTCGGCATCCCGGCGAAAGTGGTCGGCTTTCGGGTCGGGCCGACGGTCACCCAGTTTGCCGTTGAGCCGGGCTTCCTGGAAAAGGATAAACCGGGCAGTGAAGGAGATGCAAGGCTCCAGAAGGTACGCGTGGCGCAGATCTCCGCCCTGCACCGCGACCTTGCCCTGGCGCTGTCGGCCGAACGGCTGCGCATCGAAGCGCCCGTTCCCGGGCGGCCTTTTGTGGGTATCGAAGTGCCCAACACCCGTTCGACTATCGTCCGCCTGCGGCCGATCCTGGAATCAGAAGCCTTCCTGAAAATCACTTCGCCGCTGGCGCTCGCCCTGGGGCGAGATGTCTCGGGGCAGCCGGTGGTGGCCGACCTCAGCCGCATGCCGCATCTGTTGATCGCCGGCACGACCGGCTCGGGTAAATCGGTCTGTATCGAAGCCCTGACCACCTGTCTGGTGATGAACAACACCCCAGAAGATCTGCGCCTGGTCATGGTCGACCCGAAGATGGTGGAGCTGGTGCGTTTCAACGGCCTGCCGCACCTGCTGGGGAAGGTCGAGACCGATGTGGAGCGCATCCTCACCGTGCTGCGCTGGACGGTATCAGAGATGGACCGGCGCTACAAGCTGCTGGAAGCCGCCCATGCGCGCAATATTGACTCCTTCAACCGCAAGGTCCGCCGGCGCAAGGGCGAGCAGCCCCTGCCGCGCATCGTGGTCATGATCGATGAACTCGCTGACCTGATGATGTCTGCCCCGGACCAGACCGAACACAGCCTGGTGCGCCTGGCGCAGATGGCGCGCGCGGTGGGCATCCACCTGGTGGTGGCCACCCAGCGCCCCAGCACCGATGTGGTCACCGGCCTGATTAAAGCCAACTTCCCGGCGCGCATCGCGTTCGCGGTCGCCTCTTCCATTGACTCGCGTGTCATCCTGGACACGGTAGGCGCTGAAACACTGCTGGGGCGCGGCGATATGCTTTTCCTCAAACCGGAGGCCTCCTCCCCGGTCCGTGCTCAGGGGGCCCTGGTGACCGACCAGGAGGTGGAGCGGATTATCGCCTTCTGGCAGCGTGCCATCCCGCCCGCTGAAGAGGAAGAGAAAGCTCCCTGGGAAGAGATGGTGGAGCAGGAGGCCGTGCTGGCGGATCGCGACGACCTGGTGCGCCAGGCGATTCGGGTTGTCCAGGAGACGCAGCGCGCCAGCGCTTCGATGCTCCAGCGCCGCTTGAAGATCGGTTATCCCCGCGCGGCCCGGTTGATCGACGAACTGGAGGAGCTGGGGGTGGTGGGGCCTCCGCAGTCTGGCGGACGTGAGCGCGAGGTCCTGATCAGCCCCGGAGATGCAATCGATGGGCTGCCGTTAACGGACGACGAAGAAGAATAACCCGGGACTCCAGTCTTCTTGACAGTCCCTGTGGCATGCGATAGGATACAAAGATTATGAAATGTGCCCTGTTTCTGCAATCCGATGTGGGATGACCACATCGGATTGCATCATACCCGTATCAGCACACGCTATAAGGAAAAGGTATATATCGAATGGAACAAATAGCCGACAGGAAGCAGAGAATGACGCTCACAGATCTGATGCGAGTACGCTTTAAAGGGGTGCTGGATCCCGCTGCCGCATTTCTCAACCGCCTGGGAATCATGCCCAATGTGATGACCCTTCTGGGGCTGGCAGGCAATGTCATCGGTGCGTTTTTTCTGGCTCAGGGCCAGATGACAATCGGGGGCCTGATTGTCCTCCTGATGGGCCCGATCGATGCGCTGGATGGCACCATGGCCCGCCTGCGGGGCATGGACGGCAAGTTTGGCGCTTTTGTCGACTCGGTGTCCGACCGTTATTCTGAACTGATTATCTTCGCTGGCCTGCTGGTTTACTATGTCCAGCAGGAGAACCAGCTGGCGATCCTGCTGATCTACGCCGCGGCCGCCGGGTCGGTCCTGGTTTCTTACCACCGGGCGCGCGCGCAGTCCCTGGGGATTGACACCAAAGTCGGCATCCTGACGCGTATGGAGCGCTATCTGGTCCTGGCGCCGGCGCTGCTGCTCAACCAGGTGATGCTCGGTCTGTGGATTGTCGCCATCTTCGCCCATGTCACCGCGCTGCAGCGCATCCTGGACGTCCGCCGGCAGTTCCGTGAGATGATGAATCCCTGACAGGTAACCGAAACAGATACTTACATTCGCCTCGTTCGCTGCAGCCGCTGTTCAACCCATCCATCGAATTCAGTAGAAGAGAATTATGCCCGAAGGATTTAATATTGGTCCGCTCACCATTCGCTTTTATGGCATTATTTTGATGGCCGGTGCCCTGGCCGGTGCCTGGCTGGCCAGCCGGGAAGCCCGCCGCAGGCAGATGAACAGCGAATTTGTGTGGGACGCCCTGATCTGGGTGCTCATCGGGGGCATTATCGGTGCGCGCCTCTGGCATATCCTCACCCCACCGCCCTCGATGGTCGCACGGGGTATCACCACCTGGTATTATCTGACGCACCCACTGGATGCGATCAATATTCGCGCCGGCGGCCTGGGAATCCCGGGCGCCGTAATTGGCGGAGTGGCTGCGCTGTATTTCTACTGCCGGCGGAAAAAGATGAGCATCGCGCCCCTGCTCGATATCGCCGCGCCCGGGCTGGCGCTGGGGCAGGCGATTGGCCGCTGGGGCAACTTCGTCAACCAGGAACTTTACGGCGCCCCAACAGACCTGCCGTGGGCCATTTACATCGATCCGGCACACCGTCTGCCCGAGTTTCAGGACATCGCTTATTACCACCCCCTGTTTCTTTACGAATCGCTCTGGAACCTGGCCAATATGTTCCTGCTGCTCTGGGTGGGCCGCCGCTTTGCAGACCGGCTTAAAACCGGAGACCTGTTTCTGGTTTACCTGATCGTTTATCCCGTCGGCCGGTTTTTGCTGGAGTTTCTGCGCCTGGATGCCTCTCAGGTGGCAAACCTCAACGCCAACCAGACCCTGATGGCGGTGATTGCCGTGCTGTCTGCCGGGTTCCTGATCTGGCGCCACCGCAGAAGCCGCGAAACGCAGGTGCAGGAGACCACCTGAGCGGCGTCCCAGCCGGCGTTTGAATCTCGCCCGGGTGGATGAATACTGCTTCGTGGGATCTCCTTTTTCTTTTTTCGCCTTGAAAGGGTTGCATCATGCCAAAACTGAAGATCCTGGGTACTTCCAACGCGGTGCCAACTGAGAAACATGAAAACACCCACATGGCGATCACCGGGAAAAAGCGTCTGGTGCTGGTGGATTCGGTTGGCACGCCCACCGTGCGGCTGAAACAGGCCGGGCTGGATCCCCTGCAGATCACCGACCTGATCCTGACCCACTTCCACCCGGACCATGTCTGCGGAGTCCCCTCGCTGTTGATGAACACCTGGTTGATGGGCCGGCATGCCCCGCTGAACATTTACGGCCTGCCGCACTGCCTGGATCGCATCGAGCAGTTGATGGAGTCCTACGAATACCGCGCCTGGCCCGATTTCTTTCCGGTCACCTACTACCGCCTCCCGGAGGAGGAGAAAACCCTGGTGCTGGAAGACGAGGACCTGCGCATCCTTGCTTCCCCGGTCCGTCATCTGATCCCGACTATCGGCCTGCGTGTGGAAGCCCTGCCGGACGGGCGGGTGCTGGCTTATTCATGCGACACCGAACCGACGCCTGCAATGGTGCGCCTGGCACAGGGCGCCGATGTGCTCATTCACGAAGCTACCGGCCTTGGCCGCGGGCACTCTTCCGCCGGGCAGGCGGGTGAGATCGCGACCCAGGCAGGGGTGGGCTGCCTGTATCTGATCCACTACCCGACCCTGGACGATGGCTACCGCTCGCTGGTCGACCAGGCGCGCAAAACTTTCTCCGGCCCGGTATCCCTGGCTGAAGATTTCATGGAGATCGAACTACCGGCGCGCTGAATTGATCCGGACGGTCTGACCACCGTCTGGATCATGAGTTGCGCGGAAATGTAAAAATCAGGAGCTTGTTTCTCTGCTACCAGCCATCAACGAACGGCACCCAATCCTGATTATCTTTCAGGTGCCGGCCGAAGATATAGCTTGCAGATGCCGGGGGCTCGGTGGGCTGGCGCAGCAGCTTCATTTGTGCCTGCTCCAGGGTGCGCCCCCCCTTGCGGTGGTTGCAGGCCGGGCAGGCAGCTACCAGGTTGTCCCAGGTGTGTTTTCCCCCCAGACGGCGCGGGACGACATGATCGATGGTCAGGTATGGGGGATGCTGGCCGCAGTACTGGCAGGTGTAGTCATCGCGCCGCAGAATTTCGCGTTTGGTCAACCGCACACGTGGGCGCGGCCGTTTGACCATCTTTTCCAGCCGGATGATCGATGGCCGGGGATAGGATCTTGATACGGTCTGAATCTCGCCGCGTCCGTTAAGAACCAACGCTGCTTTACCGCTCAATATCAACCCGATGGCCCGGCGGGTGCTGCAAACGTTGATCGGCTCGAAGTTGGCATTGAGAACCAGAACTGGTGCGTACATGGTTCCCTCCAAACTTTGCGAATTATAGCACGGGTTGTTTTTGTTCGAGTAGGGAGCAGATGCCTGCGCAAACCACACGCTTCACTGTATAATAAAGATATGGAACCGAAGGAGTATCGCCCCGCAATTGCATCTCGAAAAGCAGAACTGGCTGCATGGGCGCTGGCCCTGGTCACCTGTGGAGCCTGGGCTTATGTCTCCCTGACCGGCCAGTTTGTACACCGTGCAATGCCGTTCGTTTCGGTTTTGCTGCTCATTTTTGCAGTCGGTAACAGCCTTGCAAACTGGATGGACCGCCGCACGCGCATTCGGCTGGATGATCAGGGTGTGGAGTTTGAAAATGGACTGCGCCATACCGTGCTCAAATGGGATGAGATCCAGCAGGTGCAGGTTTTTCCCTCTTCGTGGGGCAAAAAAGTGCGCGTGATCGGCCCACAGAAGCTGTTCATGTTCCGCACGATGGGTAAGGTCAAAGTGCAGGGCGAAGAGGTGGGCCGCCTGGGGTTTCCGCAAGGAGATGAGATTTTGAGGCTGCTGATCGAAAACGCAAACTTGAAAAAAGAAACCAGCAGCCAGCAGCCGGCCGGGGCAGTCTATTATTACGCCGCGCGTGAATGACAGCCTCTGCGGTGAGAACTTCGCGCCCTCCGCAGAGGGCGCGTTTTTATTTGAAATTATTCATTCAGGGGTTGACTGGTTGTCCGTTCCCGGAGGAATTTTCCCTTACCGGGCAGCGGGCAGAACGAGTCGCGTCCCCGCATACAGGAAGGAGAAGGCATTATGGAAGCAGTGAAGAAAATGACCATCGACGAGCAGGTTGCTTACCTGATGCAGGGCACCGAGTACGGCGATGAAAACCTCAAACAAGCCATGGCCAGCGAACTGCACGAGCGGCTGCTGGAGGCGCAGAAGGCAGGCAGGCCGCTGCGTGTGTACTGCGGTTTCGACCCGCGCACCAGCGACCTGCACCTGGGGCACACCGTCCCCATGCGCAAGCTTCGCCAGTTCCAGGAGCTGGGGCATGAGGTGATCTTTCTGGTCGGTAACTACACTTCTTTGATCGGCGATCCGTCAGATAAAGATAAGCTGCGCCCGCAGCTGACGCCCGAAGAGGTGGAGCACAATGCCCGCACATACGCCGAGCAGGCGTTTAAAGTCCTTGATCCCGAACTGACCCAGGTGCGTTTCAATGCTGAATGGCTCTCGAAGCTGACCTTCGAAGAGCTGATCCGTCTGGCATCCAACTTCACCCTGCAGCAGTTCATCACGCGTGAGAACTTCCGCCTGCGCTGGGAGCGGGGCGACGCTGTGTACCTGCACGAGACCTTCTACGCCCTGATGCAGGGCTACGACGCCTACGCCCTGCGGGCGGATGTGCAGGTGGGCGGCACCGACCAGCTTTTCAACATTGTCACCGCGGCCCGCAAGCTGATGACCTTTCTGGGCGAGAAGCCGAACATCGGCATTATCCTGGGGATCCTGCCGGGGACGGACGGTGAAGTGAAGATGAGCAAATCGCTGGGGAACCATATTCCGCTGCTGTCCTCGCCGGAGGATATGTACGGTAAGGTGATGAGCGTCCCCGATCATGCGATGGGCACGTACTTCCGTCTGGTGACGCGCTGGACGCCTCCCGAGATTGAAGAACTGGAGGCCGGGATGGCCGCCGGGCGCCTGCACCCGCGCGACGTCAAGATGAAGCTGGCGCGCGAGATCGTCTCCATCTACCATTCGCCGGAGGCGGCTGAGCACGCTGAACAGGAATTTATCCGGGTCTTCCGCCAGGGCGATATCCCCGACGAAATGCCCGAATACAGCCTGCAGAACGGCGATACCGTGCTGGATGTGCTCATGAACAGCAAGCTGGTCAGCAGCCGCAGTGAGGGGCGGCGGATGATCGATCAGGGCGCCGTACGCCTGGACGGCGAGACGTTGACCGGCGCTACCGATCCCTTCCCGCATCGCGGCGTGCTGCAGGTGGGAAAGCGCCGCTTTTTGCGGGTTGTCTGAGAAGAAAAAGAGCCGGTGGTTGAGACCGGCTCTTTTTTTGTATCTGGCGCTGTAATCAGGCGGTGAAAACGGATCTTACTACCCTCACTCCTCCGGCTGCATGGCGCTGTGCAGCAGGCCGAGACCGATCTCCTGGGCCAGCGCCGGATCCTCGGTCTCCAGCACCACAACCGCAGTGAGCGGCGCACCCTCCCACCTCCCGGGAATCGTTCCGCCCACAAACCAGGTGACCTGGCGGTCTTCGCCGCTGGGGGCCACCGAAAGGATGCGCCAGATCTCGCCCGTTTCATCCGCCAGCAGGCCGGCCGCTCTGCGGGCGGCGTTTTCATCCAGCACCGGCGCCGCTTCGCCCTCATCCGCCAGCGGCACCCAGCCGGCCCCGGGAGTATTGACGGCGGAGACCAGGCTGGCAGACCGGAAATCGCCCCCGCTGCTCAGAGCGGCGGCTGCCTGCGCCACCTGCAGCGGGCTGACGCGCAGCGGGACGCCCAGGGCCAGTTCCTCTGCTCCGCTGGCAGCCAGATCGAAGGGCGGCTGTCCGGGGTCAGCGGCTCCAGCAGGGAGGTCAAAAATTCCGAGCGAATCGAACAGCTCCTGCACGGGTCCGGCGCCCAGGCTGGCGGCCAGAGCGGCCAGCGCGCCCGGGCAGCCGCCTGAAAGGGCCTGCCCCCAGCTCTCGCTGTCGGGGGGTAGGGCACAGGAGAACTGCTGATCGCCAGTGCGGTAGTCCAGCGCCTCCGGGAAAGGGGGTATGCTCTTCTCCGCCATCAGGCGCGCCAGCAGCGGCGCGGCCAGGGCCGCGCCGGGCGCATACTGGCCCTGGATAGCCCGGTTGATCAGGGGGGCGTGCGGGTCCTGCAGCAGGTTCTGCCAGTCGCTGTCCAGTTCGTTGGCGTTGAAGGTGGGGTGAGAGGCCATCGCCAGCACCTCGCCGTTCGCGGCGTTCAGCAGCACTGCGGCGCCGGCATTCTGCTCCAGCAGTTCATCCGCCCGGATCTGCAGATCCAGGTCGATGGTCAGGCGTACATTGAGGCCGGGCGGCGGCTGGCCGTACAGCAGGTAGTTGACCCAGATGGTCAGGTCGGGGTTTCCCTCTAACCCGCGCAGGTATGGATCCAGCTCGACCTCGAGGGCGGCCTGGCCGTACACCGGGTGGGTGTAGCCGACCACGCTGCTCAGGGCCGGGTAGAAAATGCGCCGTGTGTAGCTGCCCGGTTCGCCTGTCGTCGCCGCGATGGCCTCGTTGCTGCGGTCCAGAATGGCGCCGCGGCGCACGTAGCGGTCTCCGATGGCCCGGCGGGGGTTGTCGGTGCGGGTGAGCAGGTCCGGGCTGCGCACAACCGTCCACCAGCCGGTGAGCAGCGCAGCCGCGGCGATGCCCAGCATCAGGAAGGCACCCAGTTGAAGGTAGGGCGCCGGGCGGGGCAGGGGCGCCGGCCGGCTCTCGCCGGTGCTGCTGGCGTGGGCCAGGAACAGCAGGGAAATATAAGCGGTGAGCAGCGACGAGCCGCCGTAAGAGACCAGCGGCAGGGTAACGCCGGTCAGCGGCAGCAGGCGCAGGTTCCCGCCGATGATCAGCACCGCCTGGGCGACCAGGAAGGCAGTCAGGCCGGCGGCCAGGTAGCGGCGGAAGTTGTCGCTGGCCCGCAGGGCGATGCGGATGCCGCGGTTGGCGAGCAGCGCGTACAGGGCGAGCAGGCCCACACCCCCCATCAGGCCGGTCTCTTCAACCAGAGATGAATAGATAAAATCGGAGTGCGGCACCGGCACCAGCCCCGGACTGCCCAGTCCCGGACCGCGGCCCAGCAGCCCGCCGTTGGCGATGGCGAGCAAAGACTGCACGATCTGGAACGAGCGGCCGCTGGGATCCAGCCAGGGGTTCAACCAGGCGTCGATGCGCAGGCGCACCACATCGAAAAGCAGGTAGCCGGCTGCACCTGCGATCACAAGCATCACGGCCTGGGCGACCAGGATCTGTTTGCGCCCTGTGGCCACGTACAGGATGGCGGCGTACAGGAAGATGAAAATCGAAGCCGTGCCCAGGTCACGCTGGATGAGCAGCAGCAGCAGCGCCAGGCTGGTCATGATCAGGGTGGGGGCCAGCAGCGGGATCAGGCTGCCCGATGCAAGGGCCGGCGGCAGCGATAACTGCCCCTGGTGATCGCGCCGGCCGCCCGACAGATAAGCGGCCAGGTAGACGATCAGCAGCAGCTTCAGCGGCTCCGAAGGCTGCAGGTAGACCCCGCAGCACCCCAGCCACATGCGCGGCCCGCTGCCCATCGGGTTGACCCCCAGCACCAGGGTCAGCCCGGTGAGCGCCAGACCGCTCGTCAGCCACACATATTTATACCGGCGCAAAAAGCTCAGGTCGGAAGGCAGCCGCAGCCCCAGGATGAACACCCCCACGGAGATCAGCAGCCAGAGCGTCTGGCGCAGACCGAAGTCGGGATACAGGCGCCAGACAGTCAGCATCCCCCAGCCGCTCAGCAGTGCGGCGGTAGGGAGCAGATATGGGTCAATATCGGGAGTACGCCGGCTGGTCTCGCGGTGGGCCACCAGGAAGATACCCGCCCAGGCGAGCAGGCCCAGCCAGTGGGCAAAGCGATAATCAACCTGCCAGGAGCGTTCGCGAGCAGCCGGCGAGAGCGTGAGAGCGGCGGCAAAAAACAGGGTAAATAGAAACGCCAGGCTGAGCAGCCTGCCCTGAATCTGGCCTGCCGGTTTCACTGCAAATATTTATCCACCAGCAGGCCCAGGCGCTGGCGTGTCTCGGCCGGGATGGCCTCCCGGGCGGTGATCAGCGCGTCGGCCAGGGCATGTGAGCACTCACAGTCGCGCCCGGCGGCCAGGCTGCGCGCCAGATTGCGCACTGCATCCTGGGCGATGTGGGTGTTGCGCTGCAGAGTCTGGATCACCATCTCCACGGTGACCGGTTTTTCGGAAACATGCCACACGTCATAATCGGTGATGTGCGCCATGACGGCGTAGCAGATCTCCGCTTCGCGCGCCAGGAATGCTTCGGGGGAGGTGGTCATACCGATCAGCGACATGCCCCAGGAGCGGAAGACATTCGACTCGGCCCGGGTGGAGAAGCGCGGCCCTTCGATGGTGATCAGCGAGCCGCCATTGTGCACTTTTGCGCCCGCAACGCTGCGGACCGCATCCAGAACCTGGCGCGACAGGTCCGGGCAAAAGGGGCTGGCGGTGCTGATATGCGCCACCATGCCCTGTTCGAAGAAAGAGCGCTTGCGGTCTTTCGTAAAGTCGAACAGGCCGTCTGGGACCACGATCTCACCGGGGGCATAGTCTTCACGCAGTGAACCCACTGCACTGATGCTGACGATGCGCTCCACCCCCAGGGCTTTCAGGGCATAGATATTGGCGCGGTAGTTGACCTCGGTGGGCGAGATGTGATGGCCGATGCCGTGGCGGGCGAGGAAGGCCACCGGCTGCCCGGCCAGCGTTCCGACCACGATGGGGGCGCTGGGTTTTCCAAAGGGGGTGTCCGCGTCGATCTCCTCTGTATCGACCAGGTCCGGCATGGAATACAGACCAGAACCACCAATGACAGCAAATGCAGGTTTTACAGGCATAGGTTCTCCATGAATCAAGGATTATGACGTAGGCAGTGAACTCTCTTCGGCAGAAGGTTCGTTGTCGTTAAGTATGATTTGAAAACCAACCTGACCGCAGCGCAGCTGGTCTCCGGAAGTCAGCACCAGCGGCTCGGTAACCGGTTCGAGGTTGAGATATGTGCCGTTGGTCGAGCGCAGGTCTTCAACCCACCAGTGCCCGTGATGGTAAGAAAGGCGGGTATGGTGGGCTGAGATGGTCTGGTCCTCCAGGTAGCAGTCGCTGGCAGGATCGCGTCCGATCAGCACGACAGGCGTCGTAAAGCGAATCGAGCGCTTCTCGCCTTCCTTTTCAAACACCAGCGTGATGGGCGGCGCCTGGCGGGCCGTCACCTGCGAGCTCTGCCGGCGCAGGTCCTGCCAGAGCGTCCAGAGCGCCCAGCCCAGGAACGCATACAGCGCAAGAGCCAGTAGAACGCGAATTACGAGGAAGACCGGACCACTCATCAGTTTAACCGCCGACAGCTGCTTTGAGAAGGCTCTTACTCGTGCGGATCATAATCCTGGGTTTCGTCCGGTTCGTCGCCGTCCTGGCCGTACACCAGCGGTACATCGGAAAGCGCGATCACATCGCCGGGGTGCAGGACAGACTGGTGCACCCGTTCGCCGTTGACGAACGTCCCTCCCGTGGAATCCAGGTCAAAGATCCAGTACCGCCCTTTGATGGCGCGCAGCTGTGCATGCACCCGCGAGACGCGCGGGTCATCGATCACGATCTGGTTGTCCGCCCGGCGGCCAATGTTAAGCACCGGTTGGGTCAGGGTAACCACCCGGGTGCCGTCCACAATGAGAAATGCGCCTTCGGGGATGCGCGGTTCCTGGGCTTCTGCGGCAATGTCGCTCAGGCTCAGGTCCGAAGTCTGTGACAGGTTCTCGCGGCTGTTGCGGGCAGTCACATTGAACTGCCCGGGTGCGAGAGCGGGGTCCGCATAGACGCGGATGACCGGCGGGCTGGGAAATTCCAGCTCCGCCTCACGGCCCGCTTCGACCAGTGTTTCCGCAAGCTGGTCGAGCAGTGCCTGGTTGTTTAGCAGCACTTTGGCGCCTTCGGGATCGGCGTTAATGGTGTACAGATTAGGCGCCTGCGAAATCCCATCACGCCCCGGGCGGATACCGGCGCGCATCGCCTGCAGCAAATGATATGCCAGATCGTTCTGCTGCTGCCGTGACGGAAACAGGCGTGAAGCGCTGCCTTCAATTAATGACTGTAAACGTGCTTCCAACCTGGAAAGCTTGAATTTCATGACCTTTATTATAAACCTTCAAAAATTCATCACAACCTGGCCCGCCCTGCGGATGTACAGGCTAACCGGGCCGGCAGCAGGTTCTCTGTGATCCGCCTGCGGAGTCTGATCTGCAACTCAGATAAGCTGCTGGCCTGCGCGGCGCACACGACAGGGTAAATTCCCCGCCGTATTATAATTCATACATGAAGGCAGGGAGTCTGGTTATGAAGAAGCTGTTTTCTCCTGAGCCATACCGCAGTCCACATCGCGAAACCAGAGACGATGTTCCCAGCGCAGGCTTCCGGGAAAATGAGCACACTGCCGATTGGGAGCTGTCCGTCTGGGCGCCCGACCTGCCCGGTCTGCTGGAGCAGGCCGCACGCGGTATGTACGCTTTATGCTCGATCAGCCTGGATGGAAGCGCCGCCCGCAGGGAGCATGCACTGGATCTGACCGCTCCCGATTCTGAGACCCTGCTCGTCAGTTTCCTGGAAGAGCTCCTCTACCTGGCGGAGCAGGAGCGCATCGCTTTCGACACTTTCAAGATCACAGTGGCGGAAGGGCGCCTGAAAGCTGAACTCTCCGGCGCCCCCATCCGCACGCAGGGTAAAGAGATCAAAGCGGTGACCTATCATAACCTGGCGGTGCGCCAGGGGCCGCACGGCCTGGAGGCCAGCATCGTGTTCGACGTTTAACTGCAGAGCCTTCCCCCCTGATGGCAGTGACAGGCGGGGAGCGAGGCCTGCAGCGGTCACCGGGGGAAGGGAGGTCAAATTGGTTGATCTGAAAGATTTTCGCCGCATCAGTGATTTCGAGTGGGAGATCCCCAGAACCTATCGTAAGGATATGCTGGTGCCGGTGCGCATCTTTGCCACCCGGCGCATGCTGGAGGCAGCGTTCGAAGACAAATCGCTGGAGCAGGCGGTGAACGCCGCCACGCTGCCCGGCCTGGTGGGCCATGTGGTGGTAATGCCCGACATGCACCAGGGTTACGGCTTTCCCATTGGCGGAGTGGCCGCGACCCGGCTCCCGGACGGGGTGATCTCGCCGGGAGCGATCGGTTACGACATCAACTGCGGGGTGCGTCTGCTCGGCTCGAAAATCTACATCGACGAGGTAGAAGAGCACCTGGACGAGCTGGCCACCGTACTGAACATGAAGTGCCCCAGCGGAGTGGGCGAGGGCGGGGCCATCCGGTTGAGCGATGACGAACTGGCGCGCGTGTGCCGCGATGGCGCACAGTGGGCCCGCCAGCAGGGGTACGCTACCGAGGCGGATTTGCGCCGCACCGAAGAAGGCGGGCGGCTGGAAGGGGCAGACCCGGGTAAGGTGAGCAAGCGTGCCAGGGAGCGCGGCCGTTCACAGCTCGGCTCACTGGGGGCGGGCAATCATTTCATCGAAGTAGATCTGGTGGAGCAGATTTACGATGCCGAAGCAGCCCGTGTAATGGGGCTGGAAGAGGGCACGCTGGCGGTGCAGATCCACTGCGGCTCGCGCGGCTTCGGCCACCAGATCTGCACCGACTACGTGCGCGAATTCCAGAGCGCCGTGCAGCGCTACCAGATCCGCCTGCCGGACCGTGAGCTGGTGTGCGCCCCGCTGAACTCTCCCGAAGGGCAGGATTACCTGGCCGCCATGCGCGCCGCGGCCAACTACGCCTTCGCCAACCGCCAGGTACTGGCGCATCTGGCCCGTCAGGCCTTCGAACAGGTGCTGGCTGGCCGGGTCGCCTCCTGGCAGCTGCACCAGGTGTACGATATCGCCCACAACATGGGCAAAATCGAGACGCACGTCATCGACGGGGAGAAAATGAAGGTTTGCGTGCACCGCAAGGGTGCCACGCGCGCCTTCGGCCCGGGGGCGCCCGGTCTCCCGGAAGAGTACCGGACAATTGGCCAGCCTGTGCTGGTGCCGGGAAGCATGGGGACTGCCTCGTGGGTGCTGGTGGGCACGGAAACCAGCATGGAGCGGTCGTTTGGGTCAACCTGCCACGGTGCGGGGCGTGTGATGAGCCGGTCGAAGGCGAAAAAAGAGGTGCGCGGCGAAACTTTACGCGTTTCGCTGGAGAAAGAAGGCATTCGCGTGCGCGCCGGCTCGCTCTCTGGCCTTGCTGAGGAAGCGCCGCAGGCCTATAAAGACGTGGACGACGTGGTGCAGACGGTTTCTGGCGCCGGGATCGCCCGTAAGGTCGCCCGCCTGCGCCCGCTGGCTGTGATCAAGGGGTAAAGCGATCAGGGAACTTATTCTATCCTCCGGTCGTTAAGGGAGAGAGAGCCGGAGAATGGGACGAATTAAATAAAAGCGCCCCCGGCTGAGAACCGAAAACCTGGAGGATAAGAAGATGTTTCGAAAATTGTTAATGGTGCTGATCGCGGGGGTGTTCCTGCTTTCTGCCTGTGCTGCGCCAGGCGCCCAGCAGCTTCCGGACTCGGGCGAAGGCCAGGTGACGGAAGACCCGGACGCTCCGGTCTCTTCCGGTGATCCCCAGGATCCTTCGCTGCCCGCCTGGGCTCCCCGCCCCGAAGATGAAGACCTGGCGCGCGGTGAAGTGGAAATCGACACCGCCGAACTGCTCACCCTCGAGAGCTTCCCGCCCCAGTTTATGCTGCACCTGACCGGCCTGATCCAGAACCCCTGCGCCGGGCTGCGCGTGGTCGTCTATGACCCGGACGCCAACAACGAGATCCATGTGGATGTGTACTCAGTGTACGACCTGGCGGTGATGTGCGCCCAGGCACAGGAGAGCTTCGATGTCAACATACCTCTGGGATCTCTGCCGGAAGGCGAGTACCGGGTGCTGGTGAACGGCGAGCCGGTGGCGGATGTGGTCTCCCCGCAGGGCAGCGTCGATCACCTGCAGGCTACCGATGAACTGGAAATCGAGGTCGATGACCTGATCGACGAAGGCGAGGTGAATATGATCGAAAGGCCGGTTCAGGTACAGTCGACCGAGCTGGTGATCCGCGAGAGCATGCCTCCCCAGTATGCGCTGCACGTTGTCGGCACGCTGCCGACCCCCTGCCACCAGCTTCAGACCGAGGTCTCCGGACCGGATGCGAACAACCGCATCGAGGTACGCGTCTACGCTCTGGTGGACCCGGAAATCATGTGCGCACAGGTTATTGAGCCGTTTGAAACCATGGTCGAACTCGGCAGCCTGAATCCGGGCAGATACCAGGTGCTCCTGAACGGGGAAGCAGCGGCCACCATCGATGGGTAAATAAGACCGTTCTGCAAATACCCTGACTTCTGCAGGGTTACTTGCAGCGCGAAATCAAAACGGGCGGCTGTGAACCGCCCGTTGTTTTATTTTTCTGTCCTGCTGGGGAAATTTCAGTGCGTGAGGATCTGCGATAGGAACAGGCGGGTGCGCGGCTCGCGCGGGTTGTTGAAGATTTCATCCGGCGTGCCGCTCTCCACGATCTGGCCTTCGTCAAAGAAGAACATGCGGTTCGCCACCCCGCGAGCGAAGCCCATCTCGTGGGTAACCACCAGCATGGTCATCCCGGTGCTGGCCAGCTCGACCATCACGTCCAGCACTTCTTTAATCATCTCAGGGTCCAGCGCCGAGGTTGGTTCGTCGAAGAGCATGATCTTGGGCTGCATGGCCAGGGCGCGAGCGATGGCAACCCGCTGCTGCTGCCCGCCCGAGAGCTGGGCCGGATACTTATTGGCCTGTTCAGGGATGCCCACCCGCTCCAGGAGCTGGCGGCCGATTTCCTCCGCCTTCTCTTTGGGCCATTTGCGCACGCGCATGGGGGCCAGGGTGATGTTCTGCATCACGGTCATGTGCGGGAACAGGTTGAACTGCTGAAAGACCATTCCCGTCTCCATGCGGATCTGTTCGATGTTGTGCACGTCGTGGGTCAACTCAATCCCATCCACGATAATCTGGCCTCGCTGGTGTTCCTCCAGACGGTTGATCGTGCGGATGAAGGTCGATTTCCCCGAGCCGGAGGGGCCGAAGATCACAATCACCTCGCCCTTCTTGACCTCCATGTTGATGCCGCGCAGCGCATGGTAATTGCCGTACCATTTATGTACGTCTCTGCAGATGATGATCGGTTGTTCGTTGTTGTTGTCCGTCATGACGACTCGCTCTCTGTGTATGAATTTTATCTCTCTCCAACCCCCAGCGCAGTTTCCAGACGCTGGCTGGCATATGACATCAGGTAGCTGAAGAACCAGAAGACGGCTGCGACAAAGAGAAGCATCTCGGCCTGCTGGTCGACATACTCCGGATTGGCTCCCAGGACCGAACGACCGACCGCCAGGAGCTCGAGCACTGCAATGCCGGAAACGAGCGTTGTATCTTTAAACAGGCTGACAAACTGGCCCATGATTGGCGGGATCACGATGCGCAGCGCCTGGGGCAGCACGATCAGGGTGAGCACCTGATAGCGGTTTAAACCCAGGGCCATGGCGGCTTCTTCCTGCCCGCGGGGTACGGCTGCCAGCCCGCCGCGCACATTCTCTGCCGTATAGGCAGCGCTGAACACCGTCAGCCCGGCCAGAGCGCGCAGCAGGCGGTCAAAGCGCACGTCGGGCGGGAAGAAGAGCGGCAGGATCAGCGAAGCCAGGAACAGGATGCCGATCAGGGGCACACCGCGCACAATCTCGATGAAAATTGTACTGAAAATACTGACCACAGGCAAGGAGGAACGTCTGCCCAGTGCCAGCAGCACACCGAAGGGGAACGAGAGCACAATTCCACCAACCGCCAGGATCAGGGTGACCATCAGCCCGCCCCACAGCCCGGTGGGCACCAGCGGCAGCAGGGGGGCGCCGGGGATGCCGCTCAGCAGCACCAGTGCGATCGCCAGGGCGGCCAGCCAGGACAGCACCAGACGACGCCCGGTGACGAAAGGCCGGCGGCCGGCCAGGTAGCCCAGACCCATCACGCCTATATTGGCAGCCAGGGCCAGACGCATGGTCAGCGTCAGGGTCTCGAACTGGGCTGGCCAGAGGATGCCCACGGCGAGCATGGCGGCGTACAGCAGGCTGAACAGCCGCAGGGCGCGCCCCAGGCAGCCCCAGCTGGCGCCGATGAGCAGAGAAAGCAGGGTCAGGTTGATCCCTACCCGCCACAGCGCCTCGCGCGGGTACTGGCCAACGGCGTACAGCAGCGGGTGGTTGAACACGATCGACCAGTCGGCCTGCAGCAGCACCCAGCGCAGAGCGGCGTTCAGGATCCAGATGATAAAAGCCAGCGACAGCACCGTCAGCAGGCTGTTGAAGGGGCTGCTGAACAGGTTCTGCCGCAGCCAGACGATGGGCCGGGGTGGTGCAGGGGGAAGGAGGATTTCGCTTCGTGTTGCCATGGTTAGCGCTCCACGAACTGCACGCGGCGGTTATACAGGTTCATGATCAGTGAGGTGAACAGGCTGATGACCAGGTAAACGGCCATCACCAGCAGGATGACCTGCAGCGCCCGCCCGGCCTGGTTGATTGTGGTCTTGCCGATGAAAAAGAGCTCTGTGAAGCCGATAAACGCGGCCAGGCTGGAGTTCTTGGTCAGGTTGAGGTACTGGCTGATAAGCGGCGGGATGATCACGCGCAGGGCCTGGGGCATGATCACCAGGCTGAGCGCCTGGCGGTAGTTCAGCCCCAGCGCACGGGCGGCCTCCACCTGTCCGCGCGGCACGGCCTGAATCCCGGCGCGCACCACATCGGCGATGAATGCCGATGTATATGTAACCAGACCGACCAGCAGGGCAGCGAACTCTGGGGAGAGGTGCATTCCGCCGCGGAAGTTGAACCCGCGCAGTTCGGGCACGTCCAGTGCGATGGGGTTGCCGCCGGAAATAATCCATCCGGCCGCAGTGCAGACGGCCAGCACGACCAGGCTGATCAGAACGTAGTGGGTGTTCCCGCCGCGGGCGGTCTGCAGGCGGCTGAGCAGCACCCATGCAACCGCAGCCAGAATCAGCCCGGCCGCAAATCCAATCACGAACGGTTGTCCGGTTTCGGTCAGGCGCGGCCAGGTCATGTACAGGCCGCGCTGGTTCAGATAGACCGGTCCGGGCCACACGATGCTCTCCTGCACCCGTGGAAGCTGCAGGAAAACAGCGCTGTGCCAGAGATACAGCAGCACCAGCAGGGGAATGTTGCGGTGGACTTCGATATACACCTGGGCCAGCTTGCTCACCAGCCAGTTCGAAGACAGGCGGGCGATCCCGGCAAATACCCCCAGAATGGTGGCGAAGATGATCCCCAGAGAGGATACGTACAGCGTGTTGAGCACGCCGACAAAGAAGGCGTAAGCGAAGGACATCGACGGGTCGTAGGGGATCAGCGACTCGCCGATGGGAAATCCTGCTGACTGCGTGAGGAATCTGAAGCCCAGCGATAACCCGCGCTGCTGTGCCGTGATGATCACATTGCGCACCATCCAGACCACAAAACCGGTGATCAGGATGGCGGAAACGACCTGCGCCAGGATGCGCAGGACGCGTTCGTCTCGCCAGAACGGGATCTGGCTGCGCAGAGATACAGGGGGGTAGGTGGGTTGTTCAGCCGTCATTTGCGGTCAGGCGGGATCTGGCCCTCTGCAGCAGCAGGGCCAGATCCCGGTTGGTGCGGATAGAATCAGCGCAGCGGCGGAGCGTAGATCAGGCCGCCTTCGGTCCACAGCCGGTTCAGGCCGCGATCAAGGGTGAAGGCGTCACCGTTGGGGCCCATGTAGCGGTCGTAAATCTCACCGTAGTTGCCCACCGCAGCGATCACGCGCGCCATGGCGTCCGGATCCAGCCCCAAGTCCGACTGTCCCCAATCGCCCTCGGTGCCGAGCAGGCGGCGCACTTCGACGTTGTCACTGTTCTTCATCTCCTCGACATTCGCCTGGGTCACCCCATATTCTTCGGCGTTGATCAGGCCGAACATAACCGACTTGACGATGTCGAACCACACATCATCGCCCGAAGGAACTGCGGGGGTGAGGGGCTCTTTGGAGATGGTGATATCCAGGATCACATGCGCCTCGGGGTCGGCGAAACCGCTGCGAACAGAGGCCAGCTGGGAAAGGTCGCTGGTGGCGACATCACAGCGACCTTCTTCGTACGCCCCGTATACGGAGGCCGTGTCTTCAAAGGTGACCGGCTCAAAGTCCAGGCCGCGCTGCCGGAAGGCGTCTGCCAGGTTGAGCTCGGTGGTGGTGCCGCTGGTCACGCAGATGGTAGCGCCGTCCATATCCTCGATCGAGGTGATGCCGCTGTCGGCGGGGACGATGAAGCCCTGGCCGTCGTAGAACATGATCCAGGTGAAGTTGCCCCACTGGGCATCGCGGACGGTCGACCAGGTGGTGTTGCGCGAGAGGATGTCCACCTCACCGGTCTGCAGGGCCGGACCGCGCTCTGCGGCGCTCAGGTTGACCACTTCCACGGCTTCCGGATCACCCAGGACCGCGGCGGCAACTGCCCGGCACAGGTCGACGTCGAAGCCAACATTGCGGTTGTCTTTCAGGTAGCCGAACCCGGCCAGGTCCGTGCGCGAGCCGCATACCAGGGTGCCGCGGCTGCGGACGCGCTCCACGATCTGGCCGCTGGCAGCGGGCGGCTGCGCTTCTGGCTCACCGCCGGGGGCCTCGCCCACCGCTTCGGTGGTGGTTGCGCCGGTATCCGGCGGGGCGGCTTCTTCGGTCGGTCCTGCAGCGGTTGGTGCGGCCCCGCTGCAGGCGGCCAGCGCCATGCTGAGAATTAAAATGGAGATCAGAACGAACAGGGGTTTCCGTAACATGCTTCCTCCTCCAGCGATCATGATTCTTTCCTGTTCCAACTCACAGGGTCAGTGTGGACTGCACGGCTGTCAGCCGCCGCGGGCTGCACAAGCAGGCTGCAATTGCAGGGTTGACCGGCGTCACCTCCTTTTCCGGGAGTCGAAGTCTGGTCTTTATCTGTGAGCAGGTTCGCTCTTAAACCACTTTTTTGAATTTGGACAGGAAGAATGCCGCGGAGGGCAGCGGTGGAAAAGGGACGGATCCGGGCAGTCTGGTGCTTTGGATCGGATACTGGATGGGCATAGTGGAGGAGGCGGCTGTGCGCAGCCGGTTATTTTTCAATATCCCCACCCAATTTTGTCTACATTCTCCCTATTATAGGTAAAAATTCTCCATCCTGCAAGTATTTTAGTGGACGGTGATATACCATTTTGCGCGTTGGGTGTGCAGAAGGATAATAAATCCGCGAAATCTGCCCCCTCAGCGTTAATCCGTGTCCTGAAATTCAGCGCCTCAGCGGTTCAACTCGCCCCTCAACCGCCTTTTGAAATCTCCGCCACGCGGGCGCGGGTCAGCTCGACCAGCGCCTCCACAGGCAGGCGGATGTTCAGGCCGCGCTGCCCCCCCGAAATATAGATCTCGCTGAAATCCTGCGCCGAACGATCGAGCACCACCTGAAACCCGCGCTGCAGCAGAGCCAGCGGGGATATGCCGCCCGCCTGCAGGCCGGTGATCTTCTCTGCCTCGCGTTCGGTGGGCAAATGGACCTTCTTTTCTCCCAGGGCCTTCGCCAGCAGCTTCAAATCGACCTCACGCGGCCCCGGCACCACCGCCAGGACCGGCTTTGCCCTGCCTTCGCGGGTGATCACGATCGTCTTAAACACCTGCTGGGGCGGCGCCTGCAGGAGCCGGGCGGCCTCCACGGCCCCCAGCTTCTCCGCGGGCAGTTCAAAAGCCTGGAAGGGGATCCCTTTCCCTTCCAGCAGCCGGATGACGTTGTTCTTTATCTTCACCTTACAGTAGTTCCCTGTTCAGGGCTTTTTACTTTATTCCAGCCCCACAGCCGGCAGCTCCAGAGTGAACACGGCGCCGCCCTGCGGGTGGTTGGCGGCCCTCAGCGTACCGCCGTGAGCCTGCGCCAGGTTGCGGGCGATCGAAAGCCCCAGCCCGGCGCCGCCCTGAGAGCGGCTGCGCGCCCGGTCGGCGCGGTAAAAGCGCTCAAAGATCTTCTCCAGCGCCTCCTCGGGGATCCCCGGTCCGCTGTCGTGGACGCTGACGAACACACGCTCGCAGTCCGGCTGCAGTCGAACGCGCACCCGACCCCCATCGGGGGTGTGGCGCAGGGCGTTGGAAAGCAGGTTCCCCAGGATCTGTTCGATGCGCTGCGGGTCGACCCTCAGGGGCGGAAGCGGCTGCAGCTCCGCCTCAAGCCGGATGTCCCGCTCGTCCGCCTGCGGGCGGAAGCGCTCCAGGCTCTCCTGCACCAGGGTCGTCAGGTCGACCGGCTGCAAATCGAGCGAGAGCTGGCCGGCCTCGGCCAGTGCCAGCGTATGCAGGTCTTCCACCAGGCGGGTGAGCAGCAGGTTCTGCTGCAGCACCGGCTCCAGGTTCTCCGCCGTGAACGGATAAATCCCGTCCTGCAGCGCTTCCAGGTGTGCGCGCTGGATCGAAAGCGGGTTGCGCAGCTCGTGCGCAATATCGGCGGTCATCGCCCGCCGGCTCGCCTGGGCCTGCTCCAGGGAGCTGGCCATCTCGTTGAACGCCCGCCCCAGGCGGGCCAGTTCGTCGGTCCCCTGCACCTGTGCCCGCTGGCTGAGGTCACCCTGGGCCATACGCCCGGCGAGACCGGTCAGCGCGCGGATGGGCTGCAGCAGCCGCCCGGCCAGCAGCAGACTCAGCAGCAGGGCCAGCCCGCCGCCCACCAGACCAGCGATCAGCGCGGCGCGGTTGAGCCGCCGGATCAGGAAGGCTTCATCGCTGCTGGAGAAGGTCATGCCGCCTTCCGCCAGCAGGTAACCGGCTGTTTTACCGCCGGCCTGCAGCGGGATCGCCTGTTCCAGCTCCGCGGCGGTCAGGGTGCTGAATTCGGGCGGCGTGGCGCTGTCGGCGACCACGCTGCCGGTGCTGTCGGCCACGCGCAGGCGCTGGTCCATCATGGTGCCCATCATGGCCCCCTGGCTGCCGCGCCCCTGTCCGTGGGGCAGGCGCAGCAGGCGCTGAACCCCGGCCCACGTGCCGTTCTGAGCGTAATGCTCCTCCAGCAGCTCCACCAGGTTGGCCACGTCGGCCATGCCGCCGCGCACCATGAAGGTGCGCACCTCGCTCACGGCCCCCTGGCGCGTCAGGAACACAACGCTGGCCACGGAGACCAGCACGACCAGGGTGAAGGAGAGCAGCAAACGCAGGCGCATGGGAAAAAACTGAAGGCAGGGGACGTCCTGCAGATGGGAGGCCTATACCTCGTCCGAAAACTTGTACCCCACCCCGAACACGGTCAGGATGTAGAGGGGCCGGGTGGGGTCGGGCTCGATCTTTTTGCGCAGGTTTCTGATATGCGTATCGACCACGCGCTCATACGG
>JAAYXE010000170.1 GCA_012516075.1 Chloroflexota bacterium | reverse complement strand
GCGCTCAAGCGTGCGCTGGATCGCTCTGGGATCCATCGTGCTGCTGGGCATCGAAATGATCGCCGTTCCGCTGCAGCTTGCCTTTCTGAGCGCCTCCGGCGTGCCGCAGGGCGCTGCCAGCGTGGCCCTGATGTATAACCGCTACGGTGTTCTGCTGGCTCTGCGCCTGGCGTTTGCCTTTGTCGGGGCCGGCATCTTCGCCCTGTTCCTGTACCGCAACTCGCTCACCGGCGGGCGCGAGCAGACCCTGGGTGCGCTGGTCTATGGCGCGTTCACCCTGGTGCTGGCTGCAGAGGTGTTGGGCCGCTTCATCTTCTACGCCACCCACATCAAGATCGGTATCTGACATTACATCGTAGTCCCACCTGCCCGGTAATAAAATGCCGGGCAGGTGAATTCGCTTCAGGTGGCTGAATCCAGCCGCGCCGGCCGGCCCAATCGCTAACTCAGAGAATGGTGTCGAGCCGGCGCAAACATTATCGTGACATTTATTATCAACAATAGGGATATTTTTCCCTGACGAATTTGACCTGACAGAGATATAAAAAGAATGTGGGTGATCAGCAAGTCCAGGAGATGATATGAACATGTCGAACAACGGATCTTTTGATTGGCCCGGTTACCTGGTCGGAGAGAAGCTTCTCCTCAGCCTGTTGAGCAAAATGATTTACACTGCTCCAGAGGCAGACTGGCTGCAGATGCTTGTAAGTGAAGACGTTTTCAGCGAAGCACCCATTGGGATGGAGCAGCCGGATATCCGGGAAGGGCTGGCATACCTTCAGGGATGGTCAGTAGCCTGTAAGCCCCAGCTTACAACTGAGCAGGTAGAAGAAATTCAGAGCGACCATCTAAAACTCTTTATCGGAGCCGGCAAGGTGCTGGCGCCCCCGTGGGGCTCCGTCTACCTCAGCGAAGAGCGCCTGCTCTTCCAGAAAGAGACTCTGGATGTGCGCCGCTGGTACCACCGCTACGGACTGCAGGCCGAACGCGAGCGCAACGAGCCGGACGATCACATCGCACTGGAACTGTCATTCCTGTCTCATCTGGCCGGTCTGGCGCTGGAAGCACTGGCGGCCGGCGATCCGCTCAGGTTTAATGAGCTCATTGGCGCCCAGAGCCGGTTCCTGGATGAACATCTGGGGAAATGGGCAGGGCGCTGGAGCAGCCTGGTCCTCAAACATGCCCGCAGCGACTTTTACCGCGGTGCCGCCCTGCTGGTTCGCGGCGCGGTCGCAGATCTCACTCAGGTGCTTAACACCACCAGTAAGGAGGGCCTGGAACAGTGAACTGGCTCGATGCAGCGGAAAAGCTGGCGGCGATTGACCGTTCTGAAGTTCGTTTCGATCCTCAGGCCTGCGTTCACAGCCAGAGCCGATCCGCTCAGTGCGATGCCTGTCGCGATCTGTGTCCACCGGATGCCATCCAACCCGGTACACCCCCACAGATGGATGCAGAGCGCTGCGAAAGCTGCCTGGCCTGCCTGACAGCCTGTCCCTATTCCGCATTCACTGCCGACGATTCCGTGCAGGCGCTGCTCACAAGCGCTGCACGGATCGAAACAAGTCGCCTGGAGATCATCTGCGGGCAGCACCCCGCTCCTCAGACCGGCCTGAGCGACGCCACCGCCGTGATGGTGCGCGGCTGCCTGGCAGGGCTGGGCGCCGGCGCGGTCCTGGCGCTGCTCTCCCTGGGCCTGAACGAAATTCACATTCGCGCTGAAGCCTGTGAAACCTGTAGCTGGTCCATCCTATTCCCCCGCCTGGCGGAACAGGTTCACATTGCCCAGACGATCAGCCATGCATGCACCACAGGCGGCATTGTTTTCCATACGCAGGACCCGTCAGACCTGGCAGAGAGACCGGTCTGGGACGCCCATAATCTGCCGCTCTCGCGCCGGGATCTTTTCCGCCTGGCTTCTCGCCAGGGTCAGGTCGCGGCGGCCCGCATGCTCTCACAGGGTACCCAGACTCGCCATGCACGGCCCAGCCGTGACCGCGCTCGTATGGCGGCTGCGGTGGAGCAGCTCAAAACCGGTGGGCTTTCCCCCGATGTGACCCTGGATCACCTGGGGTTTGCAGATCTCCAGATCTCTCCGGAGTGTTCCGCCTGCGCAGCCTGCACACGCGTCTGTCCCCCCGGTGCGCTGCGTATGCATCAGGAAGTGGAGAGCTTCCAGATAACCTTCAACGCTGCCTGGTGCACCGGCTGTGGGTTATGCCGGGATGTATGTGCGAGCGCTGCTGTTCAACTGAACTTCAATCCGCCGGTACAGGTCGTTTTCAGCGGAGAACGAGTCGCGGCATCTGGTGAGTTAATTCGCTGCGATCGCTGTAACGCTCTGACCGCTGTGCAGCCGGGGAAAAAACTCTGTCCGGCCTGTGAGTACCGCCGCAGTCATCCATTTGGCGCCAAACTTCCCCCAGGGCTTCAACAGAACTACCTGCTGGGAAAGAATAGAAAACAATGATCATCTCGGTCGAGAGACAAAACCTGCAGCAAATAAAAAATCGCAGTCTGGCGGCATATGCTCGACAGTACGTTGAGATTTATGAGGACTTCATCCAGCGAGTAAAGCAGGCTGGGCTGGAGTTTTCTCAGCAGGACGAAAGACCCGCAGCCCGGGAACGGATCGAGGCGCTGGGGC
>JAAYXE010000169.1 GCA_012516075.1 Chloroflexota bacterium | reverse complement strand
CCCGTGTCCGTGTCTCACAAGACTACCACACCCCCGGCAGCAGGCGGTAAGGCACCTGCTGCTGGTACTCCTGGTAGCCGGGCAGGTGAGCCGCCAGGTACTTCTCTTCATCCAGCAGGCGCAGGACGATCACCGCCATCAGGAGAAATGGCAGCGGCAGCGCCGCCCACGAACCCAGCGCCAGGGGGGTGGCCAGGACCAGCAGCCCTGCCCCGGCATACATGGGATGGCGCACACGCGCATACGGCCCGCTGGTGATCAGGCGCTGGTCTTCGGCTACCTGGATCGTGGCGCTGGTGTAGCTGTTTTCGCGGAAGACCAGGAATACAAAATAAAAGCCCAGCGCCACGCCGGCCGCCGCGATCAGGCTCAGGGCCGGCGGTACGTGCGACCAGCCGAAGCGGTAATCCAGCCCGGGGACAATGAAGAGCAGGATAAAGCACAGGCTGGCCAGGCTCTGCAGGATCTGCTGGCTGCGCTGGGTTTCGGCCACCGGGCCGGCCTGCACCCGGCGCGACAGCAGCCCCGGATCATTTCGAAAAAGCCAGGCGGTAATCAGCAGCGTGCAGCCGGCGAACACCGCCAGGTACACCCAGCCCTGCCAGTAGCGCAGTGACCCGGCCGGGATGAACAGCGCAAGGGTCATCACCAGCATCAGGAAGGAAAAACCCAGGGCGGTTTGCAGGAGCAGTCGACGCATCACTCCACCTCACTCAGTGGAGATTATAGCTCAGGTAAGCGCTGGCGTGCCCTGTGACCAGGATGGTCAGCCCTCTCAAAGACTCACTTTTTCTTCTGCTCCCCCAGCAGCCTGTCCATCCCTTACTGAAAACTGCCCGGAACTCGTGGGATCGAAAACCGGATCCGGATTGGATAACAGCAGCCAGCCTGCCGCAAGGGCCAGCACAGCAGGTCCGAGAAACGGTGAAAAGGTGAAAAACGCCAGAATCTGGACCGGCAGGGCCAGCACCAGCAGCATTCCCGCCCAGCGCGGCTGGAACGGTCTGCGCCAGATGGCAGCACCTGCCGCCGCTGCGCTGATGGGGAGCAGCAGACTTCCCAATAAGAAAGCCGTCCAGGCAGCGTCCCGCTGGTTGCTCAATTCATAGGGCAGATGGGAAAACAGATAAAACTCGGCGGCGCTGCCAGCTGCCATCACCAGGGATGCAAGCAGCCCCAGCCGTGCGCCCCATCGCCCGTACCCGGCCGGGATCCTGAGCGCCAGGCCCAGCCAGCCCGCCGCCATCATCAGGAGCGAGACAGTCATGAGGCGGTTCAGCAGTTCATAAGTTTGATATGCGGTTGAACCCGGCGCACCCCAGCCGGTGCGGGCAAAGGCAATCACCAGAGGTACGGCGGTAAAACTGCCGGCAAGGCTCAATATTCCCAGCCCCTTTGCTGGATTTTTACCTGTAATCATCCGGAGGATCCTTTACCTTTTTTCGGTTTCAATTTTTGAATCTTCATCTGCGATGATCGTTCGTCGAATTTTCTGCATGATCCCGGTGTCACGGGGCAGGTGTCCTGAAGTCACCCGGATTTAGAAGTGATCTTCCCCTTTGTATTTCCAATGATCGCCCTGCAGGGGAGTGGGACATGATCCGTGCCCCTCTACGAGTTCAGCGCTCGAGATGCGCAGCATCACCCGCGTCCTGATTTATCTCAGCGTTTCAGGCTCTTCAGCGCTTCAGCGTTTCCAAAGCTTCAGTGGTTCAACGGCCCAACTGTCAGCTCGGCCCCGGCATCGACAAGCACCGTGCGCGGGTGCGAGCGCATCCACAGCATCCACAGCAGCCCCGGGATCATCGTCAGCACGGTGATCACCCACAGGCTGCCCGAGATCCCCAGGCCGCTGTCCAGCAGCCAGCCGCCGGCCGCGGCGCTCACGGCGTTGCCCAGGGTAAAGAAGGCGAATTCGGTGGAAAAGATGCGCCCGCGCAGGCGGTCGGGCAGGGCCTTGAGCAGGATCTGCGTTGAGAAGACCCAGTTCACCCCGCCGCCGAAGGCGCGGATCAGGTTGCCCAGCATCACCACCCCAAAGCCGGCCAGCGGCGCGGTCAACGCCAGCCCCAGCACGCTGATCACGTAAGACCAGCTCAGGGCGCGGCGCAGGTCGCCGTCGCGGTCGCCGGGGAAGCGCCGCGCCAGGAT
>JAAYXE010000168.1 GCA_012516075.1 Chloroflexota bacterium | reverse complement strand
GTACGCCATTTACATACTGCCGGGTTTTCAGGGGCTGGGGCTGGGCAAACGCCTGATGGGCGCCGCGGCGCCCATCAGGCGTTTGCCCAGCCCCAGCCCCTGAAAACCCGGCAGTATGTAAATGGCGTACAGCTCGCCGCGGTACTGGGGCAGATCGCCGCGCTCGGCGCCGCCGATGGCGAAGCCGACCACCTGCCCATCCGTGTGCTCGGCGACGAAGGTCTCGCCCTGGCGCCCATCCGCTGTCAGGATCCCGCGCCAGGTGAAGACGGTGCGCTCGTAGGAGAGCGTGTCGAGGTAATCCTGGGGCAGGATGCCGGTGTACGTGCTGCGCCAGGTATCGATGCGCACGCGGGCGATGGCTTCGGCGTCGTCTGGGTGGGCTTTGCGGATGATCACGGTTCGTTCACTCCTGAGCGGGTGACTGGTGTATTTTGCGTATAGTCGAAATAATCGTGTGGACGAGCCCGGCCGGTCTGCAGTCTGGTTGGGCGCTGCTCTCAAGGCTGCCGTGATTTCATTTCCCCGCACAGCTGTGATTCTACCCTGATTCAGGCCAGGGCCGGCTGCCGTGCCGCGCCTGCGCCTGCGACCTTCAAGGTCTCCGTAAGTTCTGTCCCCGAATAGAACCGCTCCGGAGCAGGGGGTGCAGTAAAACTGCGCCTGTTAAGACCATGAAGGCCTGTATTTTACCTGCAAAAGTGAACACATCAACCATAAATGAACCTTCCATCCATTTATTACGTTCGGGCACACCGCCCGGATATATGATTGCCAAAATTTTTCTCAGGATCCCCTCATACCACCCCACCATCGTTGGAGAATCAATGCAAAGCAAACACATTCCTGCCCTCACCGCACTTCTCTGCATCCTGATCCTGGCCATCCCGTTCGGGCCGGCCCAGGCCCGGGCCGTGGAGCCTGTCCCCCCGCAGCCGCCGGTTGACCTTTCGGGACCGGAGGACCCCTATTTCACCAGCAGCACACTCACGCTGGCGGGCGGCATCTCACTGGAAGAGATGGTCATCAGCGGCCCTCCCGCGCCGCCATCGGGTTTCGAAGAAGCGCAGCCGGGCGCGGCCCTGACCGTTCAGGAACTGTCCGGCTTCAAGCTCCTTCCCGTACCGGTGTACACCTGGGTCTTCGGGTGTTCGGCGGTCTCGGCGGCCATGATCGCCGGATACTATGATCGAAACGGTTTCCCCAACATGTACACCGGGCCGGCGAACGGCGGCGTCGCGCCGGATGAAGACCTGGTCTGGGGCCGCTGGGCCGACCGCTATAAAGATACCTATCCTATAAATCCGCTGGCCGCTTCCATCAAAGGGGGCGACGGCCGCACCATCCGCGGGTCGATCGACGATTACTGGGTGGGGTACGACAGCACCCTGCCGGACCCCTACATCACCGGCGGCTGGCCTGAACATCCATGGGGCGAATCCGTCGGCGATTTTATGAAGACCAGCCAGTACGAGTATGAAAATACGGATGGTTCGACCCGGTTTTACTCCTATTCTTCCTTCCCCGACCGGCTGTACTGCAGCGATATGGAGATGGCCGGCATCCACCACCAGGATGGGACGTACGGACTGAAGCTGTTTTTCGAAGCCCGGGGATACACCGTCGGTGACTGCTACAACCAGAAGACCGATAACACAATCACGGGCGGTTTTTCATTTGAAGACTACAAGGCTGAGATCGATGCCGGCCATCCGGTTTTGATCCACCTGCGCGGGCATACGGTTGCTGGCGTCGGTTATCAGGAAGACGGGCAGAAAGTCATTTTGCACGATACCTGGCGGCCGTTCAACACCCAGATGACCTGGGGAGGCCGGTATGAAGGCATGGATTTGCTCTCGGTCAGCGTCGTCCATCCCGAGCCGCCATCTTCACCCCCGGGCCGGTTCGCCAAGACGGCTGTCGTGGATAAGGCGACCATCCGTTCAGACAGACTGACGCTGAGCTGGGCGCAGAGCAAAGGGGCGGACAATTACGAGATCTGCATCGACACAGTGGGGAACCGTTCCTGCCCGGAGTGGATCGATCTGGGCACCCGGACACGCATCGATCTGGAAGGCGTGGAGATGGGAGTCACATACTACTGGCAGGTAAGGGCAAGAAACGCCAGCGGCCTGACCTATGCCAACGGCGGATACGGCGAGTTCTGGAGCTTCCAGTTCGGGGAAGGTGTTAACCTGTATTTACCGCAGTTGACTCGGTAAGGGCAGCCAGTCGATTTCAGTGCCCTGGAATAACTGCGGCGGCCGCAGAACGGCCGGTTCCTCACTCCCACCATCTGCGTGGGAGTGAGAATTTTTATATATTCTCCACGACACCTGCGCCATCCGTATCCCTCCAGGTCCCACCAGAGGTCAGGCGGCTGAAGCCGCAACTCGAAAGAGCAAAAAGCCCTGCGCAGCCCGACGCCCGGTTCCGAGGCCCTTCAACTGCCGGGCATACCAGCTGCCGGCGAAGCTCACCTCCCGCTGGTACCAGGCGGGTCATTCTCGCCGGCCAGGCGTGCCCTTTTTCCACCAGGCAGTTCCACTTATACCGGCGAAAAAACGTTCCTGATGGGGAACTCCTTCGTCCTGACCCTGAGGTCCCGAAAATTCAGTACTTGACAACTTCCATCCATTTCTATATTATTTAGGAGTACTAAATAATAATCGGGAGACCACATGCCCGCCTTCGACCCCCGTCACCGCGACGGGACCCTTGCTGGAAATATAACCATCGCCTTTTACCGCATCAGCCAGGCGGTGCAGCACATGCTGCGTGTGCGCGGCGAAGCCGCCGGCCTATCGCCTGCCCAGATCCACGCCCTGCTCTTCCTGCGGGCGGCCCGCCCCGAGGTGCGCACGGTCGGCGGGCTGGCCGGCCGGCTGCTGACCTCTTACGCCACCGCCAGCGGGGTGGTCGACGCGCTGGAGCGCAAAGGGCTGCTCACCCGCACACCGCTGCCGGAAGACCGGCGCACAGTGACCCTCGCCCTGACCGGCGCGGGCGAACGCCAGGCGCAGGAGCTGGAGGACCTGCTCGACGAGATCGAAGCCGCAGTGGAAGACCTGCCCGAAGCCGACCAGCAGGCCCTGGCCAGGGCCACAAAAGCCATCGTGCGCCGCCTGCAGGCTGCCGGTCATGTGAAAGTCTATGAGATGTGCTGGGGGTGCCAGTTCTTCCGCCGCGACGCCCACCCGCTCGACCCGCGCGGGCCGCATCACTGCGCCTTTATCGACGCGCCCCTGCCGGAAGAGAAGACCTATTTCGAATGCCCGGACTTCGTCCCGCTGGAAGACTCCGCCTGGCCGGGGATGGATCCGAAAGGAGGTGATGGCAGTTTGAGCTGATTCCGCGAGTTGTCTCCTGCCCCTGATTCAACCGGTTCGATTTCTATTCAATTCAAGCATATAGGGAGGTGTATGATGGATGCTGTTGCAGTTCCCGGTTATACCTACGATGCGGCGGATGTGGCCCGGTCGCCGCTCACCGTTGAGGACCTGGAGCGCCTGAAGCAGGCCGTGCTCTTCGGTCCGGAAGACGAGCACTATCTGCGGATGGCCGGCACGGTGCTCGCCGGCCAGGTCGAGGACGTGCTCGATGTGTGGTACGGTTTCGTCGCCGCTCATCCCCATCTGGTCTACTACTTCAGCGATGGTAAAGGTAACGTCAACCAGGAATACCTGGCTGCGGTGCGCAAACGCTTCGGGCAGTGGATCCTGGATACCTGCACCCGCCCCTACGACCAGACCTGGCTGAACTACCAGCATGAGATCGGCCTGCGCCACCACCGCACGAAGAAGAACCAGACGGACGGCGTCGATGCGGTACCCAACATCGGCCTGCGCTACCTGATCGCCTTCATCTACCCCATTACCGCCACGATGAAGCCTTTCCTGGCGAAGAAGGGGCACAGCGATGAGGATGTGGAAAAGATGCACCAGGCGTGGTTCAAGGCGGTGGTGCTTACAGCGGCCCTGTGGAGCGCCCCTTACGTGAAGGACGGCGACTTCTAACCCGCATTAAAAAGCGGAAGGCACTCCTCGGGCCTTCAGCGGTTCCCCGGCATAGAGACGCCGCTGACCGGCCGTGCAGAGTGCCCGCACACACTATACCCCTGCCGGCACCGGGCGTCAATCCCCGTTCCGGCAGGGGTTTTTCGCGGCGCGCGGCCAGGATTTTAAGGGAGCACCGCAGCCAGGCGACCTTCGACCGGCTCGCCAGGCAGCTGCTCCGGATGCCCGGGTGCCGGGTAAATTGCCCGCAGGCGCGCGGAGCGGCAGGCTGCGCATGCCTGGTCAAAGCGGTCTGCGGGATTTATCGCGCACTGTCCGGCCATACCACCGCTCGCAAATTCTACCCTCCCCCTTGACCGCAGCCATTCGATCTGCTATTATCTGCCCGTTAAGACGTTCCCGGAACGTCTTACCTGTGCAATACCCTGGCGAAGGATCCATCTGTGAAGATACTTCACGTCGTAGGCGCCCGGCCAAACTTCCCCAAAGTTGCTCCCATCATGGCGGCCATGGCCGCACACGGTGACCGCTTCACCCAGGTGCTGGTGCACACCGGGCAGCACTACGACCACAACATGTCGAAGGTCTTCTTCGAAGACCTGAATATCCCCGATCCCGACGAATATCTGGGGGTGGGAGGCGGTACGCATGCCGAGCAGACTGCCCGCATCATGCTGGCTTTTGAACCGGTGCTGCTCAAACACCGCCCCGACTGGGTGTTCGTCGTTGGCGATGTGAACTCCACCGTGGCCTGCGCCCTGGTAGCGGCCAAGCTGGGCGTGCGCGTGGCGCACGTGGAAGCTGGCCTGCGCTCGCGCGACCGCAGCATGCCCGAGGAGATCAACCGCCTGCTCACCGACCAGCTTGCCGACCTGCTCTTCACCCCTTCGCGGGATGCAGACGCCAACCTGCTCCAGGAGGGGATCGCACCCGAGAAGATCCATTTTGTGGGCAATGTGATGATCGATACGCTGGTGCACATGCTCCCCAAAGCCCGCCAGCGGCCCGGCCCGGCGGCGCTGGGTCTGCAGCCCGGCAGTTACATCCTGGCCACCCTGCACCGCCCATCCAATGTCGATCACCCCGCCACCCTGCAGCAGTTGATGGATGCCCTGCAGCAGGTGGGCCGTGAATGGCCGGTGGTGTTCCCGGTGCACCCGCGCACCCGCAAAATGATCGAAGAATACCAGCTTCACCGTCCGGACTGCGGCGTGCTGCTGCTCGATCCTTACGGTTACCTCGACTTCCTGTCACTGATGCTGTCCGCAGGCCTGGTGCTCACCGATTCGGGGGGCATCCAGGAGGAAACCACCTATCTGGGGATCCCCTGCCTGACGGCCCGGCCCAACACCGAGCGGCCGGTGACCATCACGGAAGGGACCAACCGGCTGGTGGAGAGCCGCTGCGAGGCCATTGTAGAGGCCGTGCAGCAGGTCATGCGCAGCCCCCGGCCTGCGGGGAAGCCTCCCCAATTCTGGGACGGACAGGCGGCGCACAGGATCGTAAAAGTGATGACTGAGGGCATGGTATAATCAAATCCGCCCAATTTGCATCCCCCAGCACCATGGGACCCTCAGTCTTTGTGTTGAGGTTAATCGAATAGGAGAGAGTTAGATGTCTGGACATTCGCATTGGGCAACCATTCGCCGTAAAAAAGGCGCTCAGGATGCCAAGCGGGGGCAGCTTTTCACCCGCCTGGCCCGTGAAATTGTGATTGCTGCTCGTGAGGGCGGCGGAGACCCCGAAACCAACCTGCGCCTGCAGTATGCCATTGAACGCGCCCGGGCGCAGAACATGCCCAAGGATAACATCGAGCGCGCCATCAAACGCGGTACGGGTGAGTCGAAAGACGGCGCTGCGCTGGAAGAGATCACCTATGAGGGCTACGCTCCCAACGGTATCGCCCTGATGATCTCCTGCGTGACGGACAACCGCAACCGCGCGGTTTCTGAGATCCGCCACGTGCTCAGCCGGGCCGGCGGCAGCATGGCCGAAGCTGGCTCTGTGGCCTGGCAGTTCAAGCGCATTGCCTACTTCTCCTTCCCGCAGGGAGACCACGACCCCGACGCGATCTTTGAGCTGGCCGTAGAAGCCGGCGCAGACGATGTGACCTTTGAGGACGGCACCGTCGAGATCACCGGCCCGGTCGAGACCTTCAAGCAGATCAGCGATGCACTGCGCCAGGCCAACATCCACCCCGAAGAGGCCGAGCTGAGGATGGAGCCCACCAACGAGGTCGAGCTCAGCCCCGAGAACACCATGCAGGTGTTGAAGGTCATCGAGGCCCTTGAAGACCTGGACGATGTGCAGGACGTGTACTCCAACCTGAGCATCTCCGCAGAGGTCATGGCGCAGATAGAAGAAGCATAGATACAGCATGCTGGTGATCGGGATTGATCCCGGTACGGCGACGACCGGGTACGGCCTCATTCGAGACAGCGAAGGCGGAGATCTGGTGGTTGTCGACTACGGTGTGATCACCACTCCTGCCGGAATGGCCATGCCCGAGCGCCTGCTCGAACTGCACCGGCAGCTTTCAGAGATTTTGCTTCTCCACCGGCCTCAGACGGGGGCGGTGGAGAAGCTTTTTTTTCAGCGCAACGTGACCACGGCCATCAGCGTGGGCCAGGCGCGCGGTGTAGCCATGCTTGCCCTGGCCCAGGCGGGCGTAACGGTGGGCGAGTACACGCCGCTGGAGGTTAAACAGGCCGTGGCCGGCTACGGCGGCGCGGATAAGTACCAGGTGCAGCAGATGGTGACCGCCCTGCTGGGCCTGCCGGAAGTCCCGCGCCCCGATGACGCCGCCGACGCGCTGGCGGTGGCCATCTGTCACCTGCACAGCGCGCGCATCCGGAACCTTTACGAAAATTCTTCATGAGCCTCCGGCAGCCCGGGCAGACCATCCGGTCTGCAGATCAAGGCTGTGTGGAAGAGCGGGATGCCGGATAGACAACCTTCACCAGGACGCGGACAGCCGCCGGGGCGCAGCGGGTCCTCTGGCGCCCGGCCCCGGTTTCCAGACGTGTCCGGATCAAAACGCTTATGATCGCTTCGCTCAGTGGCCGGGTTCAGGAGAACCTGGCCGACAGCCTGATTGTGGAAATTGGCGGGGTGGGGCTGCAGGTGTTCGTGCCCGCGCCCACCCGAGACCACTGCCGCCCGGGTGATCAGATTTTTCTGCACACCACACTGGTGGTGCGCGAAGATTCCCTGACCCTGTTCGGGTTCGAGACCCGTGAAGCGCGCGAGTTCTTCAACCTGCTGATGACGGTCAACGGGGTTGGCCCGCGCCTGGCTCTGGGGATCCTTTCCACCCTCTCACCCGAAGCCATCCGCCGGGCAGTTTTCCACGAACAGGCCGAGGTATTTAATATGGTCCCCGGGGTGGGGAAAAAGACCGCCCAGAAGATCCTGCTGCAGCTGCAGGACCGCATCACCCCCGATATCGGCCTGGAGCCGGTGTCGGCCATCTCCGACACCGACACCGAGGTGCTCAACGCCCTGACCGCCCTGGGCTACAGCGTGGTCGAAGCGCAGGCGGCCATCCAGTCGATCCCGCGCGACACCCCGCCGGACGTCGAGGCGCGGCTGCGGGCTGCACTGCTGTACTTTTCATCCTGAGCGGAGAGGCAGGCCGGGGGAGCCGCATCCTGGCGGGCCCACGGCGGGCGAAGCGAGCGCCGTTCGGGGGCTGCGGGGGCGCAGCATTCGACCGCGCTCGCAGGGACCCCCAACCACTGCTGGAGGAGCAGAGAAGAGAGCTATGGTGTTCAACGACCGCAAAATCGCATTTATCGGCTCGGGTGTGATGGCCGAAGCCATGATCGGCGGCCTGATCCGCGAGCAGGTCGCCCGGCCGGAGCTGCTGCTGGCTGCGGGCCCGCGGCCGGAACGCGGCGAGAAGCTGCAGCGGCTGTACGGCGTGGTGCCCTTTACCGATAACTGCCAGGCCGCCGGCCAGGCGGATGTGGTGGTGCTCTCGGTGAAGCCGCAGAAGCTGAACGTGGTGCTGGATGAACTGAAGGGTCAGATCCAGCCGCATGCCCTGGTGCTCTCCATAGTGGCCGGCGCGCCGATGGAGCGCATCGCTGCCGGCCTGCTGCACCCCCTGGTGGTGCGCTCGATGCCCAACACCCCGGCGCAGATCGGGGAGGGCATCACCGTGTGGACGGCCGCTCCCCAGGTGACCGATGAACAGCGCGAGATGGCGCGCACGATCCTCGCCGCCCTGGGCGAGGAGATCTACGTCGAAGAAGAAGGCTACCTGGATATGGCCACCGCCCTCTCGGGCACCGGGCCAGCTTATGTTTACCTGTTCATGGAAGCCATGGTGGACGCCGGCGTGCACCTGGGCTTCCCCCGCCGCATCGCCGAGAAGCTGGTCGCCCAGACCGTGCGCGGCGCGGTGGATTACTACACCCGGCGCGACGACCCGGTGCACCTGGCGCGCCTGCGCAACCAGGTCACCTCGCCGGGCGGCACCTCCGCCGAGGCGCTGTACTACCTGGAGAAGGCCGGCTTCCGCACCGCCATCTCGCGCGCCATCTGGGCCGCCTACGAGCGCTCCGTGGAGCTCGGCCGGGGGGCTCAGGTGCGCCCGCCGGACCGCTAGCACTTTGTGAATAACTGGACAAGATTTGTGCTTTCAGGTATCATTTTAGTCATTAAGATGAGGGATGGATGGTCGATAAGCGTGCCGTCGATCGCAGTGATGAGGACATGCTCCATTAAAACCTGCGGCGAGCCCGGATCGAAGGTTTTCATCCGGGCTGCTTCTCGTATCCCTGTCTGTACTGAATCAATTGAAACGCCCGTGTGCAGAGCCGGTGGTAACAGGGATTTGCATACCGGGCCGCCAGAGGGTTCCCTGAAATCATATTTATTCCAACGGAGGCAAAATGTCTGACCTGATCAGTCAAATTACTGCGGACTTGCAGCGACAGATCGAATCGTTTGAGCCCGGGCTGGATGTGAGAGAAGTTGGTAGGGTCATCGAGTCCGGCGATGGTATTGCACGTGTCGAAGGGCTCCAGGATGTGCGCGCCCAGGAACTGGTCCAGTTTGCCAACGGTGTGATGGGCATCGCCTTCAACCTGGAAGAACACAGTGTCGGTATCATCATCATGGGCGATTACTCGGGGATCGAAGAGGGCATGACTGTCCGCTCGACCGGGCGAATTGCCTCCGTTCCCGTCGGCGACGGGCTGGTCGGTCGTGTGGTCAACGCTCTCGGCCAGCCGATTGACGGTAAAGGCCCGATCAAAGCCACCGGCTACCGGCCGATTGAGCGCATTGCTCCGGGTGTGGTGCAGCGGAAAGACGTGGACACTCCGCTGCAGACCGGTATCAAAGCCATCGACGCCCTCGTCCCCATCGGCCGCGGCCAGCGCGAGCTGATCATCGGCGACCGCCAGACGGGTAAATCGGCCATTGCCATCGACACCATCATCAACCAGAAGGGCCAGGGCGTGTACTGCATTTACGTGGCCATCGGGCAGAAGAAGGCTGCCGTCGCCCGCACCGTGGCCACGCTGGAGCGCTACGGCGCCATGGACTACACCACCGTGGTGGTGGCCTCGGCCGACGAATCGGCCGCCCTGCAGTACATCGCTCCCTACGCCGGCTGCGCCATCGGCGAAGAGTTCATGGAAACCGGCCGCGACGCCCTGGTGGTGTACGACGACCTGTCCAAGCACGCCTGGGCTTACCGCCAGGTCTCCCTGCTCATGCGCCGCCCGCCGGGACGTGAAGCTTACCCGGGCGACCTGTTCTACCTGCACTCGCGCCTGCTCGAGCGCGCCGCCCGCATGGCCGACGACTACATCATCGTCCCCGCCTCCTTCGAGGGCGAGCTGGGCGAGCCGGAAGACGCCGTGGACGGCAAAGTGTACACCGGCCCGCTGGCCCGCCACAACGCGGAGCAGGCCCTCAAAGCCATGGACAACGCCAGCGAGTACCGCCTGGTGAAGCGCCGCGGCTCGGGCGGATCGCTCACCGCGCTGCCCATCATCGAGACGCTGCTCGGCGACGTTTCGGCCTACGTCCCCACCAACGTGATTTCGATCACCGACGGGCAGATCTACCTGGAAAACAACCTGTTCTACGCCGGTATCCGCCCGGCGGTGAACGTCGGTCTGTCGGTGTCCCGCGTGGGCGGCGACGCCATGACCAAAGCCATGAAGCAGGTGGCCAACCGCCTGCGCATCGAAATGGCTGCCTTCCGCGCCCTGGCGGCCTTCGCCATGATCGCCTCCGACGTGGACAAGTCCACCGCCGCCCAGCTGAACCGCGGCCAGCACCTGCAGGAGCTGCTCAAGCAGCCGCAGTACGAGCCTATGTCGCTGGAAAACCAGGTGATGGTGCTCTTCGCCGGCACCAACGGTTACACCGACAAGATCCCTCTGGAGCGCATGCGCGCCTGGGAGACCTCCTTCCTGCGCTTCATGGAATCCTCCCATCCGGAGATCGGCCGCGATATCGCCGAGAAGAAGATGATCACCGACGAGACCATGACGGCGCTCCGCTCGGCCATCGAGTCGTTCAACAGCACCTTCGCCTGATGGCGCTGGCGTGCAGCTCAGAGAGTACACCATAACGGGACGAAGTTATGCCAAATCTTAGAGAAGTCCGGCTGCGAATCCAGGGTGTCAAGAACATCTCTCAGGTGACCCGCGCGCTGCAGGCGGTGAGCGCCAGCAAAGTGCGGAAGGCGATGACGGCCATGATGAACACCCGGGCCTATGCCACCCACGCCTGGCGCGTGCTCACGCACATCTCCAACCAGCCCGGGCGAGAGACCCTGCACCCCCTGCTGGTCAAGCGCGACAGGGTCAACAGCGTGCTGGTGGTGCTGATCACCGGCGACCGCGGCCTGGCCGGCGCTTACAATACCAACGTTGTGCGCTTCGCGCTGAACCGCTTCCGCGATTACCCGGTCCCGGTGCGCTACGTGACCGTGGGCCGCAAAGGGCGCGACCTTATGGTGCGCCTGCACAAAGAAGTGATCGCCGACTTCAGCAACCTGCCGGCGGCGCCCACCTTCACCGAGATCTCACCCATCGGCCGCGTGGCGGTGGACGAGTTCCTCTCCGGCCGCGCCGATGAGGTTTATCTGGTCTACACCGACTTTATCTCCATGGCCCACCAGGAGCCGACCATCAAGAAGCTGCTGCCCCTGGATGTGAGCGAAGAAGAGGGGCAGCGGGGGACGGTGGCCGGTTTCGGCGGCGGCGAGCGCAAGAGCGCGGCGACCTATATCTACGAACCCGACCAGGCCAGCATCCTCGACGAGGTGATCCCGCGCTTCACGGCCCTGCAGGTCTACCAGGCCGTGATGGAATCGGTGGCCAGCGAACATGCCGCCCGCATGGTGGCCATGAAGAACGCCACCGACAGCGCCACGGCCCTGGTCGATGCCCTTACCCTGGAATACAACAAAGCTCGCCAACAATCGATTACAAGTGAAATGTTAGATATCGCTGGCGGCGCTGAGGCGCTGGCCCAGAAAGGCAGATGATGGAGGAAAGAATGATCGAAACTAAGGTTCAAGGCGACGGAAAGGCCCTGCAGGCTGCGGGAGAGGCACACGGCCATGTCGTGCAGGTGATGAGCGGTGTGGTGGATGTGGCCTTCCCTCCCGATAATATGCCCGAGATCTTCGAAGCGCTGGAAGTGGATATGGACGGCGGCGATCCCCTGGTGCTGGAGGTCCAGCTCCACCTGGGGAACAACTGGGTGCGCACGGTTGCCATGAGCAGCACCGACGGCCTGCAGCGCGGGCGCCCGGTGCGCCGCACCTACAATCCGATCCGTGTGCCTGTGGGCCCCGCCACGCTGGGACGCATCTTCAACGTTCTGGGCCAGCCGATCGATAACCTGGGTCCGGTGAAATCCGACCTGTACTACCCCATCCACCGCCCGGCCCCCAGCTTCGCTGACCAGTCCACCCGTGTGGAAGTGTTCGAGACCGGCATCAAAGTGATCGACCTGATCGCCCCCTTCACCAAAGGCGGTAAGACGGGCATTTTCGGCGGCGCCGGCACGGGCAAGACCGTGATCATCATGGAGCTCATCCGCTCGATCGCCACCGTCCACCAGGGCAACTCGGTGTTCGCCGGTGTGGGCGAGCGCACGCGTGAGGGCACCCAGCTCTACCGCGAAATGCTCGAATCGAACGTGATGAAAGACACCGTGATGGTTTACGGGCAGATGAACGAGCCTTCCGGTGTGCGCCTGCGCGTGGCGCTGTCGGCGCTCTCCATGGCGGAGTACTTCCGCGATGAGGGCCGCGACGTGCTGCTCTTTATCGATAACATCTTCCGCTTCAGCATGTCCGGTTCCGAGGTTTCGGCGCTGCTCGGGCGTATGCCCTCCGCCGTGGGTTACCAGCCCACCCTGGCCACCGAGATGGGCGAGCTGCAGGAGCGCATCACCTCCACCCGCAGCGGCTCCATCACCTCCATGCAGGCCGTGTACGTGCCCGCCGACGACTATTCCGACCCCGCCCCGGTGGCCACCTTCACCCACCTGGACGCCACCATCGCCCTCGAACGCTCGATCGTGGAAAAGGGTATTTACCCCGCCGTCGACCCGCTGGCCTCCACCTCCCGTATTCTCGACCCCAACATCGTGGGCGAAGAGCACTACACCACCGCCCGCGAGGTCCAGCAGGTGCTGCAGCGCTACAAAGACCTGCAGGACATCATCTCCATCCTGGGCGTGGACGAACTGAGCGAGGACGACAAGCTGCTGGTGGCCCGCGCCCGCAAGATCGAGCGCTTCTTCTCGCAGCCCTTCTTCGTGGCCCAGCAGTTCACCGGCCGCGAAGGGCGCTACGTGCCCCTGCGCGAGACCGTGCGCGGCTTCCGCGAGATCCTGGACGGCAAGCACGATGACCTGCCCGAACAGGCCTTCATGTTCGCCGGCACGATCGACGATGTGGTCGCCGCCGCCGAGGAGATGGCGAAAAACAGCTAGGATGGTCGCGCGGCCGGGCCGCCCTGACCGAACAGCGATAGATAGAACCGGCCTGCCCGTATTCCCGCGCCTGAACGAGCGTGGAAGCCGGGCAGGCCAGGATCACAGTAGAACAGCGGAGAGAAGGCAGATACCATGCCCATACGAGTAGAAATCGTCTCCCAGGACCGGATGGTTTTTGAGGGCGATGCCGATATCGTGATTGCCCCGGGCGTGAACGGCGAGATGGGCATCCTGCCCAACCACGCGCCGCTCCTCTCCACCCTGAAGTACGGCATCCTGAAGGTGCGCTACCAGGGGAGGGAGGAAGCCTTTACGGTCGCGGGAGGGCTGATCGAGGTCCAGCCGGACATCGTTACTGTCCTGGCAGATGCAGCCGAGAACGTGGAAGAGATCGACGTGGCCCGTGCGGAAGAGTCGCGGCGTCGTGCGGAGGAGCTCCTCAAGAAGGGGCCGCCGCCGGACACCGACGAATATCTGAAGCTGCAGGCCGCTTTACGCCGCTCGAACCTGCGCCTGGAGGCCGTGCGCCGCTACCGCGGCCAGCGCCAGCGCTCCTCGTCCGAGCTGGGCGGCTAGTCTTCACAGGAAAGCAATTCAACCCGATGTGGCGGCTCAGCCGCCACATCCATTCTTGATTTTTTCAATCGCACTCCAACCGGAACGCGATTAAGGAGAACCCCAAACGCTATGGCCCTGTTTTCCAAGGAATTGGGAATCGATCTGGGCACCCTGTTTATTCGAGTGGTGGAGGGGGATCAGGTTGTGCTCGAGGAGCCGACCGTGGCGGCGATTGTCGTCCAGGAGCAGAAAATGGTCGCCTGGGGGCAGGAAGCCCACGATATGTACGGTCGCGTCCCCGAATCCCTGGAGGTCACCCGCCCCCTGATGAACGGCGTGATCGCCGATTACGAAGTGACGGAGTATATGCTGGAGGCCCTGCTGCGCCGTTTGAGCGGGCCGATGCGCATCTTCCGTCCGCGCGTGATGATTACCCACCCGTACGGCGTGACCAGCGTGGAGAGCCGCGCTGTGCACGAAGCCTCGCTGCAGGCCGGCAGCCGTGAAGCGATCCTGATCTCGCAGCCGCTGGCCGCCGCTATCGGGGTGGACCTGCCCATCGGCACGCCCTCCGGTAACATGCTGCTCTGCCTGGGCGGCGGCACCACCCAGGCAGCGGTGATCGCCATGTACGGCATCGTGGCCGCCGAGACCCTGCGCGCCGGCGGTATGGCCCTCGACGAGGCGATTGTCTCTTACGTGCGCAAGAAGTACGGACTGATCATCGGCCAGCTCACCGCCGAGCAGATCAAAATTCGCATCGGCGCGGCCGTGCCCCAGGATGAAGAACAGACGATTGAGGTCCAGGGGCAGGACCAGGTCAGCGGCCTGCCGCGCCCGGTCTCCCTCACCACGGGCGAGGTGGTTGAAGCCCTGCGCGAGCCGCTGGCGGATATCGTTGAGACCGCCCGGCGCGTGCTGGAGAAAACGCCCCCTGAGCTGGTTTCCGATATCATCGACCGCGGTATCGCCATCACCGGCGGCGGCGCCCTGCTGCGCGGCATCGATAAGCTGCTCACCAAAGAGCTGGGCGTGCCGGCCTACCTGGTGGACAACCCCACCACCTGCACGGCCGAAGGCGCCGCGCGCGGGCTGACCATCCTGCCGCTCATCCGCCGCAACCTGATCACCATCGACGGGCGCTGATAAAAAATACGAACGTTAAATAAAAAAAGACCCTGAAGGCCGTATCCAGCCTTCAGGGTCTTCGCTTTACTCCAGGTAGTAAGTCATGCGCTGGAGGTGGATGACCGGATCGATGTACTGCACCCGTACACCGGACGGCACCGAAAGGTTGACCGGAGCGTAGTTGAGGATGGCGCGCACGCCGGCTTCGACCAGCTTGTTGGCCACACCCTGCGCCTCGGATGCCGGCACGGCGATCATGGCCACCTGGATCCCCGCGGCGCGGATCTCCTCGACCATGTTCGCAGCGTCTTTCACGATGAAATCCCCAACTTCCGTGCCCACTTTTTTGGGGTCGTTGTCGAAGATCATCGCTACACAGAATCCCTGGTGGGAGAACCCTTTGTAGCGCGCCACGGCGCTGCCGATATCCCCGGCGCCGACAATGGCGATATCCCAGTCGCGGTTCACATGCAGGATTTCCTGCAGTTTTTCCTCCAGGAATTTGATGTGGTAGCCCGTGCCCTGTTTGCCAAACTCGCCAAACTGCGACAGGTCTTTGCGGATCTGTGCGGCTGAAATCCCCAGACGTTCACCCAATTCCTGAGAAGATGTGACCTGACGGCCTTCGGCTGCCATTTGCCGAAGCGACCGCAGGTAAAGCGGCAGGCGCCCGACGACGATATCGGGGATCATTTTCTCTGTCATGGGTTGATTAACCTCCGAGAGCCGTTCCGGTGTCATAGCTGTATTACCCCTTCTGATGTGAAAATGGAGTATGGGTTGAAACCGGTAAAAAGCTTTTCAACAATAATTGTTACCAAATTTACTACAAAAACTCCATTGTGCAAACCCCCACAATACCGGTACAAAAGGGGGACAATCCTGAGG
>JAAYXE010000018.1 GCA_012516075.1 Chloroflexota bacterium | reverse complement strand
CTTATGAGATTGGCCTCGTTTTGCGGTTAACCATGTGGAGCCTTCTGTAATGTGTCTTAACCCTCGTTCATACAAGACGCTTATTCAAGTTTTACGCCGCTTTTCTGATCAGGATTGTAGGCGTCCAGCGGAGTGGTGACGGCGATGCGGCGGGACCCGTCAGGTAAGGTCACCACCTGGTAGGCATTGCGCTCCTCGCCTACTTCTGCGCCGGATTGATCGAAGTTCACGAGTTTGAGGTGTCCAACCCAGATGCCCGGCACTTCGATCTCTGTGACGATATCGCGGGCGCGTACGCCGTGAATGCCGTGTGAGAGGTAAAACTCACGCCCCTGTTTGAAAAAGTCACGCGTCTGCTGCGGCTCAGTGATCGCCTGACAGCCAAGCGCGGTGACGGCCAGGGCGGGGTAATTGTAAATATTCGCCAGGCCTTCGAAATCGCCTTCGCTCAAATAGCGCGTGTAACGGGCAAAGAAATCATTAATCGATTCATAGGCTTCAGGAACAGGCTGCATGTGTACCTCCGTGTTTTGAGGATTGGCTGGTTTTCCGGCTTTGATCAGGCCCCCTTGCCGGTCAACTCCGTGGTCTGATGCTGCGGGAAAAGGAGTTGTTTGCTGCTGTTTACAAGTTGGAACACAAGTTTAACCCAAAAATACACCAGCCGGGCTATGATAACGATTAAATTCCTGTGAGAATATCAATTTTTGCCGCCTTTTATCTACGTCTCCGGCGGCAATAATATGGCATGAATTCTAAGTATCGCCATCTGCGTTGTGTAATCAGCGCCTGATTGATGATCCACCGGCCGCCGGTTCGCCGGTGGTTGCGCACTTCCACAGTGTTTCATTTTGAACCTCTGACCATTATCACCTGATCACTAACTTACCATCAAAATCACCATAATTGGGGGCTTGACCGGTGTGGGTTTCCGTTATATACTACGGATAACTGAACATTCTATCATTAATGAACAAATGCTCAATAATGGCGCGGACCCCCTCACCTAAAGACCCCCAACTGCTCAGCAAAGTCAGCCGGCTCTACTACGAGCAGGAATTGAGCGAGGCCGAGATCGCAAATCGCTTGCACCTTTCTCGCCCCAAAGTCTCGCGTTTATTAAAAGAAGCCCGCAAGGCGGGCATTGTTCAGATCCACATTACCCCTCCCCCGGGCATTTACACCGAACTGGAAAACGAACTGGAGCAGCGCTTTGGCCTGCGTGAAGCGATTGTCGTCGATGTGGGTGAACCCTATTACGACGAAAGCGTGACGCGGTCGCTGGGTGCAGTAGCCGCCCGTCACCTGCAGGAAACTCTCAGAGTGGGCGACACGATCGGAGTCTCCTGGGGATCAACGCTGAACGCCATGGTCGCGGCCATCCGGCCCCAGCGCAGCACCAACACGCGTGTGGTGCAGCTGATCGGGGGGCTGGGGCACCCCACGGCGGAGGTGCACGCCAGCGAGCTGTGCCGCAGGATGGCCAATGCGCTGCAGGCAGAATTAATCCCCCTGCCGGTGCCGGGCATCATGCACAGCGTGCAGGCGAAAGAGGCGGTGCTCTCCGACAGCCACATCCAGCGGGCGTTATCTCTATTCGAGAAGGTGAACGTCGCTTATGTGGGCATCGGTTCACCGACCCCTGATTCGGTGATGATGCGCGACGGCACCATCATGTCCCCTGAAGATCTGGCTGAATTACAGGAAAAAGGCGCAGTTGGCGATATTGCACTGCGCTTTTTCGATGCCCAGGGCAGGCCGGTGCAGTCCGATCTGAATGAACGTGTCATCGGCATTCAACTGGATCAACTGCAAAAGATCCAGCGGGTCGTCGGTGTTTCCGGTGGGCTCAAGAAATTTGACGCAGTACGTGGCGCCTTACTGGGTAAGTTTGTCAACATCCTGATCACCGACCGGAAGCTTGCCGAGGCTTTACTTTCTTCCCCTGCCTCGGAAATTACACAGCAGAAAAAAATAACGGAAACGAATTCGTGATGACAGAGCAGAAAAAATCCATACTGGTTCAACAAGCATGTGAGGTAATCGAACGAGAAGCAGCGGCTGTACGCGCCCTGATCGACCAGTTCGATGACAGCATCTCCGCCGTCGTTGAGACCCTGGCCAGCTGTCAGGGCCACGTACTGGTCACCGGTGCAGGGACATCACGCACCATTGCCGAGCGTTTCGCCCACCTGCTCTCGTGCTGCGGAGTGCCGGCGCTGTTCATCCATTCGGCGGACAGTCTGCACGGTGGGGCGGGGGCCGTCAAACCGGGTGACGTGGTGTACATCATCTCCAAAGGCGGGCACAGCAGCGAGATCAACCAATTTGCTCGCATTGCAAAAGACCGGGGAGCGAAGCTGATCGCCCATACGGAGAACCCGGCGTCGCCGCTGGCTGAAATGTCCGACCAGGTATTTTGTGTCGTCGCCCCGCGCGAAGTCGATCCCTACGGGATGATCGCAACGGGCAGTTCGCTGGTCAACGGGGCAGCCTGTGATGCGCTGTGCGTGCTGCTGCTGCAGCAGCGCGGCTATACCCGGGAAGAGTTTGCGAAAACCCATCCGGGCGGCGCTGTCGGGAAAAAGATTTCGGGCGAGATCCCCATTTAGTTATCCATGCTGGCTGAGTGAAAATTCTGTCAAAGGAGATATTGATGAAAGCTGCATTACTGGTGGGGGCTGGTCAATATGAAGTTCGAGAGGTCCCTGAGCCGGTTTTACCGGAAGACGGGGTGATTTTGCGAGTTCATGCGGTGGGTATTTGCGGCTCCGATCTGCGCCGCTGGCGAGAAGGCCCTCCCGCCGGAACGGAACCGGTCACCGGCGGGCACGAAATTGCCGGCGAAGTGGTGGCTGTTGGCGCGAAGGTCGACCGCTACAAGGTGGGTGACCGCCTTGCCGTCGCTCCGGATGTGCACTGCGGGCACTGCTACTACTGCGAACGCGGTAAATACAACCTGTGCGATGATCTCCACCTGGTCGGTATCACACCCGGGTATCCGGGCGGGTTCGCCGAGCGCATGGTGCTGACCGGTGAGATTCTGACCAACGGCATTGTCCACCCGATACCGGAATCGCTTTCTTATGTGGAGGGCGCGCTGGCTGAAACGGCATCCTCCGTGCTGGCGGCACAGGACAGTGCCTGCATCGATCTGGGCATGACCGTTGTGGTGATGGGCGGCGGCCCGATCGGCTGCCTGCACATCGCTGTGGCGAAGGCGCGCGGCGCCTCCGTGATTCTGAGCGAGCCAAACCCCGATCGACAGGAGCTGGCGCGTAACTTTGCCCCCGATTTGATTATCGATCCTTCCACTGAGGACGTTCGAGCAAAGGTCCTGGCATTCACCGGTGGTCGCGGTGCGGATGTGGTCATCTGCGCCAACCCCATCGCAGCGACCCAGACTCAGGCGGTTGAAATCGTCCGCAAAGGCGGCCGGGTGATCCTGTTTGGCGGGCTGCCGAAAGCCAACCCCATGACAACGCTGGACGGCAACCGGATCCACTACAACGAGATTGAAGTTGTCGGCTCCTTCTCGTATCACCCAACCTATCACGCGCTGGCGCTGGAGGTGCTGCGAAACAAGCAGATCCCGGCGGAAAAGATGGTTACGCACTGCTACTCGCTGGATCAGGTCAACGAGGCATTTGCCATGGCTGCCAGCGGTAAAGCGCTCAAAGTTGTCATGCAGCCGCAGGCTGCCTGAAATTCAAAAAACGGTAGAGGCATCGTAGATGATCGGACTTAACCAAAAACTGGAAAAACGTGAAAAAGATGGACAGCCCGTCCGGATCGGTTTGCTCGGCGCAGGTCAGATGGGCACCGACGTCGTGGCGACCACCAAGATGATGAAAGGTATCGAAGTCGTCGCTGCGGTCGATATCGTTCTGGAGAACGCGCGCGAGGCCTATAACATCGCGCAGCTCGACGTGGAGGTGGTGGAGGTAAAGACAGCAGCCGAAGCCGACGAGGCGGTGCGTGCGGGAAAGCGGGTGATCGCCCGTGACTATCGCATCGTGTGCGATATGAAAACGGTCGACGTGATGCTGGACGCTACCGGCGTGCCGGAAATCGGCGCCAAAGCAGCGCTGCGAGCTGCCCGCAACGGACAGCACCTGGCGATGATGAACGTGGAAGCAGACATCACTGTCGGGCCCATCCTGAACTGGTACGCCCAGCGCAAGGGCGTGATCTATGCCCTGGCTGCTGGGGACGAGCCGGCTGCGTGCAAGGAATTATATGATTTCGCCACCACGCTGGGCTTTACCGTGGTCGCCGCGGGAAAAGGAAAGAACAATCCGCTCGACCGCCATGCCAGCCCTGAACAGGAGGACATTATCAAAGAGGCTGCCCGGCGCGGTCTCAACCCCAACATGCTGATTGAGTTTGTGGACGGCAGCAAAACCATGATCGAGATGGCGGCCGTCTCCAACGCCACCGGCCTGATCCCGGACGTGCGCGGTATGCACGGCCCAGCGACCGACCGCGATCACCTGAACGAGGTCTTCCGCTTGAAAGAGGACGGCGGCGTGCTGAACAAAATCGGCGTGGTGGAATACGGGGTCGGGCATGTTGCCCCCGGCGTGTTCCTGATCGTGCGCACCGATCACCCGCGGCTGCGCCAGGCCATGGTGCTGCGTGATATGGGGAACGGCCCCTATTACACGCTCTTCAGACCGTACCATCTCTGCAGCATTGAGGTCCCCCTGACCGCTGCTCTCCAGGTGATTGAGGGCAAGTCGAATATGGCCCCGGGCCGCAAGCTGTATTCGGAAGTGTTCGCAGTGGCGAAGCGCGATCTCAAACCGGGCGACGTTCTCGACGGGATCGGCGGGACGACCTTCTACAGCCTGATCGATACCTATGAGACCGCTTCTGCAGAGCGACTGCTGCCCATCGGGCTGGCAAAGCATGCCTGTGTCACCCGCCCGGTTCCGGTCGACCAGCCCATCACCCTGGACGATGTGGAATTACACCGGCCGTCGGTGGTACTGGATCTGCGGCTGCTGCAGGACGCCTGGATGAAAGGCGAAATCAGCGACGATGCGCTGTTTGAAAAAGTGGATTCCCTGATTGTAGACTGATTTTCTAAAAACCCTGCTCAATCTTCCGGAGGTTACGCCATGGCTCAAGCTACTCTTGCCGTCATCATTGGAAACCGAGACTTCTTCCCCGACCAGCTTGTAACGGAAGCACGCAACGACATCCAGAAGCTCTTCCAGGAGATGGACCTGGAAGCAGTCATGCTGGACCAGACCCAGGGCAAGAACGGGTCTGTTGAAACCTGGGCGCATGCGAAAGAAGCCGCCGACCTGTTCCGCAGAAACCGCGATCTAATTGACGGTATTCTCGTCGTCCTGCCGAACTTTGGCGATGAGAAAGGTATCGCCGATACCATCCGCCTGTCGGGCCTGAACGTGCCCATCCTCGTGCAGGCTTATCCGGATGATCTGGATCAGTTCAATGTCGAGCGGCGCCGTGACGCTTTCTGCGGAAAGATTTCGGTGTGCAACAACCTGCGCCAGTACGGTTATTCCTTCAGCCTGACCAGCCTGCACACCGTCCACCCGCTCTCAGAAAGTTTCCGCAAGGATCTGAAGAAGTTTGTCTCCGTATGTCACACCGTCAACGGACTGCGCAAGGCGCGCCTGGGCGCGATTGGCGCTCGACCGGGCAACTTCAACACCGTGCGGTTCAGCGAAAAGCTCCTGGAGGCAGAGGGCATCTCAGTGGTGACCATTGATCTGTCCGATGTCCTGGGCATGGCGAGCCGCATTGCGGATGATGACGCCCGCGTGACCGATAAACTCGCGGCGATCAAGGGGTACGCCAATTCGGAAGGCGTGCCGTCCGCCTCGCTGGTGCGCATGGCAAAGCTCGGCGTCGTGATTGAGGATTGGATGGCGCGCTACGACCTGACCGCCTCGGCGATCCAGTGCTGGAACTCCGTGCAGCAGAACTACGGTATTAACGTCTGCACCCTGATGAGCATGATGAGCAACCAGCTCATGCCGTCCGCCTGCGAAGTCGACGTTACCGGCGTGGTTTCCATGTATGCCCTGCAGCTGGCTTCGCAAACCCCCAGCGCGCTGGTGGACTGGAACAACAACTACGCAGACGACCCCAATAAATGCGTGCTGTTCCACTGCGGCAACTGGGCCAAGAGCTTCCTGCCCGATATCAAGATTGCCACCGCTGAGATCCTGGCCACCACGCTGGGCACCGAAAACACCTACGGCGCTGTCGCCGGGCGTGTGCCGTCTGGTCCGCTGACCTTTGCCCGTGTGTCCACGGATGACGTCAACGGCATGATCCGGACCTACGTTGGCGAGGGTATGTTCACCGACGACAGGCTGGATACGTTTGGCGCCCGCGCGGTAGTGGAAATTCCCAATTTCCAGGCCCTGATGCAGCACATCTGCCTGAACGGCTACGAGCACCACGCGGCGATGAGCGCTTCGCACGTGGCTGACGCCGTGGCGGAAGCGTTCGGACGCTATTTGAACTGGGAAGTTTACCACCACAGCTGTGCATAAAGGGATCAAGGATCCCGGGAACTTCATCCTTCACTCGAATCGACAGGGAACGACATGCTGCTAATCGGTCTCGACATAGGCACCACCGGCTGCAAGGCATCCATCTTTGATGTCGAAGGTCATTTGCTGGCCAGCGCCAGCCGGGAGTACGTCGTCGATATTCCACAACCGGCCTGGGCCGAGCAGGACGCCGAACACGTCTGGAAGTTAGCCCGCGAGGCTGTCGGCTCGGCTTACGCAGAGTTGAATCGCAGAGAGCCTGTTTCAGCCATCGGTTTATCGGTTCAAGGGGAGGCTGTCATTCCGGTGGGGAAGAGGGGTGAGGCGCTGCGCCCGGCTATCCTGGGGATGGACACACGCACCGTCGCGCAAAACGAGTGGCTGCGTGAGCGGTTCGGCGCCGAGTTCCTCTTCCGCCACACCGGCATGCCGGTCCACACGATCAACACTCTGCCGAAGCTTCTGTGGTTGAATGAGCACGAACCGGATCTGTGGACCAGGGCGGAACAGTTCCTGCTGTACGAAGACTTCATCATTCGCAAGATGACCGGCCAGGCTGCGATCAGCCGCTGCCTGGCCTCGCGCACGCAGGTTTATGACCTGGCAAACGACTGCTGGTCGCGGGAAATCCTCCCTGCACTCGACCTGGAACTCGACCGCCTGGCCCCGGTTTATCCTTCCGGCACGGCCGTTAGCGAGGTCAGCGCGGAACTGGCCGGGGGATGGGGTTTCCCGAACCGGCCGGTTGTGGTCACCGGCGGCCATGACCAGGCCTGCGGTGCGCTGGGCGTGGGACTGGTAGAGCCCGGCCTTTCGATGGTCTCAACGGGCACGGCGGAAGTCGTGGAAGTCGCGCTGGCTTCTCCACAGTTAACGAAAGAACTGGAAGAAGGCAACATCTCCGTTTACCGGCATGTCGTTCCCGACCTGTACCTGGCGATGACACTGAACCACAGTGGGGGGCTGGTCCTGCGCTGGTTCCGCGATACCTTTTGCCAGGAGGAGAAGACACTTTCCGAGCAGACCGGAGCGGATGCTTACGATCTGATCCTCCAGCCTGCCGCCGACCAGCCTTCATCCCTGCTGCTGCTGCCGCATTTTTCTGGCAGCGGAACTCCCCATTTCGATACTGAATCCAAAGGCGCTCTGCTGGGGCTGACATTTGCCACCAGCCGCGCGGACGTGGCGCGCGCCATCCTCGAAGGGCTGACCTTCGAACTGCGCTACAACCTGGAAGTCCTGAAAAACGGTGGAGTGCGCATCGACGAACTGCGCGCCATTGGCGGCGGCGCCCGCTCGCCCATCTGGCTGAAGCTGAAAGCAGATATCACCGGCATCCCGGTGACGGTACCCAGGATCACCGAAGCAGCCTCCTGGGGCGCCGCGATTCTGGCCGGCGTTGGCGCGGGTGTATACACTTCGCCCGCAGAAGCGGTCCGGCAGACGCTGCGCTTCGAGCGCACCATCGAACCCGATCCGGCTTCGCAGGCGTATTACGAAGACCGCTACGGGATATACAGGCAGATGTACCCGCTTCTGGCGGGACTTCTCCACCAGCTTTAGCAGATTCAGGGAGCAGTAATATGACCGGCCCGCTCAACCTGACCCTGGATACCCTTAAAGCCCAAATACAGCTCGAGAACAGCGAGCAGGTACGCGCCGATGCGCTCGAAAAGCAGCGCCGGCTGCGGGAGTGGATGACTCAAAACGGGTATGACGGCGTGCTGATCTCCCGCCGTGATCAATTCGCCTGGCTCACCGCCGGCGGGGACAGCCGGGTGCTCAACAACGCCACCACCGGCGAAGGGCACCTGCTCATTACACCGGACAGGCAGTATCTGCTGGCGCATAGCATGGATGCGCTCAGGCTGTTTGAGGAGCAGGTCGCCGGGCAGAACTACGAACTGGTGACTCTGCGCTGGCATCAGGGTGACCCGCGTGAACGCGCCCGCTCGCTGGCCGGGCCGCGCCTGGCTGCAGATACCCCGCTCCCCGGCGCAGACAATGTCAACGAGCAGTTGAACCACCTGCACTTTCCGCTGACGCCGTTGGAAATCGCTCGCCTGCGGTGGCTTGCAGGCAGGACCAGCAGCATCCTGGAAGATATGGCCCTCTGGGTGCAGCCCGGTATGACCGAGCAAATGATCGCCCGCCAGATGCATGCCCGCTTCATCCAGGAGGGGATCGATCTGGATGTGCTGATTGTCGGCAGCGACGAACGCGCTGCCCGCTACCGGCATCCCCTGCCCACATCCAGAATCGTGGAGCACTACCTGATCCTGCACCCTGCCGCCCGGCGGTGGGGCCTGCATGCCAATGTCACCCGTACGGTCTCCTTTGGCCAGCCCGCACCAGAAATTCAACGCGCCTACCAGGCCGCGGCAGCCGTTGAAGCCCGTGTCCTGGCGATGCTCAAACCCGGTGTGCGCTTCGCCGACATTCTGGCGAAGCAGAAGGAATGGTACGCAGAACTGGGCTACCCGGGCGAGTGGGAGAACCACTTCCAGGGTGGGCCGACCGGATATGCGGTCGTGGATGCCGGCCGGTGCCTGACCGACACCTGCGTAGAGAACAACCAGTCGTTTGACTGGTTCATCACTGTAACCGGCGCCAAGGTTGAGGAACTGACCCTGCTGACAGAAGCGGGAGTGGAAATCCTTTCCTTCAGCGACCGCTGGCCGGGATTGATCGTCGAAACAGCTGGCAAGAGGCTGTGCGTGCCGGATATGCTGGTCAGGTGAGTTGATCGATTTACAAATGTCATTGACAGATGTCAGTTACTGGGCTAAAATCGGCGATAATTCCCTTTCGTTTGCACATGACGTATGGTGTCAACAATCGATATTTCAGCTGCAGCATATTCCTCCGTTGTTCCGGCGCAAAATGGCTGTTTACACGGATTGCGCAAGATATTTACCGCCACCAGAATATCTAAAGGAGGTGAGCACTGACCCAGTACAGCTTTTGAGCACGCTCCCATTTCTTTCCGTCAGGATCTAACTTAAACATATCCCGAATTCCTACAAGGCTAAGGAGAAGCAAACAATGAAGAAATTGAATATGCTGTTGGGTATTCTGATGGCACTCTCGCTGGTGCTGGCAGCATGCGCCCAGGCTCCCACTCCAACGGCTGAAAGCCCTTCTGAACCAGCCGCTTCTGCCGATAAAGTAACCGTCGGCTATGGAGCTCCTGAGCTCAGCGGCGGCCAGGGTGTGATCATGAACGGTATGGTCACCGGTGGCGAGCAAAAGGGTTGGGCCGTGGTGACCACCAACGCCAACTTCGATGCTGCCCAGCAGGCCAATCAGATCGACTATTTCCTTTCCCTGGGAGTAGATGCCATTGTGGTGGTGCCTGTTGACAGCCAGGCAATTTGCTCCTCCGTCCAGAAAGCGAAGGACGCGGGCGTGCCGTTCTACACCATTGACCGCGCACCGATTGGCTGCGAGATCAACATGACCGTTCAGTCGGACAACTATCTGGCCGGTAAGCAGTCTGCTGAGGCGATGGTTGCTCTGCTGACCGAAAAATACGGCGAGCCCAAGGGTACGGTGCTTGAGCTGCAGGGTGATCTGGGTCAGAATGTCGCCCAGCTGCGCGGCGGCGGCTTCAACGACGTGATGAAGGAATATCCGAACATCAAGATCATCTCCAAGCCCACCGAGTGGAAAGCTGAGAAATTCGCCCAGGCTACCCAGGATGTGGTCTCTACCGAGGAAATCGACGGTATCTACATGCACTCTGACTGCGTTGGTACCACGGTTGTGCTTTCGGCCCTCGAGCAGCTGGGCAAGAAAGTCCCGCGCGGCGAGGAAGGCCACATCTTCCTGACCGGTGTCGACGGCTGCCCGGACGCGCTGCAGGCCATTCGCGATGGTTATTCCGACCAGGCCTCCAGCCAGCCGATGCCTGACTTCGGTGTCGTGCTCTCTGACTACATCCTGTCCGAGATCAATGGTGAGGAGATCAAGGAAGGCACCGTGACGAAAGAGGGTGCTCTCTGGTCACCCGCCACCATCGAGAAGGCCGATACCGGCTTCATGCTCAACCTGGCGACCACCAGCGTGACCATCGACAACGTTGATGAACCCGCGCTGTGGGGTAATCAGGCGAAATAGCATTTCTTGGACGTAACTGAATGGGGTGGCACTATGCCGCCCCATTCAGAAACTCAGTCAGGTATTGAGATTGGACCGGACGAGTATCCTATGAGAATATCGAACAAGAACGACATTCTGCTCTTCATAATCGACAATCTGATCTGGGTGTTTGTGGTCATCGCACTCGTGATCTTTTCGCTGCTGTCCGATCAATTCCTCACCCCCAACAATCTGGTAAATATCCTTTATCGTATGGCCGCATTGGGGCTGCTGGTGATCGGTCAATCCTTCACCATGATCACAGCCAACTTCGACCTGTCGGCTGAATCGACGATGGGTGTGACGGCCATGATTGCAGCGCTGCTGATGGCCAGCGCTGCGGATGGCGGCTGGGGACTTGAGTTATCGCCGGTCCTGGCAATCCTGATCATGCTTGCGGTTGGTGCGCTGATCGGTCTGTTCAACGGCACCCTGATCACCAGGATGAACATGAACAACTTCATCACCACCGTGGCGATGATGATGGTGCTGCGCGGCGCCACGTATGCCCTGTCACCGGGGCGGAGCATCAGCTTCTTCCCGAAAGAGTTCAACTGGCTGGGCGGTGGTACGCTGGCTCGCATTCCGCTGGCCAGCGGGGGCAACCTGGTGATTCCAACCGCAGCGGTATTTTTAATCCTTGCATTTCTCGTGGCATTTGTCATCACACGCTACCGCCGTTTTGGCCGGAATATGTACGCGGTGGGTGCGAACCGGGCTGCGGCAGAGGCAGCCGGTATCAGCTCGAAAAAGGTGATTGTAGCGGTATATGTGATCAGTGGTGTTTGTGCAGCGCTCGCCGGTTTGCTGGACGCTGGCCGCATGGACAGCGCCACGCCGCGTACGGGTATGAACATGATCTTTATCGTCCAGGCGGCAGCAGTGATCGGCGGCGTCAGCCTGTTTGGTGGGCGCGGCAACCTGATCGGTGCATTTGGCGGTGTGCTGCTGTGGGGCATCCTGGACACCGGACTGAATATGATGATGGTTTCCCCGTTCTGGATTGAAGTCAGCCGTGGAGCGCTGCTCCTGTTCGCGATGTTCGTGGATGCATTAAAGGTGAGCTACCTGCGCCGGACCTCGATACGTAAGGCGTTAGCCAATAACCCCATCGGCTTACAAGACCAGGCAATTTAGCCTGCCGGTGCGAACGAATGATTTCGAGGACATGAACATGGAAGAATCGGAAGTTCGACCACTGCTTGAAATGAGGGGAATCAGCAAAGTATTCCCCGGCGTTCAGGCGCTCTCTGATATGACACTTTCCGTGATGCCGGGAGAGATCCACGGGCTGGTCGGCAAAAACGGGGCCGGGAAATCCACCCTGATGGCCGTGCTCATGGGTCTGATCCAACCAGATTCCGGCACCATGGTTATCGATGGACGCCAGTTTACCGCGATGACGCCCGCGCAAGCCCTGGAAGCGGGGGTGGCCTACGTTCCCCAGCGCATCAATTTGATGACCAGCCTGACTGTTGCGGAAAACATCCTTGCCGGCCAGATGCCAACCGACCGGTTTGGCTTCGTGCGCTGGGATGAAGCATTCAAAGATGCTGCTGAACGACTGGAAAAACTCGGACTCAAGCTCGATGTGTACCAGCGAGTGGAAGGCCTTTCCGTTGCCGAGCAAACGCTCCTGGCGATTTCCAAGGCGCTGTTCAGCAATGCCAGGCTGATTATCTTAGACGAACCCACGGCTGCCTTACCCCGGCCGGATATTAACCGCCTGTTTGGCTTCGTACGTTCACTGAAAGATCGCGGCGTTGCCTTCATCTACATCTCCCACCACCTGGAAGAGGTATTCGAAATTTGCGATAACGTCACGGTCCTTCGCAATGGGCGCCTGGTAGGAACCTATCCCATCAATGAGATCGACACCGCCGGTCTAATTCGTGCCATGGTCGGTGAAGATGTCGAAGAATACCAGCGCAAGAAAACTGACGGCAGGGTTGGCGAGCCGGTGCTTGAACTGAAGAATATGGTGCGGCGGGGTCACTATGAGGACGTCAATCTGACCGTCCGCAAAGGCGAAGTAGTGGGTATTGCCGGGCTGGAAGGCTGCGGCGCTTCGGCGCTGGCAAAAAGTCTGTTCGGTCTCGACCGCCGCGGGCTGGGAGAGGTGACCATCAAAGGTAAACCTTACACCGCCACCAATCCGTCCGAAGCGCTTGCCCAGGGTCTGGCTTACCTGCCTCAGGACCGCTATCTATACGGCCTGGTAGGCGGGCGCCCGGTACGCGAAAACATCACATACACGGTGCTGGACCGGCTCTGCGCGCTCTTCGGCTTCGTCAGACTGAATAAAGAGCGCGAAATCGTGGCGCAGTACATCGAAAAACTCGGCATTGTGACACCCAGCCAGGAACAGGCCGCGGCATTATTGAGCGGTGGGAACCAGCAGAAAGTGGTTTTTGCCAAACTGGCGGCGACGAAACCCGATGTGCTGGTTCTGCATGAGCCCACACAGGGCATCGATGTGCACGCTAAGACGGATATTTATCAGATCGTCAGCGAACTGAGCGAGGATGGGATCGCGATCCTGATCATTTCCAGCGAAGTCCGTGAACTTCTGGGCGTGTGCGACCGCATCCTTGTGATGTACCAGGGAAAGATCCATCAGGAGTTCCGGGTGGGTGATCCGAACACCACGCCGCAAAACATCCTGCTAGCGATAGAAGGAGCGAATACATGTTCCGAGACGGCCGTCTCACCCAACTTGTCCTTGATCGGCTAATCTGGTTCGTCCTGCTGCTGGTTGTAATTTTCTTTTCTCTCAGGACGGATAACTTCCTGTCCGGGATCAACCTGATCAATATCCTGCTGCATGCCAGTGTGCTGGGGATCTTAACGATCGGGCAGGCCATTGTGCTGCTGAGCGGTAATTTCGACCTTTCGCAGGAAGGAACCATCTCGCTGTTAACGGTGCTGGCTGCGTGGATGATGTTACCGTACCGCGAGATGACCCTGGCTCAGGCCGGCGGGGTCGGTTGGGAGCTGCATCCATTCATCGTCATCCCGATCATGCTGGTGCTCGGTGCGCTCATCGGCCTGATCAACGGGCTGTTGATTACCCGCCTGCAGATGAATAATTTTATTGTTACCCTGGCTATGCAGCTCATCCTGCGTGGGGCGGCCTTTGTAATCAGTATGGGCGCGATCATGCCCGGCACGCCGGCGCTGTTCAACTGGCTGGGCGGCGGGCGAATCGGCCCCATCCCCGTTTCGGTCATCGCCACACTGATCGTTTTCCTGGTTTTTGCCTACATCCTCAGCAATACCCGCTTCGGCCGGCAGCTCTATGCGGTCGGTTCAAACCGTCAGGCAGCCGCGGCATCCGGGTTCAACCCTGCCAAAACGATCACAACCGCGTACGTGATCGGCGGTCTGATGGCTGCCCTGGCCAGCTGGATGCTGCTGGGCCGGCTGGAAGTGTCGAACCCCACCCTGGGCGTGGGTATGACGCTCGAGACCGTCGCTGCCTCTGTCATCGGCGGCGTCGCCCTCACCGGTGGTACCGGAACGATCTGGGGTGCCTTTTCCGGCGTGCTGCTGCTGTCGGTGATTAACAACGGCCTGAACCTGATGGAAGTTGATCCCTTCTGGGTCAACGGGGTGCGCGGCCTGATCATCCTGCTGGCGCTTTTGATTGAGGCGCAGAAAGTCAGGATTAAAGTCCGCACCGTCCAGACAACTGTGGCGGATAAAAAGGCAGCCGCGAGCTGATTTGATCTCAGGCGTGAAATAACGAATACCGGGCGAGGGTAGCGAATGATTGACCTGCCTTCGCCCGATTGATTTCTGGAACCAGGTATGATCTTATGCGTCTCTGCTACCACCGGGATTGAAAGGACCTGGGTTGTCCCGAATTTTGTAAAAGGGGGTGTTTTCCGCGTTCAGGCCGAGAAGGTGTCGCCAAGCGGGAAAGGGGTGAACGCCGCCCGGGCGGTGCGAACCTTAGGGGAGCCGGTCTGTACGACTGGCTTCACCGCCGGCCGCATGGGGCGCCTGTTCGCCCGCCTTGCAGAGGATGAAGGACTGAACGGCCGCTGGGTCTGGGTGGTGGGTGAAACGCGCACGGCGGTTGCCATCCATGACCCTGTAGGGGAAACTGACGCGACGCTGATCAGCGCGCCAGCTCCGGCCGTCAGCCGGGAGGACTGGGTGCGCCTGCACAGGCGGGTGCTGGCGGAAGCCGGGAAGGCCCTTATGGTCGGTTTTGCCGGCAGCCTGCCGTCAGGCAGCCCGCTGGACGAATTTGCCGGCCTGGTATATGAACTCGGCCGGCGAGGAATTCCCGTCTGGGTTGACTGCGATGGAGAGGCGCTGCGTGAAGTTCTCAAAGGTCGACCCGGTGGGGTAAAAATCAACGCCAGAGAAGCGGCTGAATTGACGGGTGCTGCAGGAGACAGCCTGACATCGGTGCACCAGGCAGCGGACACCCTGCGGCAGATGGGCGCTCGCCAGGTGATCGTGACCATGGGCGACCGTGGTGCGCTGTATATGGGAGAACAGGAATGCTGGGTGGTGCAGCCCCCAGGCGTGGAGGAGTTCGTCAGCTCAGTTGGCAGCGGCGATGCATTTCTCGGCGGGCTGCTGGTGGGGCTCGCACGAGGACAGCCCGTGGTGGAATGCCTGCGCTCCGCCGCGGCTGCCGGGGCAGCCAACACGCTGACCCTGGGTGGAGGGCATTTCTCCACTGCGGATTACCGCAAAATCCTGCCTGAGGTACGCATCACCCCGTTCGAGCAATTCAACACCTGATTACTGGAGGTTGATAGATGAGTTTCTGGAAGGATATGCCTCGTTCACGCCTGCTGGTCGAGGCTTCACTCTGGTCGGCTGATTTCACCCGCTTCGCAGATGAAATTCGACGCGTCGATCCTTTTACCGACCTGTACCACATTGACGTGGCCGACGGGCATTTTACTCCCGGCTTGCTGTTTTTCGCCGATCTGATCGCGGCTTTGCGCCCGCTGACCAAAAAACCGTTCCACGTGCACCTGATGACGACGAACCCACTGGCGCACATCGATGATATGGTCGCCGCGGGGGCGGATTTGATCACCGTACATGCCGAGAACGGCCCCCTGGTGCCTGCTGCGCTGAGTGCGGCGCGCAAAGCCGGGGCGGCTACCGGTCTGGCGCTCGGGCTGGATATCAACCCCGAATCGGTCGTGCCTTATCTGGGGCTGGTCGACCTGGTGCTGATGATGGGAACCCCGATGGGGATCAAAGGCGTCGAACCGTCGCCCTATGCTTTCGAACGGATGCGCAAGATGAAATCCCTCGTGCGCGCTGCGAAGATGGATGAGCAGGTGAGAGTGTTTGCCGATGGCGGTATTCGGGAACACACCGTGCCCGGGCTGTACGCCGCAGGCGCGGACGGCGTGATCACCGGCTCACTGGTCTTCAAATCCACAGACATGGATGAAACCTTCGCATGGCTGCACAACTTAAAAGGAGAAGAGGCACCGATCCCATGATCGTCACAATGGCCGGGCTGCCCGGGACCGGGAAAAGTACGCTGGCCAGAGCGCTGGCCGGACGGTTAAACGCTGTGGTCCTGAACAAGGACACGCTGCGGGCGGCAATGTTCCCACCTGAAGAGATCGAATACTCCCACCAGCAGGACGATTTCGTCGTCTCCGTCATGTTTGACGTGGCCGGGTATTACTTCCGCAAAGATCCTGCACGGGTTGTATTTCTCGACGGGAGGACTTTTTCTAAAAAGGCACAGATCGATACCCTGGTCGCCACCTGCGCAGAGCGCGGGTGGAAATTGAAGGTGATCGAATGTGTATGCCCGGATGACGTCGCCCGTGCACGCCTGGAGCGTGATGTGCTCAGCGGCCTGCACCCGGCTGCTGATCGCGACTTTTCACTGTATTTACGCTTGAAGGCCCAGGCTGATCCGATCACGATTCCGCACCTGACGATCGATACCGGTGAGCCGCTGGAAGATTGCGTGCAGCGCAGCCTGAGCTACTTACTTAAGACACCCTAACATAAGGTAATCAGAAGCATGGAGAAAACACTGTCATTAGGAAAACGCAGAGGACTGAGCCAGTGCGCCGATGCGCATTCGGTATTCAATATCCTGGCGCTGGACCACCGCCAGGCGGTAAAAAAAGTTTTCGACGGCCGGCCAGATCCCTACGGGGAGGCGGTGGCGTTCAAACGTGCGGTCGTGCGCGCTCTGGCGCCGGTCTCGACCGCCGTACTGCTTGACCCCGCGATTGGCGCTGGCCCGTGCCTGGCGGATGGATCGCTGCCAGGGGGCTGCGGATTGGTTGTGACCGTCGAAGCCAGCGGGTATGCCGGACCTGCTCACGCGCGCGTCAGCCGCTTACCCCAGGACTGGAGCCCGGGGCAGATCAAGCGCATGGGGGCTTCGGCGGTGAAACTGCTGGTGTATTATCATCACCGTGCCGGGACCGCCTCCGCCATGCGCGACCTGGTCACGCAGGTAGACGAAGACTGCCGGCGCCTGGATATCCCGCTCTTCCTTGAAATACTCACCTATTCACCTGACCCGGACGGTACTAAGTTGAACCCCGAGCAGTACACGGAGGCTGTCGTGCAGGCAGCGGCTGACCTTACCCCCATAGGCGGCGACATCCTCAAAGCCGAATTCCCGGTGGATGTGAAGGCCTGCCCGCAGCCCGAGCGGTGGTTCGACGCCTGCAGGGCGGTCAGCGAAGCGTCGGCGATCCCGTGGGTACTGCTGAGCGCCGGAGTGGATTTTGACGTGTTTGCCCAGCAGGCTGAAGCAGCCTGCCAGCAGGGCGCCAGCGGGATCCTGGCTGGCCGGGCGATCTGGAAGGAAGCGCTGGGCATACCCGACGATGATCGCGACCGCTTCCTTGCTGAAACCGCACGGGCGCGGATGGAGCGCCTGCAGTCCATTGTGCAGCAGTATGCGCGCCCGTTCACCGATTTTTACCGCTGCGAGACACTGGAAGAAGAGTGGTTCGGTACCTATCCCGGGGTTTGAACGAGCTCTGGCATGGTTAACGAAAACACCCACCGGTGCCGGTGGGTGTTTTTTTGTTCTAAGGAAGAAGGCTCAGGATTCGAATGGCGACCCTTTGCCTTCGAACGGATTGCGGAAATTGAAGATGGGGATATCCGGAATGGAGACATTGTCCGGCTGGCTGATCACCCACAGCACCGCGCTGGCAACCACCTGCGGGGGGATCATGCGTGCGATCTGCTCGGGGGTGAGTTCAGCCCCGACCTCGCGCCACCAGGGGGTGTCCGTTGCAGCCGGCGAGATCAGGTTGACGTGCACGTTGTATTTTTTGAGCTCTTCTCTCAGGGCAGCGCTCAGTCCTTCCAGACCCCATTTGGCAGCGCAGTAGGCCGTGCGGTTGTCCTCACCGACTTTACCGGCCAGTGAACCGATATTGATGATGCGGCCTGAGCCTTTTTGCTGGAAAACCGGCGTTACTGCCCGCGCGATGAAGAAAGGACCTTTGAGGGTGGTGTCGATCGTGCAGTCCCAGAATTCGGGGGTGGTCTCAGCGATGCTGGCAGGAGGTCCCCAGAATGCGGCGTTGACAGCAATATCAACGGTGCCAAATCGGGCAACCACATCCTTGATTGTCCGTTCGACCTGGTCCCACTCGCGCACATCGGTGGGGAAGCCCTCTGCTTCGCCTCCCAGCTCACGCACTTCCTGGACCGCTTTCGCCAGCCGGTCGGGGTCGCGAGCGAGCATGGCCACTTTGATCCCGGCCTGCCCCAGTGTTTTGCTGATTTCCAGGCCCATCCCCCGGCTGGCGCCGGTGACGACGGCAACTTTTCCGAGCAGTTCCATGTTTTACACCTCTGTGATCAGGTTGATTTTAGTTCTGCGAGCGCTGCACGTGCGAGCTCTTCATCCACGAACAGTTCCGTGCAAACCTGGCTGCGCAGGATGGCAACGGTTGCCCTGGTTTTCTCGATGCCCGACGCCAGCGCGATGCGGTGTTTGGTCTGTGCTAACTGCTGCAGATCGATGCCGATCAGGCGGTCGTACAGCTCGGTATGGATGTAGCGACCCTGGGCATCGAAGTAGCGAACCAGGACATCGCCGATGGCGCCCTGCTTTTCGAAATCCGCAAGTTTTTCAAGCCCTATGTAGACGATCTGTCCATTCTGGGGAGGGACCGAGCCGATCCCCATAATGGAGTAATCAAGCCGGTCCCAGAAGGAAGCCACCCGGCGAACAGCCTCGTCTTCATAGAGGCTGTCGCGTAGTTCCTTCGAGCCAACGACCAGAGGCGCCAGCAGAAAGTGCGGCTGCCCGTTGAACGCCTGGGCAAACTGCATCACCGTCTGGTTGACCTGCGAATATTCACCGGAAATGCTGCTGGCGCTTTCTCCCAGCAGCGGCACGACGTCGATTTTACGAGGGTTGGACGGCGCCAGCAGGCTGACCATTTCGTTGATCGTCCGCCCCCAGCCGATGCCGACCACATCGCCGTCTTTCAGCGTGGCTTCCAGATAGCGCGCGACAGCGCCGGCCAGCGAGCGCCGGGTCAGCACGCTGGAGTTGTGGGCGCTGGGGACGACGGTGACGTGCTGCAGTCCGGTCACTTCGCGCAGGTTCGCGGAGAGGTCTTCGCAGCTGTCCTGCGGGTCTACGATCGTAAACCGGACGATGCCCTGTTCCTTGGCTCGCTTCAAGTAGAGCGCAACCAGCGAGCGAGAAACGCCCAGCTCATCGGCGATCTCCTGCTGGGAACGCTGTTCCAGATAATACAGTTTTGCGATCTGAACCAGCGTGGCAGTGTTGCCAGTGGGTTCAGAGGTTATATCATTCGCCTTGGCCATAAAACGAGAGGATCCCCTTGCGTATGAAAACATCCGCCGCGGCGCCAACCAGCGCGGAGTTCGGAAAGCTTTCGCTCACTACCTGCAGGTCGCGGCAGGCTTCCACAGTCATCAAATAATCGCGAATGCGTTTGCTGATGCGGTCGATAAAATCTTCTGAGCCGCGGCTCACGCTGCCGCCGATCACGATCATGTCCAGATCGAGCAGGTTCACCACGCCGCCGAGGTTGATGGCAATCAGGCGAATGACCTGATCGATGATCTCGCACGCTGCCGGATCTCCCTCTGCCTCGGCCTGGAACACCATGCGTGTTGTGACGCGGCCATCCCCAGCGAGGCGGGCCAGCGCCGGGCTGCGGCCGCTGTCCAGCGCAGCCTGACCAGCCCGGGCGATGCCCGGCCCGGCGACGAAGGTCTCCACACAGCCTCTGCGGCCGCAGCCGCACGGAGGGCCGTTAATCTCATCCCAGGTGATGTGGCCGAAATTACCAGCAAAGTTATGACTGCCGTTGTACAGACCGCCGTTTAAGAAGAGGTAACCGCCGTAACCAGTGCCGATCGTGCACCAGGCGAAATTCTGGACGCCGCGCGCTTTCCCCCACAGCGCCTCGGCGATCGTGGCCATGCGCACGTCCGTGGCCGCGAACACCGGCACCTGAAAGGCCTCTGCAACCATGGCACGGAAGGGAACATTGCGCCAGTGGAGGTTCGGAATCAACACCGCCTCACCGGTGTGCGGGTCCAGATTCCCGCACACGCTCATTCCGATGCCTTCGAAGGAGCCTTCCAGCCTGCGGGCTTCCTCGACATTTGGGGCCAGCATGCGGATCAGGCCCTCGGGATCGGCGACACCCCTGTCATCAAATGGCACAGGTTCTTTATGCGGTCGGGTCAGGAAATTACCCTGGGTGTCGACGCAGGCCACATCCATCTTCGTGCCGCCGATATCAACGGCCAGAGCGAACTTTCGATTGGATGCTCCCAAGATCACTCCTCCGGTTGTATGGAGAAACCGTTAGCTGCTGTTTGGTCGTCGTGGATTGGGCAGGAAAACGGGCTGCCCATCCTTTTCTACCACAATTTTTGCAAAACCGCGAGCAATAATGGGTTCGTAATCGTGGCCCGCGGCGAGATGATAGGAAGCAACCCAGATGAGCGGTTCAGGGCCCGTATTAACCACGCGGTGAGCGTACTGGGGAGGGATATGGGTAATCGTCCCGGGCCGCCATTCTGCCACCTGGAAATCGCCCTCTTTTGACTCCATCAACAGGAAACCCGTTCCGCGAACGCAGAAATAGATCTCCGGCTGGTCCATCCGCACGTGAAAATGGCCCTTCGTCATGTGATATTCGTCCCCGACTTTGCCCGGATAAATCGTCGACACGCCCAGCGCCATATCGGAGGTGCTGGTCTGAAAGGGGTGGTAGCGAATATCGTACACGACCGGGTCGCCCTGGGCGATCAACTGCTGTACCGCCTCCTGATCGGCAAACATCATCGCCAGATCGGAGACCTTGCGGCGGGAAATTTCTACACAGGGCTCGAACACGCCGGTGTTAATGTCCAGCCAGACGGATGTGGGGAGGTCATTGATTTCGACAGGTTTCATAATGGAGGGTTCCTCTTTTCAGTGTGGGATAAAGATTGCTGTATTAATAAGGTCCGGATCAACGTTCTCCGTACGTTTCCATTTCGCGGCGCAGGTCGCCTAAAAACCTGGCCACGTCTGCGCCGTCCAGCACACGGTGATCGGCCGTCAGCGTGAGGGCCATGGACTGGATGTGGCGTGTCCCGCCGGAAGCGACCGGGGTGACCAACGGGCGTGCAGCCCCGACCGCCAGAATGGCCGCCTGGGGCGGATTGATAATGGCCGTAAACTGGCTGACCCCCTGCGGCCCCAGGTTGCTGAGCGTGAAGGTGCCGCCTTCGAGATCGCCCGGTTCAAGTTTCCCGTCACGCGCGTTCCTTACCAGCCGGTTGAGCTGCGCTGCCACTTCACGCAGGGTCAGGCACTCCACCGCGCTCAGAACCGGCGCGACCAGTCCGCGCGATGTACTGACTGCAATGGCCATATTGACATGGTCGTAGATGAAGATCCCGTCGCCGGCGAAGCGGGCGTTGACAGATGGGTTCTGCTTCAGCGCCCGGGCCGTCAGGTAGACCAGCAGCGCGGTAAGCGTAATTCTGTTCTCCGCAGTCGTGTCGCGGTTCAGCAGGTCGACCGCAGCCAGCAGCCGGGATGCGTCCGCCTCGACGGTCACGGAGAACTGCGGGATCTGCTGAACGCTGGCTAGCATGCGCTCGCCGGTCAGGCGGCGGATGGTGTTCAGGGGTTCGAGGCGCCCGCTGAGTTTTTCTAAGGCGGAAAACCCCGGCTGCAGCGCCTGTTGGGCCTGCTGATGTTCGAGGAAGCGCTTGACATCTTCGGTCATGATACGAAGGCCGGGCTTGCGCGGCTGGAGCTGGTCCAGGGGGATGCCGAAGGTGGCCGCCATCCTGCGCGCCGCCGGTGAGATGCGCCTGCGTGTAGCTGCCGGTTCTGGCTCTGGCTGAGGATCTGCCTGGGGAGCTGCGTGAATGGTCTGGGCAGCCGGCTCAGGTGATGCTTTTTCCTGCACTGTCTCTCCCGGCCGGCCAATCCAGGCCAGCAGGTCGCCGGTCCTGACCTGCGATCCTTCAGGGATCAGGATTTCGAGCAGTACACCGTTAGCCGGGCATTCCAGGGCCATGGTGGCCTTGTCGGTTTCGATTTCGGCGATCTCGTCGCCGCGTTTCACCGGATCGCCGGGCTGATAATTCCACTTTGCCAGGACGGCCGTCTGAATCGACTCCCCCAGGATGGGCAGGATCATCTTGGTCGCCATCGCTCATTCTCCTGACAGCACGTATTCGACGGCGCGCACGATATCCTCGCGCTGTGGAATGGCCGCCCGTTCCGCTGCCGGCCCGAAGGGGATGGGCGTGTTAGCTGCGCCTACGCGCACCACCGGGGCGTCGAGGTCGTCGAACGCCTGCTCGGTGATGACGGCCGACAGCTCGGCTGCCACGCCAGCCCGGGTAACGTCTTCCGAGACGACGACAACTTTGTGCGTCTTGCGCACCGAGGTCAGGATGGTATCCGTGTCGAGCGGCACGAGGGTGCGCGGGTCAATCACCTCGACCTCGATACCGCGGGCGGCCAGTTCCTGCGCCGCTGCCAGGGCCCGGTGCACCATTACCATGGTGGCGATGACGGTCACATGGCTGCCAGGACGCTTGATATCGGCTTTGCCCAGCGGGATGGTGTACAGCTCCTCGGGGACGTCTTCACCGATGGGCTGGATATCCGGGTCGCCGATGGCCTTCCCGCCGCCCGGAGAAGCCGCGCCGTACAGGCGTTTATGCTCGAGGAACAGCACCGGGTTGTTATCGCGGATCGCGCTGACCAGCAGGCCTTTGGCGTCGTAGGGGGTGGAAGGGGTGACGACCTTTAGCCCCGGGGTGTGCATGAACCAGGCTTCAACCGACTGCGAGTGCTGCGCGGCGCGCCCGGTGGCGCCCTGCGGGGCGCGCATGACGAGCGGGACGCTGGTCTGCCCGCCGGACATCAGGCGCATCTTCGCCGCCTGGTTGACGATGGGATCCATGGCGCAGAAGATAAAGTCGGCGTATTGAAACTCGACAATGGGGCGGAGCTTCGTCATCGCGGCGCCAACCGCCATGCCCATGTAACCCGATTCAGAGATGGGGGTATCCCAGACGCGCAGGCATCCGAACTCTTCCAGCAGACCGTGCGTGACATGGAACGCGCCGCCGAACCTGCCCACATCTTCACCCATCACGATCACGCTCGGATCACGGCGCATTTCCTGAGCGATGGCCTCGTTGATGGCTTCCATCATCGACAGCTTACGCATGGATGCCCTCTTCGTCGTATATATACTGCCAGAAATCGTCCGCCTGGACGTCTTCGCCGGCCTCGGCGTACTCGATTGCGGCCTCAATCTCGCTTTCCGCCCGGGCCTGAATTTCATCCAGCCCGGCTTCGTCTGCCATTCCGCTTTCGAGCAGGGCCGTCCGCAGGCGGAGGATGGGGTCATATGCCTTCCAGAGCTCGACCTCCGCAGGGTCGCGGTAATCGGACTGCTCGAACCGGGCGTGGCCGCGTATGCGGTAGGTCATGCACTCCAGCAGGGTGGGGCCTTCCCCGCGGCGGGCGCGCTCGACAGCCTGTTTCGCAGCCTGGTAAACGGCGACGACGTTGTTGCCATCGACGCGGATCCCGGGCATGTTGTAGGCGGCAGCACGTTTGTACAGCTCCGTCATGGCAAAGGATTCGGTGTTTTTCATCGATAAGGCGTACTGGTTGTTTTCGATGACGAAAATCGCCGGGAGCTTCCACAGCGCCGCCATGTTGAGCGTCTCGTGGAATACACCTTCATTGGTGGCGCCATCGCCAAAGATGCTCACGCCGACCTGGCCGGAGCCGCGCACTCTGGCCGACAGGGCGGCCCCAGCGGCAATCGGAATGCCCGCCCCGACGATCCCCAGCGCGCCGAGCATGCCCTTGCTGAAATCGCAGAGATGCATGCTGCCTCCCATCCCTTTACAGACGCCGCTGCGTTTGGCGAACATTTCGGCCATCATGGCGTTCACCGGAACGCCCTTGGCAATGCAGTGCGCGTGGCCGCGGTGGGTGCTGGTCAGGTAGTCGTCCGGGTTGAGTGCGCTGCACACACCCACGGCGACTGCCTCCTGGCCGGTGGCCTGGTGCATGGTGCCCGGCATGGTGCGGGTGAGGAACAGGTAATACAACTGCTCTTCGAATTCGCGCGCCAGGATCATGCGGTAGAGCATATCGAGCAGGAGGTCGCGGCTGAGCCCGTCCAGCTCGATGGGGGTGATGGTTTCCGGTGTGCTTTGCATCATCTTGCCTCTACTGGACGCCGATCACGCGGACAGGGAAGGATTCTGCGCCGCGCACCTTTACCGGTAAGATGTAGGTGTAGAAGCGCTGGTTGAGGAACTCGCCCAGGTTGGCCATATATTCGACCAGAGCGATGCCTTTACCCAGCAGCGCCTCATGATTGGGCTGGCCGATCGAAGGGCTGCCGTCGGGGTTGCGGATCTCGATCCCCGAGGTGTCGACGCCCATGGCTTTAATGCGCACGTCATTGGCCAGCCAGTGAATGCACTCGGTGGCGAACCAGGGGCGGTTGTGCTGTTTTTCTGTGCGGTAGTAGCGGTCGAAGCCGGTGTAGAAATAGGCGATATCGCCCGGCTGGAGCAGACCGGCACATTTGCGCTTGAGGCCTTCCAGGTCGATGCGCTCGTTATGTCCCCAATCCGATATGTCTACGACGCAGGCCTCTCCGGCCAGGTTATCCAGCGGGTATGTCGCAGCGTCGTGGCCGTCTTTCACATGGTGATACGGCAGCTCGATGTGCGTGCCGACGTGGGTGTTCAGCGTGATTTCAGAGATGATGTACCACTCGTCGTTGGGGCGCTGGTACCGGGCGAACTGCGGCCAGCCCGAGGTCGGGCGGGTGTCGATCTCCAGGCGGTATTCTTCTTCGCCCGGGATGATCGTGTGGGAAAGGTCAACGATTCGCTTCGGGATGGGGAGCATGGGGATTTTCCTTGGTCAATCCTGTTTGTTCAGAAAACGGACCTCACAGTACATCAACCTCCACCAGGGGGAGGATGCGCTGGATGTCTTCGATGCGGCAGTCAGCGGTGCCCTCGGTGAGCACCACAGCCGCGCTGGTGGCAGCCGCCTGGCGCAGCGCATCCGGCCAGTCGTCGCCCTGCATGAGACGGTACGCCAGCACAGCGGATACCGAATCACCGGCGCCGGCTGCGTTCACTGCGACTTGTCTGGGGGCTCTGGCCAGGTAGGCTTGCTGGGGCGTGACAGCCAGGATTCCCCCGGAGCCGGCGGTAATGACCACGTTTTCAATCCCAAGCCGGGCCATCAAACCGCGCGCCAGCGTGACCAGCTCGTCTGGAAAGCGGGCGCGGATATGGAACGTGTCGGCGAATTCTTCCTGATTCAGTTTGAGGATATCGGGCTGGCAGCGCACCGCCTCCCGGGCCGGATCTCCGGGGGAATCGATCAGGCAGCGCACGCCGTGCTTCTTCCCGATGCGGATCGCTTCTGCGTAAAGGTCGGGCGGGGCGCCGGCCGGCAGCGAGCCGGCCAGGATCATCCACTTTGCCTTCGGGGCGGGAGTCTCTACCTTTTCTAAAAACCGCCGGCAGTCGTCGGGGGTCACGCAGTAACCGGTGGTCATGATGTGGCTGTGACGGTTAAATTCCGTCTCAACGATCACATTGGCGACCCGGGTATCGCCATCCACCCAGACCAGGTCATGCGGGATGCCGTAGCGGTCCAGCAGCGAGGTCAACACCTGCCCGGTGGGGCCGGCCATGAAGCTGATCGCAAGGTTGGGCGCACCGATCGTCTGTAAGACGACCGATGCGTCCAACCCTTTCCCACCGACGCTGTCCACAACCCGGCTGGCCCGCATCACGGTGGTGGGTTTTATACGGTCAATGAAGATGACCCGGTCCAGGGCCGCGTTGGCGTTGACCGTCAGGATCATGCGCTCAGTCCCCGATCCAGCGCTGCGCCAGGATGCACCAGCAGTTGGTGTCGATGCGCTCGAGGGCGTCGACGGTGGTGTACAGGTCCCTGCCGGCGAGGATGATGCCGTGGCGGGGCATGATCACCGCAGCGGCCTGGGTGCGGATGCGCTCTTCCTGACCGCACAGCCCGGCGACGATGTTATTGGCCAGATCGGCGCTGTGCGCCGGCGCGTAGGGGATGACCGGGATGGTGCCGAATTTTTCCGTAGCCTCCATCACAGCCGGGATGGGTTTTTGGGCGATGGCAAAGGGTTGGATGTGAAAAGAATGGGCGTGGATGACGGCATGGCAGTCGGGGAAACTGCGGTAGATAGCCAGGTGCGCTTTCCCCTCCCGGGAGAAGCGCGGGTTGTCCAACAGCTCGTCGCTGTCGATGGGACCGCTTAAAATGTCTTCCGGGTCCAACTGCCAGTGCTTTTTGGAACCGCTGTAGCGGGGGGTGATGTAAATCGTGTTGCCTTCCCGGGCACTGATGTTGCCGCCGGCCATGTCGGTGAGGCGCCGGGCAAACATCAAACGACCGATGGAAGTGATCTGTTCAGGTATGGTGCTCACTGTGTTCCCTTTCTTTACTGGATGATATACGCTGGCGCATGGGGTGTTTATTGACACGATTATAGCGCCAACTGTTGTCAAACGTCAATGACAAATGACAGTGCGTTTATGGTTATTAACACTTATGATCAGAGGATCACCGCTGCCAGCACGGTCGCCGTCAGGAAGCGCTCGTAAGCGGCATCCCAGCGCTCGCGATCCTGGGGCAGGAACTCTTCGGTGGGGAATGAGCGCCGGCTTAATTCACGCGCCTCTTCCGGCGACGACAGATCACCTCTGGCCACCATCTGCACCAGCACATTCCCGGCAGCTGTCGCTTCGGACGGACCGGCGACCACGCGGCGGCCGGTGGCGTTCGCCGTGAACTGGTTGAGCAGGCGGTTCTGTGAACCGCCGCCGATGATGTGGAAGGTGTCGACATCCTGCCCGGAAACGGCCTGCACACGGTTGAGCGTGTAGCGGTACTTCATCGCCAGGGATTCCAGAATGACGCGCGTGATCTCTCCGGGCGTCTGCGGGACCGCCTGTTTTGTGGCGGCACAGTAAGCCTGGACGCGCGCCGGCATATTCCCCGGCGCCAGAAACTGCCGGTCATCGGGGTCCAGGAAGGCGAGAAATTCCGGGGCCTGGCGGGCGGCTTCAACCAGGTCGTCCCAGGTGTAATTGTTCCCGTGAGTGTTCCAGTGGCGCCGGCATTCCTGGATGAGCCAGAGGTTGGCGATGTTTTTCAGCAGCGTGATGTTGTCGAACGCGCCGCCTTCGTTGGTGATGTTCAGGCGCAGACATTCGGGGGTCAGCAGCGGCCGGGGGACCTCCTGTCCCAGCAGGCCCCAGGTGCCAGAGCTGAGATAGGCGAAGTTGCTCCGGTCGACCGGGGTGGCGACGATGGCGGCTGCCGTGTCGTGCGTGGCCGTGGCGGTGATCTCCAGGTCCGGCAGGCCCAGTTCCTCGGCGAGCGCCGGGCGCAGCCTGCCCAGCGGGGTGCCAGGTTTTACCACCGGAGGGAAAATGTGCTCGGGCAGCCCGAAGGCGCGGATGAGCGGGTAAGCCCAGTCGCGCTTGATGACATCCAGCAGGTGCGAGGTGGAGGCATTGGTGTACTCGGAAACCTTTTCACCGGTCAGCCAGTAATGCATCAGGTCCGAGATGTGCAGGAAAGTGTGGGCGGCATCGAGCACGGGGTCACAGCGCTTCTGCATCGCCAGAAGCTGGAACAGGCTGTTCAGCTCCATGAACTGCAGGCCGGTCTGGGCAAAGATCTCTTCGCGCGTGAGGATCTGGAAGGCGTAATCGAAAATGCCCGCGGTCTGCGGATCGCGGTAGCAGTAAGGATTGCCGATCAGCTTGCCCTGCTGGTCGAGCAGCGCGAAGTCGCAGCCCCAGGTGTCCACCCCCAGGCTGGCGATGCCCCCCTGATTGGTGGAGCGCATTTTCTGTAATCCAGCTTTGATCTGCGAATACAGATAAAGGGCGTCCCAGTGCAGGTGGCCCATCAGCTCGATGGGCCGGTTTTCAAAGCGGTGGATCTCCTCCAGGTGGAGAAGCTCGCCGTCAAACCTCGCCAGGATGCCGCGCCCCTGAGAGGCGCCAAGGTCAAACGCTGCATAGCTTGTCATCGGATGGTTTCCCTCAAGAAAAACCCCCACAGAAAACGGTTCTCTGGGGGGTGTATTTCCGGTCAGGAGCGCCCGAACAATGCCCGGCGCAAGAACTGTGATGTGGCGACGGGATCGCTCTTCTCGATGAGTTCGGTGAACTTATCTAAGCCAGTTTCCTCGACGAAGTCCATCAGTGTGTCGAGCCAGGCCAGGCTTTCGGCAACCGAGTCAGCCTGGCGGGTGCGGTAGGCAAAGATATCGATCGAGTACCAGCCGTCATACCCGGTGCGCTTGAGCCAGTAAATCATCTCGATGAACTCGAACAGGCGCACCGAGGCGAAATTCATGTCCCAGTCCCAGTCGCTGTAGTTGTCGTTCAGATGCAGGTGGAACAGCTTGCGGCTGCGCTGTGCCAGGGCGACAATATCCCCAAGGTTCTCGTGCTGCACGAGCGCGTGGCCGACATCCAGGGTCATGCCGACGTTGGGCCGGTCGATGGCAGCGAGCATGAGCAGGGTTTTGGGGCCCGTGTCGATGGTGGAGTGGGTGCGCGGTTCGTAGGGTTTATATTCCAGGCTGAGGTTGATCTCGGGATTGTGATCGGCGCACTCCTGCACGCCTTCGACCCACCAGTCGAACTGCTTCTGATAGTCGGCTTCGAAGATGTAATCGTAGCCGTCCTGGCCGGGCCACAACCCCACGCTGGGTGCGCCGGCCTCTGCAGCCAGGTCGATCACCCGCTTGACGTGGTCAATGGCCTGGCGGCGAATTTGAGGGTCCGCCGAGCCCAGGGTGCCTTTCCACCAGCGCTGCTCGCCCCACAGGTTCGGGTTGAGGGCGCAAATTCCCAGCCCGTTGTCGCGCGCTGCTTTGAAGACATCCCGGTAGTTCTGTTCGTTCAGGTCATCGCCTGCTCCGGTGGTGATCTCCACCGCGCGCACCATTTCCTGCTTTCCGGCGATTTCCAATCGTTCGAACACGCTGGGCCGGGCTTCTTTATAACCAACGCTCATAAACCGGTCCGAAGGGTTGCCGTACACACCGAGAATGGCGGCATATTTTCGATCAGTCATCTTTGCCCTCGCATCATAGTATTTTTGGTTCTATTCATCTGGGGATAGACGTGCTGCAGGAATGATTATAGATGCGCATGGCCTTCTTTGTCAACCGTTATTGACAATTGTCAGATGTGCTTTAAGGACTATAATGCTATACTTAGAGAACTCGAAAACCCCTCAAGCGGAGAAAAATCAATGAAGATCGCAATCGGATCGGACCACAAAGGCGTTGCGCTGAAGACGACGATTAAAAACATGCTGGTCGATATGGGCGCGGAAGTGCTGGACCTGGGCCCGCAGACCGAAGAGCGCGTCGACTACCCGGATTACGGCGAGGCCGTGGCCCGGGCGGTCGCATCGGGGCAGGCGGAGCGCGGCATTGCCATCTGCGCCTCCGGCGTGGGGATGTGCATCACGGCCAACAAAGTGCCGGGGGTCCGGGCGGTGCTGTGTCAGGACCTGTACACGGCGCGCATGTCGCGTTTGCATAACGATACCAATGTGCTCTGTCTGGGCGCCCTGGTGGTCGGAGAAGCGGTGGCGCAGGAAATTGTGCGCACCTGGCTGGAAGCCGAATACGAGGGCGGCCGCCACCAGCAGCGCCTGGACAAAATCGCCGCCCTGGAGCGGGCAGAAAGAGCGTGACGATGGCTTACCGCCTGGGCATCGACATCGGTGGGACGAAAATCGCGATCGGCCTCGTGGACGATGACGGGGAGATCGTCCACCAGGGGAAGTTCGCCACCGGCGAGACGATCCGCTCGTACGACGAGGCCGTCCCGGGACTCGGCGGGTTGATCCGCAGTTTTTGCGAGCACCTGGGTCTGGAAGCCGCTCAAATCCGCTCGATCGGTATTGGCATACCAGGCGTGATCGACTACTCCGTGCAGACGATCACCTCCTGCCCCAACCTGAGCGCCCTGGATAACCTCGCCCTGGGGCCCTGTCTGACCGAGGAGCTGAAGATCCCGGTGTGGGTGGAGAACGACGTCAACCTGATCGCCCTGGGAGAATATCACTACGGCCGCGGACAGGGCTGCAGCGACGCGGCCTATATCTTTGTCGGCACGGGGATCGGCTGCGGCCTGATCCTGAACAAGGATCTGTACGCCGGCTCGAACGGCACGGCGGGCGAATTCGGTCACATGACCATCGTGCCGGACGGGCTGCAATGCGGCTGCGGGAACCGCGGCTGCCTTGAGATGTACTGCTCCGGCAAGGCGCTGACGCTGAAAGCACAGGAGGCCGCCGTTGCACACAGCCGGGGGTGGAGCAGTGCATACGAGCTGATCCAGGCCGGCCGCGAGGGCGACCCGGTGGCCCTGCCCATCCTCGAGGAGTCGTTCCGCTATCTGGGGATGGGGATCGCCAACCTGGTCAACCTGCTCAACCCGGCCATGGTGGTGCTGGGCGGGGGGATCCTCACCGGGTGGCCGGCGGGCCTGCAGACGGTGCAGGATGTGCTGAGATCAAGTCTGCGGGAGATCTTCTGGCGCCATCTGCAGATCGAATACCCGCTGCTCGGGGAGAAGGCCGGTCTGCTCGGGGCGGCGGTGTACGCCCGGTCGAAAGCAGCCGGGTGGTCTTGATGAGAAGCCGCTGTTAAAAGGAAGGCAGGAGCTGCCGGCAGGGAGGGCGCTGTGAAAGTCTCACAGAAGCTGGAGTGAGCTGCCGGCTGCCGGGTTCGCTCAATCCCTTCCAGCAGAAGCTGTACATCCACCTGATCAACTGGAAATGGCGGCACATCACGCGTGAGCCGGGGAAATCCGGGAGATACCTGTACGACGCCGTCCTGCCGGAAAGCTGCCGGGGCCAGTACCCGGTGCTGTACCCCGGCATCCGCGCTGCAGGAGCATTTATTAAAGTATCCATTCCGCATCCATACCTATTTCTACCACATGGCGAGTTCGCAGGCCGCCAACATCAACCTGTTCCTGCCCGTGCTGCTGCACCCTGCGGCGGATGCGAACCTCGCGTCGCTCAAGCCCGACTTCGCCGCGCTGGCCCGCTCGGAACTGGACCACGGCTACCGCATCGAGTTCTGGGACGAGCCTTAAGGCAGCCTGAACGACAAGAGCCGGGTCTCCGGGACGGACGCCGACCTGGCGATTGCCTGCTACAACCACCAGGGAGAGCTGTGCCTGTGGCTGATCGAGCACAAGCTGACCGAAGCGGAGTTCACCACCTGCGGCGGGTACCGGAGCCGGGGCCGGAGTCCGCAGCACGACTGCGGGCGGGGCTTTGCGGAGATCCTTGCCGGTAAGGGAACCTGCTCCTATCACGACCGGCGCCGGTTCCGCTACTGGGAGGTCACGGAGGCGAACCGGTCGTTCTTCGTGAATGCCGGTGAGTATCCCCACTGCCCCTTCCAGGGTGGGATGAACCAGCTCTGGCGCAACCAGTTACTGGGGTTGAGCATCGAGCAGGACGAGCGCCAGCCGTACCGGGAGGTGTTTTTTCGGTGGTGAAGCATCCGGGGAATACGAGTTTGGATGGGACAATTGAGGATTACCGGCATTTGATTGGCGGTAATGCGAAGTTCTCGGCGTTTACGTCGGACGAGGTGATTGACGCCGCGGAGCGGGAGGGCGATGCGGATTACAGGCACATTCCTCACGAAGTAACACAGGCAGTTGAGCGCCCACCTATATAGTTCCCGGCTGTTAACGGATAGGTCGAGTGAGCGGGAGGTAAAAAAACATATACAGCGTCTCTCAGGTGCATATCTGACCTCCTCATACTAGCACGCTACAGTTCACACCTGATTGACCCTGACCGGCTTAAATATAAAAACCAGAGACCTCTAAGGTACCTGTTTCCGGTAAACTAGAGTTCTCTGGTTTCCCTTCAGTCGGGGCGAGAGGATTTGAACCTCCGACCTCTTGCACCCCATGCAAGCGCGCTAGCCGGACTGCGCCACGCCCCGATTTGAGAACGGCCCACATTATAATGCGTTGTCCCCCGAAAGGCAAGCCTTTTCTCCGAAGTTTGTGAAAATTGATACGCTGCCGCCCGCTTCCACCCCGGTATAATCGAGGGCGTTGAATCACGCGCGTTTCTTCTTCGCAGTGTTCCTGTTCCTGGCCGGTTGTACGGCGGCCCAGGCGCCCGCGCCCGCCGCGGATACGCCCTCACCGCCGGCCGTCTCGCCGTCCCCTGCGCTGGCGCTGGAGCCGGTCCTGGCTGCCACGGCAGCATCCACGGCGGAACCCACGCCCCTGCCGCCCACCCTCACGCCCACGCCCACAGCGCCGGCGGTGCAGGTATGCTCTCCGCTCGTCGAACACCCCATTGACGAACTGCTGTTGATCGTCTCCGATCCCTATTACCGCCCGCCGGCGAACAACCCGGAAGGCCGCCACCACGGGGTCGATTTTTCGTACTACCGGCGCGGCGAGCGGGAGTCGATCGCCGGGACCGGGGTGCAGGCGGTCCTGCCGGGGCGGGTGGCCATGGTGCTGGCGGACAGCTTCCCGTATGGGAATGTGGTCATCATCGAGACGCCGCGCGCGGCGCTGCCGCCCGACCTGCTGGAGGCTGCGGCGCTCGAGGAGGGAGAATCGCTGTACCTGCTGTACGCGCATATGGAAGGCGCCCCCCTGGTGCAGGTGGGGGATCCTGTGGAGGCCTGCCAGCCGCTGGGTGCCGTGGGACGCAGCGGGAACGCCGGCATCGCGCACCTGCACTGGGAGGCGCGCCGGGGGCCGCAGGGGACGACTTTCACGGATATGCAGTTTTATGACACGCGCGCCGCACAGGAGCAGATCGACAATTATCTTTTATGGCGCATCAGCGGGGTGTACCGGCATTTTAACCCCCTGGAGCTGCTGTTCCCCGGGCGGGTGTTCCCGACGGTGACGCCGACGCCCAGGGAGTGAGACGGTAGGGGTAGAAGGAAGCGGGCAGGCGCCCAGATATCGAAGGGTGCCTGCCCGCCTTTATTATCCCTGTTTCGCGTACCTGGCTTTGCGCCTCCACGCAGCTTCGACCAGGCACCGGAGTATTCTTCTCAGGCCGCCTGGAGGCGGCTGCCTGGCTGCTGAGAAACTGATATTTGACCGCCCCACAGGCCGCTTCGACTGCGGGGCCCTCGGGCCCCTCTGCTCAGCGTGCCTGTGGTGCCCTAGCGGCTTGCTATGCATGGACAGTCGAAGACCTGTCTCGCAGCCGGTCGTTTACCACCGCTCAGGGCAGGATCAGGTGCAGGTCGCCGAACTCGTGCCACAGGTAGCGGTGCTCGAGGGCGGCGGCGTATGTTTTACACAGGTGGGCGCTGCCGGCCAGGGCGGACAGCATGGCCAGGTGGGTGGAGCGGGGCTCGTGCAGGCCGGTCAGCAGGCCGTCCACTGCGCGCAGCTTGCTGTCCTCCGTAATAATTTTATTCGTCCAGCCCTCCCCCGGGTGGACGCGGCCGTCTTCGCGGGTCAGGGTCTCCAGGGCGCGCACCACGGTGGTGCCCACGGCAATCACGCGCCCGCCGGACGCGCGGACCCCGTTGGCCATCCGGGCGGTGACTTCAGGGACGCGGTAGTACTCCTCGTAGGGCGGCTCGTGGGCTTCCAGGCTGGCGACGCCGGTGTGCAGCACCAGCGGGGCGATCAGCACGCCCATTGCCACCAGGCGGGTGATCACTTCTGGTGTGAACGCACGCCCGGCGGAGGGCATCTCGGCGCTGCCGGGTTCGGCGGCGTACACCGTCTGGTAGTCTTCCAGCGGCCAGGGCTTTCGCACGTAGGAATAGCGGATGGGCTGGCCCCAGCGCTCCAGGTAAGCGGCCAGGTCTGTCGGGAGGTGCAGCATGGCCAGCCATAAGCGCACCGGCTGGCTGCCTGCCTCCGCTCGGCGCTGGTCCGGGCGGTACGGCAGCAGCAGGCGGATCTGACCGCCGTCCGGCAGCTCGAGGCAGCGCCCGGGGCGGGCGCGCAGGTAGGGCAGGTTTTTCTCTCCCCGGATCTGGCGCAGCTCCACCACCCACAGGTCACCTGGCAGGTGTGTGGAGAGGTGCACCTCGAGGCGAGGTGATCCCGTCCCCAGCACCGGAAGGGCGGCATTGATGGTGGCGCTGGTGTTGATCACCAGCAGATCGCCGGGCTGCAGAAAACGCGGCAGGTCGTGAAAGCGCGTGTGCTCGATCCGGTCCGTGGAGATATGCGAGACCATCAGGCGCACCTGGTCGCGCCGCAGGCCGCGCGCTTCCGCTGGCTCGCCGGCTTCCAGTTCGGGGGGCAGTTCGAAATCCAGTGCCTGCAGGCCCGTCTTTTCGCACTCGCACAGCAGGTTGTACCAAGGTGAAGTTGTCGCGGGACCTGAAAAGACGGCTGCCATGCTCAGGCCTCCGGAAGGTTGACTTCGCGTGCCAGATAGCGCCCGGCAGGCAGGCTGCTGTGCAGCAGCGCCAGGATGCCGGCAGCGCTTTCGTCCGGCAGCGGCCGGTCGCTGATGTCTTCGCCGGGGTAGGCCTCCTGCTGCATCTGGGTGCGCATATCCCCCGGGTCCACCCAGTAGACGCGCAGGCCCGGGTTTTCGGCTGCCAGAACGGCGGAGAGCTGTTCGAGGGCGGCTTTGCTCGAACCGTATCCGCCCCAGCCCTCGTAGGCCTCCACCGCGGCGTCGCTGGTGACGTTGATCACCGCCGCCCCGGGCTTGAGCTGGCCGCGCACGGCCTGCAGCAGGCCCAGCGGGGCGATCACATTGGCGGCGTACACCTGCTCGAGCACGTCCAGGGGGTAATCGAGCAGCTGCGGCTGCGGGCTGGGGCCCAGGATGCTGGCGTTGTTGACCAGCGCGTCCAGCCCGCCCAGGTCCGCAGCGGCCTGCGCCAGCGCCCGGCGGTGGGAAGGATCGCGCACGTCGCCGGCGATCGCTTTCACGACGGTGTGGGCCTCGAGGGTGCGGCGGGCGGCCTCCAGGGCGGCTTCCCCGCGGGCGTCGATGACCAGCGCCCAGCCTTCCGAGGCCAGCAGGCGCGCCAGGGCCAGACCCAACCCGCGCGAGGCTCCGGTGATCAGGGCTGTTTTCGTTGATGGCATGGTTTCCTCCTTACATGTGATTTTTCTGCGGCCCGTATGCGGGCGCGGTGTTATGCAGAACTCACGATGAGGAGGATAGCCGCCCGACACCGTGGAGGAAACGGGCGAAAGTTCAGTTTGAGACTGTACGAAAGTACAGGTTAAAGGGGGTTAGAGATCCACGAGACCCTGCTGGGCGGCAACGGCCACCGCCTCGGTGCGGTTGGCGGCGTGCAGTTTGCGCAGAATGGAGCTGACGTGAAATTTCACCGTGCGCTCGCTGATGACCAGGGCGGCGGCGATCTCGCGGTTCGGCCTGCCCTCCGCCAGCAGGCGCAGGACTTCGAGCTCGCGGGCGGTAAGGCGGGGTCGGGGCGGTTGAGCATCTTCCCGGGCGCTCAAGCGACGCAGCAGGGTGGAGGCGACAACCGGCTGCAGGAGGGCGCCGCCAGCGCTGACCACGCGGATGGCGCGGAAGAGCTCGTCGCGCGGCGCTCCTTTGAGCAGGTAGCCCTGTGCCCCGGCGCGCACGGCCCCCAGGATGCGCTCGTCGGTGTCGTAGGCCGTGAAGGCGATGGCGCGCATGCGGGGGTAGCGTTCGTGCAGCACCTGCAGGGCTTCGACGCCGTCGACCTCAGGCATCTCCAGGTCGACGAGCAGAACGTCCGGCTGGTAGGAGGCCGCCTTTTCGATGGTCTCCCTGCCGTTAGACGCCTGGGCTACCACTTCGAAATCGGGCTGGGTGCTGAGCATGGCCACCAGCCCGTCGCGCACAACCGGGTGATCGTCGGCGACGAGGATGCGGATGGGAGCGCTCATGTCACGGTGTTCCTGTGAGTCAGGGGGATGTGAACATCGACGCGTGCGCCCAGCCCCGGGCTGCTGTGCAGCTCCAGGCTGCCGCCCATCAGGTGGGCGCGCTCGTTCAGGCCCACCAGGCCGTAGCCGCCGCCCGAGAGGCGCCCCGGATCGAAGCCGCGCCCGTCATCCGAGATGCTCAGCCGGACTTCACCCGGGCTGACGGTCAGGGCCAGGTGGGCATGCTTCGCCCCCGAGTGGCGGGCGATGTTGGCGAGTGCTTCCTGTGTGATGCGGTACAGCCCGGTCTCGATGTTGGCCGGCAGGGGATGCCCGGCACCGGTGGCCTCCAGGCTCAGTTGAATCGGGTGCCGGGCGTTGAACTCTTCCACCAGGCGGGTGAGCGCTTCCGTCAGACTGCGGCCTTCGAGGGGCGCCGCGCGCAGGTCGAGGACGGAACGCCGGGCTTCTTCCAGGCTGGCGCGCGCCAGGGCAAGCGCCTGCTGGATGGCCTGACGCGTGCCTTCGAGCTGCCCGGACTCGAGCAGCACATCGGCGGTCTCTAACTGCAGGGCGATGCCGGCCAGGCCCTGCGCGAGGGTGTCGTGGATTTCACGTGCCAGGCGGTTGCGCTCCTGCAGGGCGCCCATTTCCGTACTCTGGCGGAACAGGCGCGCCCGCTCCACGGCGATGCCCAGCAGGTCGCCCAGGGTGTAGAGCAGGCGCAGATCCTCAGGGGAGAGCTCGCGCCAGTCGCCGCTGGCCAGGTTGAGCACGCCGAGCTTCTTACCGTGGGCGTAGAGCGGGATGCTGGCGTGGTAGCGCAGCCCGCCGGTGCCGTCGACGAGGGCTTTCAGGCGGGTGCAGGTGAGCACATTGACATTAGCCGCCCCGTTCAGGTCGCCTGCGCGGAAAGTATCCAGGCAGTAACAGCGGCCTTCCATGCGTTTTGGATTGTTAGCAAGTCCGGGCGGCAGGTTCTGCGCGGCAGCCAGATACGGTTCGCCGCTGGTCTCGTCCAGCAGCCAGACCCAGCCGGTGTTGAGGTCGAGCAGCCCGGCGGCCAGCGCCAGAGCGGACTGCAGCGCCTGGTCCAGGTCGACCGAACGGTTGAGCGCCTGGGCGATGGTGTTCAGTATGGATAGTTCGCGGTTGCGTTTCCGGAGCTGTTCAGTGTCGGTCCGCGCGCTGTTGAGATTTCCCATTTATCTCCCTCTGGGCCGATTATAACCGCCTGTTTTCTGAGCGGTAAAGTCTGCTTTTAAAAGAAGTGGAGACCGCCTGGCAGCTGGCGGTCTCTTTGGCTGAGCTGGTCTGGGGTCTGGAGACGGTGATAACCCGCGCGGCAGCACGGGTCCTTCCGCCTGCAGGCGAAGCGGCCTGGGGGCGCTGGGCAGCCTTCGACCGGGCATGCGAAGCCTGCTGCTCTGACTATTAAGCTTGCCTATCTGCGTGCGCGCCGTCGACAGCTCACGCCGGCATGGCGGCCGTTTTTGCGGCACTGAGGGTTTCAGACGTGAAGCCGGCGATTTTATCCATGGCGCCCTGGAACTGCTTCATCGTGCTGAGCAGCGCCGGTATGCGGTTGAACTCCCGGGGCGTCAGTCCGTCAGGTTCGTACCCGGCGTTGAAATAGGGCACTTTGCGCAGGCGGGCCATGACATCCGCCGGGACCTCACTGCGGATGCGCGGCTCGAACTTCAGATCAGGGACCCGGGTAAACAGGTCGGTTAAAAAGGGCGGCGGCAGGGTGAAGATCACCTGCCCTCCGGCCGTCTCCTCGACATGCCAGCAGCGCATCTCTCCTCCCACCTGCGGGCCGAGGCGCAGGGAGCAGATCAGCAGCTTGCTGGGATACGCCCGCTGCCTGAAAATGCGGTAGGCGTTCTTGAAGACAGCCACGCCGGCCCAGCGGATATCCTCCGGGCTCAATTCCACCCCCGCCTCCCGCGCCTGCTCGATGAACGCCGCCGCGCTCTCCCAGCGCGAGCTCATGTAAGTGATCACCGACCGCCAGCCGGTCAGGTCCGTGCACCGCACGCGCGCTTCCAGCAGGCCGGCCTGCACGGCCTCCGCCACAGCGATAAACTGGGGGACGGTGTAGCCGGACGTGCAGTTCGTGGAGACGCCCCGGGCGGTCAGCTCACGGATGACCTGCACGCCTTCATACGTGCCGGGGATCTTGATGGCGATATTCGGCCCCAGGCTGCTCAATTCCAGGGCCTGGCCCAGCATGCGTTCCTCAGAATAGCAGTCGTAGGGGTTGACCTGTGCCGACAGGTGACCGTATCTGAAATCGGTGCGCTCGTAAACGGGGAGAAATTCGCGTGCGCCCAGACGCACAATTTCCTTGTACAGCTCCCAGGCCACCTGTCTGGCATCCAGATCGGGGTGGCTGCGGGCGAATGCTTCGACCCAGGCTGTCCAGCGTGCCGGGTCCGCCTGGATGGCCTGGTAGGAAAGGGGCGGGTTGGTGGTCACGCCGGTGAACAGGGTGGCCGCACTGTTGGATGGATCATACAGGCGGCGCAGCTGCGCCGCCAGGGTCTGCTGCTGCCCAGCGGGGGCGCCGGCGATCAGGCTTTCGCTCCAGTGTGAATAGACCAGCGGGGATGAATCCCACCAGACCTCCAGACCGGGCGCCGTCTGCAGGAGACGGTCGATAATCGTTTCATGTTCATATACGGGAGACATGGGACCTGCCTTTCAACCAGGATGGTTCAAACCCTGACCATTACGCTCTTCAGGAACGGCGGTGAAGGTAATGGTGAAAGGCCATGAAGGGCCTGCCAGGGAACAGAGGGCTGTGCTGCAGGCGCGTTGGGGAGCGATGTCTTATAGACGTATATACATCTTAGCAGAATCGGGGGGAAAGTCAAGCGAGCAAATCAGGCGATTACTTATTGACAGCGAGCCATTTTTCATATAAGATTTAGAGGTCTACACAACGCGGAAAAGAGGTATATACGACTGGCAGGGACGACGCCTTTATCGATTCTCTTGTGGTGAATACGGTGCGACATGGGTGTTTTGAGCAAAGCAGACGGAATCCCACTCTACGTTCAGATCCGCAAAGCAATCCAGGACGATATTCTGAATAAGGTTCTGCTGCCGGGGCAGAAGCTGCCCTCAGAAGATGAACTCGCAGCCAGATTTGGGGTCAGCCGCATGACCGTCCGCCAGGGAATTTCTGATCTCATCGACGAAGGCCTGCTCTACCGCCGGCATGGGGTGGGGACTTTTGTCGCCCAGCCGCACGTCGAGCGGGATCACACGCACCTGACCAATTTCATCGAGATGGCGAGAAAAGAGGGGATCGACTTAAAGGTCCGCCTGCTGGCTGCGGAAGTTATCCCTGCCAAACTTAAGGTGGCCCGTTCGCTTTCTCTTGAGGAGGGGGATCTGGTCATCCGGGTCTACACCCTGCGGTATACCAGTGAACTGCCCATTACGCTCCACGATGCATATGTACCCTATAAGCTGTTCCCCCAGCTGCTGCAGGAAAACCTGGAAACGAACCATCTGTGGGATATCTTTGAATCCTACGGGTTCCGGGTAAAGCGCGCCGTCCAGAGCATCGAAGCCCGCGAAGCAGGCGACGAGATCGCCAGGCTGCTCGAGGTCGAGGACGGCGTTCCGATTCTTTACAAAGAGCGCACCGTCCTGCTCGATGACGGTACGCCCGTCGAGTTTACTTACTGTTACAACCGTGGGGACAGGTACCGGCTGACCGTAGTACTCGACCGCTAAATTCATATTCCTCATCTTCATCATTATCCATTCTCATCGCTGCTTTATCGTCAGGCTGAAAAAAGAATAGCGTTTCGACCGGTTTGATCACAGGGCCTCGCCAGCGCGTGTGTGTCCCTTAAGGGTTCTGCGCGCCGCCATAAGCCGCTGTGCGGCGCGGGGAGGAACGGCTGCCCGTGATTGTGGAGTCATCCAGATTGACGCTGAAGGCCAGTTATACGCGCGCGCCTCCCGCCCGGACCTGATCAGGATCAGGCTGTATGCTATGGGAGAGCTCCTGCCCGGAGCAGACGATGCGCCGGTTATGCAGGAAGATCCCTTCTCACCGGACCGGTAGAAGGTCTCCTGATAACAGGCCCTCTGCAGATTTTTTATTCATTTCCTGAAGGGAAGCGCCATGAAAAAAGGCACAGAATTTGTCGTACGGGTGATTGCTGATACGGTTCTCGAGAACGAGGCTTACTTCAGCGAGTTGGACGGCGTTGTCGGTGATGGCGATTTCGGTTACTCCATTGCCCGCGGCTTTGAAAAGGTCCTGAGTGAATGGGACAACATGGACCACAGCCTGCCGGGCAACTTTCTTAAAAAGGTTTCCTCGACGATTGTCAGTGCCGTGGGAGGTGTTTCTGGCACTATCTGGGGGACGGCTTTCCTGCGAGCCGGCATGACGCTGGGGACAAAGGAGGAAGTTACCCGCTCCGATGTGATTGCCATGTTCCGCTCGGCCATTGAAGGCATCAAAAAGCGGGGCAACTGCGATCTGGGCGACAAGACCTATCTGGAGTCTCTGGTGCCAGCGGTGGATGCCCTCGAAAAGGCATTCAACGAGGGGAAAGATACCCAGACTGCCCTGGAAGAAGCTGCTGTGGTCGCCCGGGAATGCGCCGAGGCCACCCGCTCGATGATCGCCAAGAAGGGACGAGCGGCTTACACAGGCGAACGCAGTATTGGAACGTTGGACGCCGGCGCCGTTGCTGTGGCCGTTATTCTCGAGGCCGTCAGCAAGGCCTGGAAGGAATAACCTTTTCGCTTGAGATTTGAAAGGAGCAGGAAATGAAGAAGTTTGTGAACGACCCCAAGGACTTTGTCCCCGAGATGCTGAAGGGCATCGCCCTGGCCAACCCGACGACTCTGAAATATATTCCCGATTACAACCTGATCATGCGCACCGACATCCCCCGAGACGACAAGGTCTCGATTATGCAGGGGTCGGGATCGGGGCATGAGCCGGCGCATGTGATGATCGTGGGTAAAGGCATGCTCGATGCAGCCTGCCCGGGCAATGTGTTCGCTGCGCCGCCGGCCGACTTCGTTTACCAGACCACCAAGCTGGTTGCGGGTCCAAAGGGTGTGCTGCACCTGCTGAACAACTACACCGGCGACACGATGTCCTTCGAAATGGGTCGCGAGATGGCTGAGGCGGACGGAATCGAAGTGCGCACCGTCGTGATCAACGATGATGTGGCTGTGAAAGATTCCCTGTATACGGTAGGCCGCCGCGGTGTGGCCGGCAACTTCTTCGTGATCAAGGCCGTCGGCGCCGCCTCCGAAAGAGGCGCAAGCCTGGAAGAGCTGGAAGCGCTGGGCAACCGGGTTGTCTCGGTGACCCGCACCATGGGTATGGCCCTGACAGGCTGCACGCCTCCGGGCAAGGGCTCCCCAATCTTCACCCTGGCGGAAGATGAGATGGAAATGGGCATCGGCATCCACGGTGAACCGGGACGCAAGCGTGTGAAACTGGCGCCCGCCAACCAGATTGTCGACGAGCTGTTCGAAGCCGTGCGCAGCGACCTTCCGTATGAGGCTGGCGACGAAGTTGCGCTGATGATCAACGGCATGGGCGGCACGCCAATTTCCGAGCTGTACCTGCTCTACGGGCATGCTCACGAGCTGGTCGAGAAATGCGGGATGAAGGTGAAGCGCAGCTATGTCGGCGAGTACTGCACTTCGCTGGAAATGGCCGGCTTCTCCCTGACCCTGGTTAAGCTGGATCCCGAACTGGAAGATCTGCTGGCTGCCCCGGCCGAAGTGGCCATCCGCATTTTCTAACCTCGCTGGATAACCAACCGGGTGCGCGGGACCTCCGCGCATCCACCCCGCCGGCCGGAGTGGCAGCTATCTTAGCTGCCTGTTTGCTGCCGAACTTGGGTTAGCGCATGTTTTCTGGCCGGAGTAGCATTCTATCGCGGCAGGTATCCATTTCTGAGGATTTGACACCACTGGAGGTGGGGAATGTCCATCGTCAACGCGCGCGAAATCATGGTTGAGGCAGCCCGCGAGAAATATGCCATCGGCGCCTTCAATATCACCAGTCTGGTCCAGATGGAAGCCGTGGTGGAGGCGGCTGTTGAAAAACGTGCGCCGGTCATCATCCAGACTTCCGTCAAGCCTTCAAAATTCCTGGGCCGGGATGTTCTGGTAGCCATCTACCGGACGCTGGCGGAATCGGCGCCTGTCCCGGTCTGCCTGCACCTGGATCACTGCACGGACGTCGAGTACTGCATGAAATGCGCCGACTCCGGATACACCAATATCATGATCGACGCCTCGAAACTGCCATTTGAGGACAATATTAGCGAGACAAAAAAGGTCGTCGATTACTGCCACTCGGCGGGCAATATCTCCGTGGAAGGCGAACTGGGGACCGTGGGCGGCGTGGAGGATCAGATCATCGTCGCTGAAGATGAAGCGGCCCTGGCGAACCCGGTTCAGGCGGTTGAGTTTGTCGAGCGAACCGGCGTGGATATCTTTGCACCGGCTATCGGTACCGCCCACGGGGTGTATAAGACGAAGAACCCCAAGATCGATTTTGAGCGCCTGGGGAAGATCAACCAGATGTTGAACGGGAACGGCGTCAAAACTCCGCTGGTGGTCCACGGGGGCACCGGGCTGCCCGAAGAATATATCCAGAAGCTGCTGGAAATGGGCGGCGCCAAGTTCAACGTCTCGACAGAATTGAAGCACACTTTGATCGACACCACCTATGAATATATTTCAAATCGCCGGGATGAGTACGACCCGGGGAAAATTGATGCAGTGGTCAAAGATGCAACCCGCGCCGTGGTAGGGCGCTGGATCGATCTGCTCGGCAGCGCCGGAAAAGCCTGATCCAGGAGAGAAGTCATGTCTAAAATCAAAGCCGTATTCTTTGACCAGGATGGGGTGATTATCGACACTGAGCGCGATGGCCATCGCGTGGCGTTCAACGATACCTTTCGGAAGATGGGTTTTGACGTCGAGTGGGATGAAGACTACTATCACGAGCTGCTGCAGATCGGGGGCGGCAAAGAGCGGATGAAGCACCACCTGCACACGCGCGGTTTCGGCCGGGAGATTAAGCCCGAGGAAGAAGACGAGCTCATCCGTGAGATGCACCGCATAAAGACCAGCCGCTTTATCGAGCTGATCGAAAGCGGCACGCTGCCGCTCCGCCCTGGGGTTCTCCGCATCATGAAGGAAATCATGGATGCGGGGCTTATTTTAGGGATCTGCACCACATCGAATGAGCGCGCCGCGCAGGCGATCGCTTACGGCATGTTGAAGGATATCCGCTTCGATTTTGTGCTGGCCGGCGATGTGGTCAGCAAGAAAAAGCCCGACCCCGAAATTTACAACCTGGCGCTCTCAAAGACGGGGCTGCAGCCCGATGAATGCCTGGTAATCGAAGATTCGCGCAACGGCG
>JAAYXE010000167.1 GCA_012516075.1 Chloroflexota bacterium | reverse complement strand
CTTGCCGATTTTTGGAACGGAGATATGCTTTTCGAGAACGAAAAAATACTGCGGAAAACGGATGGACTGAACCCCATGCTTGCGCTTGAACCTGGGGTACTTGGCGCGCTTGGCGAAGAAGTTCTGAAACGCCCTGTCCAGATTCATGAGCGACTGTTGAAGTACCTGTGAATGAGCTTCCTTCAACCAAGCGTATTCGGGTTGCTTTTTCAATTCCTTCAGTTGGGCGGCAGTATCGTAGTAATTCAACCCATTCTTCTGCGGGTCATCCTTGTGGGTGAGGTAGTATTCCTTCCGCACCGCCAGAAAACGATTGTATACAAACCGCGCACAACCAAACTGCTTTTCCAACAGTTCAGCCTGTGCCTTCGTCGGATAGATTCGGTACTTCATCGCTTTTAGGATGACCATATTTAATAGACGATTATAGCTCAAACGTTTCAATTCTGCGAACACACAGCTTTTACATTCGCCCTTTCATCCACCCGCTCAAGCGGGTGGTTTTCAGGGCGCAGAGTCTATAAACAGAGATACTCGCAGTGAGTCTTTCATTTTTTCGTCTCCTTCTTGCGATAATGAGCGTGGATACAACAGCCCAACTATTAATTATGCGGAATCGTCCTTTTCCTTCCGAACTTCGTCTTAGACGGAAACCTTATATTCCTCCAAATCGTTGACTTTTGCGGAATTCCCCCGTATATTTCAATTATCATTCCTCTGGCGCCGAATTTCCTTTCTTGCTAATATTGTAGTAATTTTCTCTCCATTGTCATCGTCGTCTAATCGTATGGCAGCTCAAGCTTTGCCCCCACCCAGAAAGCTCCTCGATCAGGTGCGGGATACCCTGCGGCGGAAACATTATTCCTTACGCACCGAACAGGCATACGTGGATTGGATCAAGCGGTTTATCCTCTTCCATGACAAACGCCACCCCAATGAAATGGGCAGCGCAGAAATCGAAGCCTTCCTCACCCATCTGGCGGTGGATGAAGATGTGGCTGCCTCCACCCAGAATCAAGCTTACAGTGCGTTATTGTTCCTCTTTCGGGAGGTTTTGCAGAAAGAGTTCTCTTTTCCCCCACAAGCTCTGCGCGCTAAAAAGCCTAAGCGCCTGCCGACTGTCTTGACCAGGGATGAGGTACAGCAGGTTTTTGCCCATCTATCCGGCTTGTATCTGTTGATGGCGCGCCTGCTCTACGGCTCCGGCTTGCGCTTGATGGAGTGTCTCCGCCTGCGGGTGAAGGATATTGATTTTCATTACCGCACGATCACCGTGCGGGATGCAAAAGGCGAGCAAGATCGGATCACCATCCTCCCTGAAAGCCTGATCGAGCCGCTTCAAGACCATTTACGAATAGTCAAACGGACCCATGAGGAAGATCTGGCAAAAGGCTATGGCGCAGTCTACCTGCCCTATGCTCTTGAGCGGAAGTATCCCCATGCTAACAAGGAATGGGGCTGGCAATATGTCTTTCCAGCCCATCGCCTCTCGGTAGATCCGCGTAACGGCATAGTCCGCCGTCATCATCTGGATGAAAGCGGCTTACAGAAAGCGATCCGCCAGGCAGCGCGCCTTGCCGGGATCTCAAAGCCGGTCAGCCCGCATACCTTGCGCCACTGTTTTGCCAGCCATTTGCTTGAGGCGCATTATGACATCCGCACCGTGCAGGAGTTGCTGGGTCACAAAGACGTGAGGACCACCATGGTTTACACCCATGTCCTGCAACGGGGCGGCTTAGCCGTGCGCAGCCCGCTGGATGAATAAGAAATATTTTCAATAATGCTGCCAAAATAGCGTGGTTCAAACCCCCTGGTATAAACCCCGAACACACCAGGTATAAACCGGGGTAACGGCTTAAGGAGGGATTGAACCAGTCTGGTAATTTTTACTGTGTTAAATCGGACGAACGTTGTTGACAATTGGTTGTAAAATTGATTTTTAGAGTTACCGATGATCCGTTCAGTTTTTTCTGCCCTTGGAATATTCGTCCGTTTGCTCCTGGCGCTTGTCCTGATCGCCGGGCTGGTTTTTGTTGCCTTCGTGGCGTACCGAGGCTCCCAGCCCATGCAGCTTGCCAGCGCGGACGGCATGACCTACTGGCAGTTCGTGCGTGAACGGATCGGCGCTATTCGCGATCTTCCAGCGAAGTGCCAGCAGATGCACTTCACCAGCTTTGCAATCGCGGTGCCGCTTTACCCGGCTTTGTACACCTACGTCGGCATCTACCCGGAGAGCTATCTCGCCAGGCATACGCAGCCGGATCCGTCGATCCCCAAGGATATCGGCTGGGTCGACGCGCCCGACGTCTGGTGGCGGCTGGTGGAGGATGTCTCCTGGGAAGCCTGGGTCACCCAACACCTGCCCACGGTCATGCCCGAGTGCAATCTGCCGGCACCATCCCTGTCTGCTGTTAGCAAACCTTAAACCAAACAAGGGTTGACAAATAGGCGAAATAGTGTAAACTAATAATCACAACGAAATAGGCCAGTTTTCGAAACGTTTGCCCTTCTGCCCTCGTGCGGGATGGCAAGGCCAGGGAGACTGAAGTAGTCTTTCTGGTAATCGTTGGTCGACCAATGCGCCACACGTGGCATTCGCTTGGGAGCGGATGCAGCGGTGGCGTTTTTTGTTTTCTAGCAAGACTGGAGGTGGCATCGTGAACGAAATCGTCATACCAAAGCGCTATATCATCCTCGGTCTGGTTTTGATTGGCCTGGTCGCGGCGGCGATCTGGTTCGCCCCGCAGCTCTACGGCGGTTCTCTGGCGCAGGCTGGTGAGGCTGTCACAACCACTTCTCCATCGGTTGACCAATCGGAAGCCGGGGATGCCGCAGCCAGGGATGCTGCTCTTGCCGGCGCCAGAGCATTTTACACAGTGGATTACGCAGCGGGCCAACAGCAGTGGCTGGATCGGTTGTGTTCAGTGAGCACCCAGGCCGGCTGTATCGTCTACCAGAATGTCATCGTTCCCAACTTGTGGAGCCAGCTCGAAGAGGGGAAGACCATTACCACCGTGGAAGTCTCCGCCCAGGGAAAAGTCCAGGAGCAGGTCGCCAGCACCCGCGATAATGCCCCCATGCAGATCTGGCGCTTGAATATGCAGCTCTCATCACCCTGGCCGATGCAGAAAGAACCCATCACGGATTTTCCCGCCCTGGCCCTGGTGATCAAAGAAAGTGGGACCTGGAAATTCGAGCGCTTTCTGACCGAAGAAGAGCTCCAGGCATTTTCGACAGACGGAGGCCAGCCGTGAAGACCATCCGGTTTCTCCTCCTGATTTCTTTCCTTGCCGCTCTGGTTGTGCCTACTCAGGCTGCCCAGGCGGACGAAGGCGACTCACCCTGGGGTGATTTTCTTAACCCGGATGGTTCGATTGCCTGGGACCAGCTGACCGACCTCGGGACGGTATCCGAGCCGGCGGATTGGATGGACATCACGCTGCCAGGTGGTCTGGTGATCGATCTGGACGCCACCTATCACCGCTACCAGACCCCCACTGGCAACATCGTCGTGCTGCCCTCGCCTGCCACACTCTTCTTTATGGCTTTGCATCCGGTCGAGAGCGGCTTGACCAATGCCGAAAGCATGCTGGGGAATGGCGCTTCGGTCCTGGCAATGCTGGTTGGGCCTTCCTTGACCTCGGACCAGCTCGCCCAGTTGGTGTCGCAGGGCTATACCGATCCGGCAGAGTTCTTCCAGGCGGTGATCGACGGTCGAGAGGACATCTGGTCGATTATCAACCGCAATTTCTTTTTCGAAATCATGATCATGTCTTTCGATAGCGGCTTCCTCGTCAACGCCTTATTACTAT
>JAAYXE010000166.1 GCA_012516075.1 Chloroflexota bacterium | reverse complement strand
GTGCGGGGAGCGACTGACTTTAGCCCTAACTGGATGCATACGGATACGTTTCAATCCACGCCCCCCGTGCGGGGAGCGACATCTTCGGCGCCTTCCATCCTTATACCTATACGCCGTTTCAATCCACGCCCCCCGTGCGGGGAGCGACTGCAACATATGCCGTATCTACACCTCCAGCACCACATATCTGGCGCCGGAACGCGATTTTCACCTACTCCTTCTTCAAGGACCTTTATTTTATGTATATTAACTGCGTCGTTTACACTGCGAAACTCTCCTTACGCCAATGTTCACATCAGGTTCGCAAACAGGCCGTTTCAGGCAATCAGTGGCCCTTCAAGGTCCAGGATGGGTTTGGCACCGATATGCTCCACGTGGTTGCGCCATTCATTCCCCAAATAGTAGAACCGTAAGCTGTCCTTCTCGGGGTTGATCAGCTCTGTCAGGCGGTGTTTCAAATGTTTCAACTGCCCGGCGTCGACCAGGCATTCAAAGACCGAATTCTGCACACGCTGCCCGTAGTTCTGACATTGTTTGGCCACCTTTCTAAGGCGCTTCTTCCCGGCTTCGGTCTCTGTGTTGACATCGTACGTGATCACAACCATCATGGGAAGTTCCTCCTGTTCAACCCCAGAAATACGGCGGATAAGCGTCCAGATCTCCCCGTAAATATCGCGCCAGCAGCATGGCCTGCACATGTGGGATTAAGCCAAACGCGATCTTTTCTTTAAGATAAGGATGTACGATCTCCTCCTGTTTCCTCGACTGCCAGGCTGTAATTACCGTTTTGCGCGTGTCGTCGTCCATGATAATCCCCCCGCTTTCCTTACGGAAGAATCCTTTCCCGCTGATCTGTTTGCGGTTCACCAGTGAAAGAGCCAGCCGGTCGGCGAAGACCGGGCGGAGTTCTTCCATTAAATCTAGCGCAAGAGAAGGCCTGCCGGGGCGGTCGGCGTGCAAAAAGCCCACATACGGGTCCAGTCCGACGGCTTCCAGGGCCGAGGCCACTTCCATGGACAGCAGAGAGTAAAGAAAGGATAACAGGGCATTCATATTGTCCAGCGGCGGCCGGCGGGAGCGCTCTTCAAAGAAAAAGTGCTCCTTCTGCTGCAGGATCAACTCGCCAAATACGCTGAAATACAGCCTTGCCGCGCTGCCTTCCAGACCGCGCAGCACGTCCAGTGATTTGGCATCCTGCACAGCTCCGAGCAATTCTTTCAGGCTAGCAGACACAGCACGTAAAGCAGGCCCATCTACCAAAAGAGTATGATCACGCACGCCGCGCTGGATCACTTTGCGGCTGTTGGCGATTTTGCCCAGGAGAAAGCCCGCTGCAATACTGCGACGGGTATCCTCCTGCCAGGACAGTTCATACTGCTTCTTACGCAGTAGAACATTACCATTAACCCGTCCACTGACGCGTGCGAGGAACCGCCCGCCGGGCTGTAAAAAGGCCAACCCTATGTTACGCTCTGCACAGGCACCCATCAGGGCGGGGCTGACTCCCGGATAATTAAAACAAACAATATTTTCCAGGTTGTGCAGCGGCAGCCGCATGGCCGGCTTATCTTCCTTCTTGACCACCACATTCTCACCGTCTAGAGATAAATAGGCTTCGGGGGTGGTCACATAGAGTATATTCCCCAGTTTTTTCATTTCTCAGGCATCATCAATCTGCTTACGGATATATTCCGAAGCCGGGATGACTTTATCCTGCAGCGCGGGCAGGCAGATATCGACCAGTGAACAGGAGCGGCAGGCTTTTGAAGTCCTGACGCGCGGTGTATGCCCCCGGCGGTAATAGGCGTGCATTTCGACCGCAGCCTGCTGCACCAGCTTGCGTAGTTCTGCGCTGAGTTCTACCGTCACACGATGACGAGTCTGGCCGTAATAGAGGTAACCAACCGGTATTTCCACAGCAAGCATCTCTTCCAGGCACATTGCCTGGGCGCACAACTGAGCTTCGTCAATGGGATCGTGTTTTTCGCGTCCGCGTTTGTACTCCACCGGGGCGGGAAGGTAGTGCCCATCCCGCCCCGGCAAAGCTACGCCGCCGGGGGATGCAGTGAACTCGACCACGTCACATACCCCCTGCAGGCCCAACCGCGGGGAGGCAACCGGCACCGACCGGGCAACGATCACCCCCTTGCGCTTTTCGGTGAAGAAGGGGTCGTCTACCCGGTTGTGCAGCAGCCTGCCTTCGGCAGTGAGCGCATTTTCCTGCCACTGGCGCTCGATATGGATCAGCGCCCACTGCCGCCGGCAGAACATAAAGTGCTGTATGCCCGAAAGCGGGAGCCATTCCTCGGGCGGATATTCAGCGGTCATACCATTTCGATCAACTCAACCCCTGCCGGAAGCGCCTCGCGGTCGACGGACACCTCGTAATCTTCGAAGCTGCGCGGCACAGCCACGCCTTCGCAGCGCTTTACACGAATCAGGTCGAAGAGTTTGTGCGCAGGGGCGGTGCCCAGCTCGCTCTCGTGCTTGAAAACGAACAGCTTGCGGGTGGCCATCTTGCCGCGGGCAGCCGAGCGGTCATGCTCGAATAGGTTGACCAGCGCCTCCCAAAGCAGTTCCAGATCTTCTTCCGAGAAGCCGGTGCCTTTGGCAGGGTCGTTCGCCAGGCGGGCCGAGATGTATCCCTCGCCGCGGTACAGACCGTAGGGGACGATGTGTTTGCGGCCCATAGTGCGCTCTTTACCGGCATCCTCGATGCGCGTAACAGTCTGGCGCGTGATGGTTACTTCTTGCTGAACGATCGGATCCAGGCTGCGCGAGAAGTTGAGCTGCACCGGCCCGCGCACCTGCCCGCAGTTAATCTCCGTGCTCATCACGGCGCCAAAGGTGCGCACATCAAAAAAGTTGACACACATCCAGCGGCGGGCCTTTTCAACATCGGAAAGTTTAGCATTTTTCGGATCCAGGTCCAGCGCTTTATAGGCTTCTTCATGGTTCTGGTTGAGCGGCACGCCTTCTTTGATATAGATGCGGTAGCCTGGAGCGTCCTGTTTGCAAAGTTCCACGTAATTGCGAACCTTGCGCTTCAGACATACGTCCGTAACGATGCCGTGACCGGTCTCGGGGTCGATGCGGGGCATGTTGCCCGCGTCCGGGTCGCCGTTCGGATTGCCGTTCTCCACGTCAAACAGCAGGACGAAATCATAACGGTTGGTGATAGGTGAGGACATGATCAGGTCTCCTTCCGGTCAGATTATTGAGCTTCAACAGGGGTGGCGGTTTCTGCAGTTGGATCGGCTTTCTTGTAGAAGGCTGCTCGCTGATGGTAATACCCCAGGATAAACAGGCCCTGTTCATCCAGGGTCAGGTGTGCCGGGAAGGGCTGGTTATCGACATCGAGCATATCCAGAAGATCCCGGATCTGGCGGTCTCGTGTATAGCCGTACTGCGCCTTGGCGATGTGGTGCTGGGAGAGGCGCAGCAGAACGGGGAACGTCGTGGCCGGCGTGGCGCAGGCGGAAGTAAAGTAGCGGTCTTTGATGCTGGCGTTGACGCTGCCCACAGCTTCCTGCTGGACTTTCTCCAGCACAGCAAACAGGCGCCCTAAAACATAGGCCGGTATGGTAGAGGATTCATTGAGTGACATACGAAGCACCTCCTGCAGGGGATGGCTGGGCTGGTGACGGTATTTTCGGATGAGGAAAGCCTTGATCACCGCGGCCCGCACGTAATTGATCTTATAGATACGTTTATTAGGATCATCCATATCGGCGCGCGTGCGGGTGATGATGGCGCTGTACAGGGCAGCCGGGTAGGGCGCCCCGTTCAGGAT
>JAAYXE010000165.1 GCA_012516075.1 Chloroflexota bacterium | reverse complement strand
TGCCCCCGTAGCTCAATGGACAGAGCAGGTGCCTTCTAAGCACAAGGTTGTGAGTTCGAATCTCGCCGGGGGCGCTGGCCGAACTTCCCTGGTCTTCCCGAAAACGGTTATGCCGTCTCGCGATCCCTTCTCCCGCCCGGCGTTCAGTTTTGCAGCAGCGTGCGCTTTCCAGGGCAGATAGAGGGATCGCCTGCGCCAGAAGGGGATCGATGATGAAGCAGGAGTACGCGAAATGGTAGCCGAGCTGAAGTCCGAGCCCTCGCGGAGAGACAGCTTCTCCTCTGGAGATTTACGTTATCAGGAGCCAAACTCCGGGGTGTGGCGCTTCTACATGAACACACCAGTCTGGCAGCCGCCGGCCGACATTTACGAGACAGCGGATGCGCTGGTGGTGCGTCTGGAAGTTGCCGGGCTCCGGGAAAACGACTTTGCCATCGAGTTAAATGACGGCAGGCTGCTGGTGCGGGGTTCACGCTCCGACATACCCGAGCGGCGTGCTTACCACCAGATGGAGATCCGCTTCGGTGAATTCCGTTTCGAGATGGATCTGAACGTCGATGTGCTCATCGAACAGGTGCACGCCGTATATGCCAATGGATTTTTGCGCATCATTCTGCCCAAACCACAACCCCGATAACTTCGTCAACCGGATTGACGGAAGGCTGCTGCAATCTAACCCCCTCCGGTCGATACCGCTCTACACAGGATCTGCTCATGCCCGCTTCGCGATGGAATTCTAGCATCCTTGATATGATCCACTGGCTGTACGAAAATGACATCGGGCTGGATGAACTTCTGCTGCAGCCGGTTACCCCCCTGATGCAAAAACAAGGTGAAGCAGTGTCTGCGGAGCAGACGGACGATCCGGAAAACGAAAAATCCGGTATTCCCGATGTTCTCCCCATCCTGCCGCTGCGCGGTCTGGTCGTGTATCCACAGACCGCGGTGCCGCTGACCATTGGCCAGGCGCGCTCGATCCGCCTGGTGGACGATGTGATGGATGGGGATGAGCGCATGATCGGCCTGGTGGCCTCGCGCAACCCCGAACTGGAAACCCCCGGCCCGGATGAACTGTACCGGGTGGGCTGCGTTGCCATGGTGCACCGCATGTTCCGCGCCCCCGACGGCACCATCCGCCTTGTGGTGCAGGGCATCGCCCGCTTCGAACTGGGGGAGTTCGTCCAGGAAGAGCCCTATCTGAAAGCGCACATCCGGCTTGCCCCGGAGGTGGTGGAAGAAGGCGTTGAGCTGGAAGCCCTGGCGCGCAACGCCCGCAGCCAGTTCGAGCGCATTGCGGAACTGATCCCCTCCATCCCGCGTGAGCTGGTCGCCTCTGTGCTGGCGCTGGACGATCCGCTGCAAACGGTGTACACCATCGCCAACTTCCAGCGCATGGACCTGGAGGATGCCCAGGAGCTGCTGCAGCTCGAATCCGCCACTGAGAAGCTGCACAAGCTGACCGGCATTCTGGCGCACGAGCTGGAGATCCTGGAAATCGGGCAGAAAATCCAGAACGAAGCCCGTTCGGAGATCGAGAAGGTCCAGCGCGAGTACTTCCTGCGCGAGCAGCTCAAAGCCATCCAGCGTGAACTGGGCGAGGGAGACGAGCAGACCGCCGAGGTGGAAGAGTTCCGCAAGAAGATCGAAGCCAGCGGAATGCCCGCCGAAGCGGAGGCCCAGGCCCGCCGCGAACTGGAGCGCCTGTCGCGCCTGCCCACCGCTGCTGCGGAATACGGGGTGATCCGCACCTACCTGGACTGGCTGGTCTCGCTGCCCTGGTCGAAGGAGACAGAGGATAACCTGGACATCCAGCATGCCCGTGAGGTGCTCGATCAGGACCACTACGGCCTGGAAGACGTGAAAGAACGCATTCTGGAGTATCTGGCCGTGCGCAAACTGCGCCAGGAACGGGCGGAGGAGCTGGCAGCAGAGGAGGAGGATGAAATCCGCAGGGTGCGTGAAGGAGCGATCCTGTGCTTTGTCGGGCCTCCGGGCGTAGGCAAGACCTCGCTGGGCAGGTCGATCGCGCGGGCCATGGGGCGCAAGTTTGTGCGCATCTCGCTGGGCGGCATGCGAGATGAAGCCGAAATCCGCGGGCACCGGCGCACCTATATCGGCGCCATGCCCGGGCGGATCATCCAGGCCCTGCGGCGGGTGGAGTCGCGCAATCCGGTATACATGCTCGACGAGGTGGACAAGCTGGTGTTCGATTTCCACGGCGACCCGGCTTCTGCACTGCTCGAGGTGCTGGATCCGGAACAGAACTCCGAATTTCGCGATCACTACCTGGAAGTGCCCTTCGACCTCTCGCAGGTGATGTTCATCACCACCGCCAACCTGCTCGAGCCCATCCCGGCCCCGTTGCGCGACCGTATGGAGATCATCCATCTTTCGGGGTACACCGAGCGGGAGAAGATGGAGATCGCGCGCGGCTACCTGATCCCCCGGCAGGTGCGCGAGAACGGGCTGCGGCCCTCTGAAGTGAACATCACCGACGAGGCTCTGTTGAAGCTGATCCGTTCTTACACACGCGAAGCCGGAGTGCGCAATCTGGAGCGTGAGATCGGGGCGGTCTGCCGCAAGGTGGTGACGAAGATCGCAGAGGGCGAGACGGAGCAGGTCGAGGTAACAGCCGAAAAGGTGCAGGAATTCCTGGGGCGGCCGCGCTTCCTGGGCAGCGAGGAGATCGCCCTGCGCACCTCCACGCCGGGTGTTGCCACCGGGCTGGCCTGGACCCCGGTGGGCGGCGAAGTGCTGTTCATCGAGGCCACCCGCATGCCGGGCAGCAAAGGTTTCCAGGTCACCGGTTCCGTGGGTACGGTCATGGAAGAGTCCTCCCGGGCGGCGCTATCTTACGTGCGCTCGCGCGCGGCGCAGCTGGGCCTGCCCGAGGAGTTTTTCGAGAAGTCCGATATCCACCTGCATATTCCGGCCGGGGCCCAGCCGAAAGACGGCCCTTCCGCCGGGGTTACCATCGCCGTTGCCCTGGTCTCCCTGATTTCAGGAAGACCGGTGCGCCCGGATGTGGGGATGACTGGCGAGATCACGCTGCGAGGCCAGGTGATGCCTGTCGGCGGGATCAAGGAAAAAGTCCTGGCTGCCCACCGCTTCGGGTTGAAGACGGTAATCCTGCCGGCGCGCAACGAGCCGGACCTGGAAGATCTCTCGGAAGAGGTGCGCCAGGGTATTCATTTTGTCTTTGCTGAAACCGTGGATGATGTTTTGAAAGCGGCGCTCGAACCCGACAGCAGCCCGGAGACCGCCCCCGAGACGCAAACAGGAGAGACCGAGGCGGCACATGTATAAGGTGGTTCTGGTTGAAGATGATGCCACCATGCTCTCTCTCCTGTCGACTTTGCTGGAGTTCGAGGGGTATGAACCTGTCCCCATTGAGGGAGACCGCCGCTTAGAAGATTTACTGGGGGTTGTACGGCAAGAAAAGCCAGCCCTGGTTCTGCTCGACGTTCAACTGGGAAGCTTCAACGGGCTGGATTTGCTGCGTGCAATTCGCTCAGACCCGAATTTGAAACACACCCGGGTATTGATGTCCTCCGGTATGGATATGAGGACCGAATGCCTGCGCGCCGGAGCCGACGGGTTTGCGATGAAGCCGTACATGCCCGAAGAATTGATTGAACAGATGCAAGAGTTATTAGAGGCTTAGAGAATGGCTAGAAAACGCAACCGTTCACCCATGCAGTGGTGTACGATTGATTTACATATCCACACTCCAGCCTCCAGTGATTATCAACAACCGGGAGTTTCCTATCTCGATATCCTGCACCGCGCGGAGACGCGCGGCCTGGATATTATTGCTTTTGCCGATCACAACACAGTGGCCGGCTACCGCGGGATGCAGGAAGAAATCCACCAACTGGAGCTGCTGGAAAAATTGAACCGTTTGCTGCCGGAGGAGCAGGCGCGCCTGAATGAATACCGGCGCCTGCTGCAGAAGATCCTTGTCCTGCCCGGCTTTGAATTTACGGCCACCTTTGGTTTTCACATCCTTGGGATTTTCCCTCCTCATAAACCGGTGCGCGAAATCGAGCACCTGCTGCTGGATTTGAAGATCCCGCCCGACCAGCTCGACGACGGATCACCATCCATCGGCGCATCGAGCGATGTGCTCACGGCTTACCGCCTGATCAATGAAGCCGGCGGTCTGGTGATCGCCGCTCATGCCAATTCGAGCAACGGCGTGGCCATGCGCGGGTTTGCCTTCGGCGGGCAGACCAAAATTGCCTACACCCAGGACCCCAACCTGCACGCTCTGGAGGTGACCGACCTGGAGCAGAAAGGGAGCCGCAGCACGGCCGCATTTTTCAACGGGACCAAGCCCGAATATCCGCGGCGCATGCACTGCATCCAGGGCTCAGACGCGCACCGGCTGCTGACCGACCCCACCCGCAAGAAAAACCTGGGGGTGGGCGACCGGGCGACCGATGTGCTGCTGCCCGAGATCACCTTTGAAGCCCTGGTCGACCTGTTTGAGAGCAATGACTTTGCCCGCACGCGGCCGCACCGCCATACCGCCGAACCCGCCTACGATTTTATTCGCGCCGCTCAGGAGGAAGGTCCGAATATCATTCAGGACTTCCACGAGAGTATGACCGTGCGCGGTGGGAAGCGCTACGCGATTATCGCCGATGTGTGCGCCTTTGCCAACACGAACGGCGGTACGCTGTACGTGGGCATCACGGCCGACCCGAAGAAACCGGTCCCTGGTGTGGCCGATCCGGAACACGCCCTCGCCCAGCTCGAGAAAGAGATCAGCAACCGCATCAGCCCTCCGCTGCAGTGCACTCTGGACATCCACGATACCGGCGGGAAGAAAATCGTGCGTGTGCTGGTGCCGCGCGGCGATGACCCGCCCTATGCCGTGGACGACAACAAGATTTACGTCCGCTCGGAGGCCGAAACCGGTCTGGCGGTGCGCGATGAAATTGTGGGGCTGGTGCTGCGCAGCCCCAAGAACGCCCGACCAGCGGTTGAATTTCAGGAGGCGGGGAATACGGCTGTGCCCTCTGGCGCGGCCGCCGAAGCGCGCATCGACAGCAGCGTGGAAGAGGAGAATCCGCCGCCCCGCACAGGCGTTGAAGTAGTCGATGTGGAAGAGCGCGACGGCGGGCGGTATTACACCGTGCGCGATCTGCGCAACGGCAATGTGGTCAAGAATGTGACCCGTTCCTCAGCCCGGCGGCTGTGGCATTATGCCATCACCAGCTATGCCGGACTGCCTGCCGATCTGTCACAGGCGAATATTCACTGGCTGGGCAGCATGGGCCTCCTTCGCCAGCAGAAGCAGGGGAAGAACATGCGCTATGATTTCGTTCAGCGCACCCCCGAAGGCCTGCGCTATTACTTCGGCGTAACGGAAGAAGGCATCCACGGGCCCTGGAAACAGCTTGTCGGGCAGGATGATGACTGAAACCCGTCCGGGAGCCGGTGATGTGCTGATCCGGCAGTTCTGTTTTCCTGAGGATTACGAAGCCGTTTACCGGTTGTGGGCGAACGCCGGCCCGGGAATCAACCTGCGGCGCTCGGACGAGCCCGATGAGATCGCCCGCAAGCTGGAACGCGATCCGGATCTGTTCCTGATCGCTGAGTGGAACGGGAAGATCATCGGCACTGTGCTGGGCGGCTTTGACGGCCGCCGGGGGCTGGTTTATCACCTGGCGGTTGAAGCGGATTTCCGGGGGCGGGGCATCGCCTCCAGGCTGATGGAAGAGCTGGAAGCGCGCCTGCGCAGCAAAGGCTGCCTGCGTACCTACCTGCTGGTTACCCCGCAGAACGAAGAAGCCATGCGTTTCTATGAAAAGCGCGGCTGGAAGCGTATGGAACTGTACGCCTACGGTAAAGATCTTGTCTGATACATTCAGGGGAAGGGTGTGCTTTTCGCGCCCTTCCCCTGCCAATCCAGGACCTGAATGACACTGCGAATAGCCATCCTGACCGTATCCGACCGGTCCGCGCGCGGCGAGCGCCCGGACGCTTCCGGCCCTGCACTGGCTGATGTCGTCACCCAGCAGGGCTGGACCGTGGTTAAGCGCGAGATCATCGCCGATGATTTTGATTTGCTGCGGGAGCGCCTGTCTGAATGGGCGGATTCAGGCGAAGTCGATGTGCTGCTGACCACAGGTGGTACGGGATTTGCACCCCGTGATGTAACCCCTGAGGCGACCCTGGCCGCCGCAGACCGCCTGGCTCCTGGACTGGCTGAGGCCATGCGGGCTGCCAGTCTGCAGGTTACGCCGCACGCCATGCTCTCGCGGGCGACCGCAGCCATACGCAGACGCACCCTGATCGTCAACCTTCCGGGCAGTCCGAAAGCGGCTGTCGAGAATCTGCAGGTGATCCTTCCCGTGCTTCCCCATGCGGTCGAGCTGATGTCTGACGACCCACACGCAGAGGCAGGGCACGGGAAAGCGGCGTAAATCTCAAGCGGGCAGGGCCAGCCGGGTTAGTCTCAGACATCCGGCCGCCTCCTGCCGCATCCTTCTCCGGATGAGTTTTTGATTCGGGTATAATGGGCTCAGGGCAGGGGGATCTAAGGCCTGGAAGAAGCGCTGATGATTAACTGAAACGATGCTGGCCGCCTGTTAAAGGACGGTATTTACATCGACTACAGCACAATGCTGGTTCGATAGGAAAAGCGTGTCCATGGATCAATTTCATACCGAAAGCTATCCCGAAGAAAACCTGGAATGGGAACCGGATTCACCGCGGGGGTGGGGTGGTTTCCGCAGATTCCTGATCGACTTGCTCGAAACCGTCCTGATGGCCCTGGTGCTGTTTCTGGCGATCAACGCTGTCTCGGCGCGCATCCGGGTTGAATCGATCAGCATGCAGCCCACTCTGTTTGCCGGGGATTTCGTGATCGTGAATAAGGTGGCTTATAAACTGGGATCACCGGAGCGGGGCGATATCATCGTTTTCCGTTTTCCCCCGGATCCGGAACGTGAACCTTATATCAAGCGTGTGGTGGGGCTGCCCGGGGACCGCATCGCGGTGGCCAACGGGCGGGTGTATATTAACGATCAGCCCGTAATTGAACCGTATATCAAAGCGCCGCCGAATTATGAAATGCCCGAAATGGTCATCCCGGAGAACGAGCTCTTTGTGCTCGGAGATAACCGCAACAATTCCTCCGACTCCCATCACTGGGGGACGGTGCCAATGGAATATGTCATTGGTAAAGCCGAGGTGGTTTACTGGCCGCCCTCTGAATGGCAGGTTCTGAACGAGCAAACAGCGGTCGCTGCAGACAGCTGATCCTCTTCGGATGAATCATTAAATACAGGAGGCGCTGACCCCGGTCAGCGCCTCTTCTCATTACGGCTGGGATGGTGCTGCGCAGGCGTCCAGATCGTTCATCCCTGCAGGGAATTCGATCTCCCAGATGTCGCTCTGCATGGGCAGCATCTCATCTGCCGGATCAAACTGCGGGCGCCCCTGAGAGATGTAGACGCTGTCGCGAAAGCGGATTTCTCCGCTTTCAATATGGATCACGGTCATTAAGATCTCATTGGGTTCACCCGAGCTCGTGCCGCGCGCCCCGAGAAAAGCCAGGTTGTTTCCCGACGGGCTCCAGGCCAGGCTGCTGACATTTCTGGCGGTGGTCAGTGTTTTCACTTCTCTGCTGGCCAGATCGATCAATACGATTTCACCGGCGAAGCGGTTCTCCGGTGTAACGACATAGGCCGCCAGTTTGCGGCTGTCCGGAGAAAAGGCAAAGATGCTCGCCAGGCGGTTTTCTTCCAGCTGGCCGGTGCGGTGGATTTCCTTGAGATCCACCCAGATCAGACTGGTCGTGCCGGGAAATCGATAGGGCAGGCCCTGGTCAGACAGTGCCAGATAGCGGCCGTCGGGAGAGCGGGCACAGTAAGCGAAGAAGGGAGGGGGAACGGGAATCCGGCCGGCGAATTTTTCGTCGATAAACAACTCGGCATGCAGCGGTCCTTCTTGAAACAGGTCCGGTGGGAACGCCATCTGGAAGGTGAGCTGTGCCCTGGATAAATCCACCGCTGGCGCCGGATCCAGGTGGGTAAGGTGGGCCCATTCACGGGCCGGGATGGTTTCCAGGAGCAGGTTCTGTGGGGCGGGTTCACCGCTCTGGTCCAGGGCGAACCCGCCCCGCCAGGGCAGACGGCGATCGAAGATGTCGGCGGGGAAGTCGATATTGGCTGCAAAACCTAGCGCGCGGGTTTCCATCTCGATCTTTCCAGTCACCGGATCCAGGCGCTGGTAGGCCAGAGGAAACCCCAGATGGGCATCGATCCAGTAGCGGTCCGTCAGGCGGTCCTGTGCGTCGTACTGTTCAAGAATAAAGACTTTGCGGTTGATAATTCTCGCTTCGCCCGCTTTTTCAAAATGCGTGGTTTCGGGCGCCTCATCCAGGATATTGAAGGGATAGGTTACCTGGGAGAAGATGGAGAACACATAAGCGCCATACTCGAAACCTTCCACGGGCGTAAACCAGGGCTGTCCGCGGCCAGGTTGGGCGAGAAAGAAGCCCTCGGTGTTGAGCAGCGCGACCTCGAGTGGTTTTTGACCCATCTTGCCAGCTACCAGGAGAATCTCGAGCGGGCCGAGCGGGCCGCTGCGGTTCATCAACCAGGCTTGAAGGCGGTGCGAGGCGCCGGGTCCATTGTATGCGGAAGGACCATGCAGCATGACGTGGTAATCGAGCCACAGATCATGCCAGTGCATGTTGGGGAAGAAGCGCACCCGGTTGAGGATCTCTTCAGGAGATGCGGAATCTGGCAGAGGGGCGGGCGTGAACGATGGCGCGCGCAGGGTATTGTCCTGCCGCGCCTGTGGGGTCAGCTTGCCTGGGATGAGCAGGAGGGCCCCCGCCTGCAGGGGGTCGCCGGGTGCGATGCGGTTGAGCCGGCGCAGCTCCTCAGGCTGTGTGTTCAACTTGCGAGCGACTGACGCAATGGTATCGCCGGGCATAACTTCGTAGAAGACATCTGTGGGGAACGGCGTGATCTGCGGCATGGGTGTGGGACTGGGCCTTGCCGCCGGGAGGGTGCTGCGGGGAGTGGGCTGCGGTGCTGGCAGCTGCGCTGCAGACCGGGCCGGCGGCTGCCCGGCGGATACAGAGGTTGTCGTGCGCCGTGTGATCGGCTGCGGCGTGGAAGCAGGCTCTGGAAATACCCGGTTGGTCACGAATAACAGCCCGGCGACAACCAGGATCACCGCGGCGACGAGCAGTGTCTCTGTGAACATCACTCTTCGCCGGCTGCCGGCGGAAACCCGGGCTGCCTGCTCTTCAATCCTGGCGTTCAGACTGACCATCTGGGCTGGCGTGAGCGTGGTTGCCGGCCAGCGTGCGTAAAGAGTCCGGCGGAGCAGCTCCTCATCCACGATGTGATCCTGTGAGGCGGGATCGATTTCCCACCAGGCCTGTCTCAGACGCGCATCGAGTTCGCCCTGCGAAATCCCCAGCCCGGCCTGGATCTGTGCAGGGCTCCAGTCCAGGAGGTAGCGCAGCAAAACCACCAGCCTCAGACGGTAGGGCAGGTCGTATACAGCCTGCAGCAGGTTGTATTCAAGCTCGCTGAAGCGCTTTTCGGTGCGAAGGGATGGCTCAGCCGGACTGGAATGGCGGGCTGAACCTCGCAGCCGCTCAAGGCGGGGTCTGCTGCGTTCCAGCCCCTCCAGAGCCAGCGGTATGAACCAGGGGCGTACTCCGGTTTCAACCCGGAAGCGGTAAACGCCAGACAGGGCTGTCGCAAATGCAGCCGCCGCGGCATCAAGTGCCAGGTCCGGATCAGACCACAGCGCAAGTGACAGGCGCCATATCTCGGTCGAAAATTCCGCCGTCAGGGCAGAGATCAGCGCCCGAGTCCTGGCCGGATCGGAATGGCCGCTTTGCAGCAGCCATTCAAGATCGGAAGCAAATTCGGTGTGCGAATCAAACATTATGTTTCATGCGGATTCTCTTCTCCTCAATTCAATTCTTCGACTGCAGGATATGCCGGGCGATCACCAGGCGCTGGATCTCGCTGGTGCCCTCTCCGATGGTCATCAGGCGCGCATCGCGATAGATGCGCTCAACCGGGAACTCGCGGCTGTAGCCGTAACCGCCGTGGATCTGGATGGCGTTGCGGGTCACGCGTTCGGCCATTTCGGTTGCAAAAAGCTTGGCCATTGCCGCTTCCTTGCTGAACGGCCGGCCGCAGCCTTTGACCCATGCGGCGTAATACACCATCAGGCGAGCGGTCTGGATTTCGGTGGCGGCGTCAGCCAGCATCCATTGAACCGCCTGGTGGTTGGCGATGGGCTGCCCGAAGGTCTCCCGCTGCTGGGCGTAGCGGACGGCTTCTTCAAACGCGGCCTGCGCGAGTCCCACCGCGAGAGCGCCGATCCCAACTCGGCCGCCGTCCAGCACGGCAAGGGTGTACGACAGGCCTTTGCCTTCCTCACCAATCAGGTAATCGACCGGGACGCGCACGTTTTCATAGGTGAGGGCATGCGTGGGGGAGCCTTTCAGGCCCATCTTTTTCTCTGCCGGGCCAATGGTCAGCCCCGGTGTGTCGGTTGGGACCACAATCAGGCTGAGAGAATGGGAGCCTCCCGCCGGATCGGTGCGCACCAGGGTGACGATGAAATCGGCAATGCTGGCGTTGGTGCACCACATTTTGGCGCCGTCGATGACCCATTCATCCCCTTCGCGGCGGGCGCGGGTGCGCACCCCGCCTTTCAGATCGGAACCGGCGCCGGGTTCTGTCAGTGCCAGTGCAGCCAGCCTACCCTCGCCGCTGACGGCGCGCGGCAGGAACTTTTCCTGAAGCTCCGGTGAGCCAAAAAGGGCCAGGGGAGCGCAGCCCAGACCGTTGTGAGCGGCTACGGCCAGAGCGGTGCTGCCGCAGCCCCAGCCCAGCTCTTCAATTGCAATGGCAGCACTGACCGGATCCACGCCCGCGCCGCCGTATACCTCCGGTACGTTCAACCCCAGGAGCCCCAGCGGGCCCATTTTCTTCACGGCTTCCCAGTTGAAGCGCTCCTCTTCATCGACTTCACGAGCCCGGGTTTTGACTTCACGGGCGACGAACTCATGCACGGCCTCCCGCCACATGCGCTGCTCATCTGTGAGGTCAAAATTCATATCGTTCTTCTCCTGTGTCTGGCGTTGATATGAGATGCTGTGACTGCGTATGGCAAAGAAAGGCCATAAGGGCAGATCAATATGCTAGATCCACTGCGCCTCTGCGGTGCGCTCATTCTGCACATTGCCTGTATTAAGCGTGGTTTTGGGTTCGAGCAGCAGCAGGTGGGCTTCTTCTGCGGCGGCGGGCATATGCTCGACCCCTCTGGGAACCACGAAAAATTCGCCCTCTTCTAAATGTACGTCCTGATCGCGCAGGTGGATGGTCAGCCGTCCTTTGAGCACCAGGAAGAGCTCATCTTCATCTTTGTGGTGGTGCCATGTGAACTCACCCTTCACTTTGACCAGCTTGACACAGGCATCATTAATCTCCCCCACGATTTTTGGCTTCCAGTATTCCTGGATCAGCCCGAGTTTTTCTGCAAGGTTGACTTTGGTGAGCATTTATCCCTCCTGATCCCTGAGATACTGCAGCGCGAGTGCAACGGCGGCCGCGCCGGAGAGGAATCTGAACTCACCCCTTTTCAAAGCGGCCGTAATTTCGTCATGGCTGAGCAGCACGAGCTGCTGTTCTTCCAGGTCGTCGGATGTGCGTTCGGCGATTTTTTGTGCCCCCTGCGCGAGGAACAGATAGGCCGTGCCGGCGCCGCGATTGGCGTCAACCGCGAAACTGCCCAGTAAAGACCAGTCTGAAGCCTGGCAGCCGGTTTCTTCCAGAAGCTCGCGCTGCGCGGCCTGCAGCGCCGATTCCCCGGGTTCAATATAACCGCCTGCCGGTGCCAGGGTGCCCTGGGGGACGGCATACTTCATCTGGCGAAAACAGATGAACTCCCCCTGCGGATTCAGCGCGACGATGTTTACATAGTCGGGTGTGATCACCCAGGGCCAATCGGGGATAACCTGGCCGTCGGGCAGCAGAACGGTGTGGTTCTCCACCGCCAGATATTTGCTGTGCTGCAGGATCGTGCGGCGCTCCAGCGTTTTCCACTGCCCGGGGGCAGGGTCTGCAGCAGATGAGCCGGGAGGGCCCGGATGAGGTTCAGCGGGCACTGCGGATCTCCTCTACGGCCTCCGGGTTGACCAGCGAAGATGTGTCGCCGGGGTCCTGGCCCAGGTATGCAGCGCGGATCATGCGGCGCATGAGTTTGGCGTTGCGGGTCTTGGGCAGGTCGCTGACGAAAAGGATCTCGCGCGGCGCCAGCGGCTTCCCCAGGGCCCTAACGACCATATCCTGCAGCTCCTGGCGCAGCTCTTCGCACTCGGTGCAGTTTTCTGCGAGCACGACGAAGGCCACCACTGCGCTGCCTTTGATCGGGTCGGGCACGCCGATGGCGGCGGTCTCCACCACCTGGGGATGGCTTACGAGGACGGATTCAATCTCGGCCGGGCCCAGGCGTTTGCCGCCGACTTTGATGGTGTCGTCGGAGCGACCGAGGATATACCATAAACCGTCGCTGTCAATGGCGGCGAAGTCGCCGTGCACCCAGATGTCGGGCCAGCGAGACCAGTAGGTGTCGATATAGCGCTGGGGGTCTTTCCAGAAGCCGCGCGTCATGCCGATCCACGGCGCTTTGAGGACCAGTTCGCCCACCTCCTGGCGCACCGGCTTGCCATCTTCGTTGAACACATCCGCCGCCATCCCGGGGCAGGGGCCGGAGAACGAGCAGGGTTTAAGCGGCAGGATGGGGTTCCCCATCAGGATGCCGCCCGAAATTTCCGTTCCGCCTGAATAATTGATGATGGGAATGCGCCTACCGCCTACTTTCTCAAACAACCACATCCAGGGGGCCGGATTCCACGGTTCACCGGTGGAAGCGAAAAAGCGCAGGGAAGACAGGTCGTGGCGGCGGAAGGGTTCTTCGCCGTGGGGGATCAGGGCGCGGATCAGAGTGGGTGAAACCCCCAGGATGTGGATTTTATGGCGCTCTACCAGCGCCCACAGCCGGTCAGGGCCCGGATAATCGGGGGCGCCGTCATAGATGAACAGCGTACCACCCAGAATCAACGCCCCGAAGACCAACCAGGGGCCCATCATCCAGCCCATATCGGTCATCCAGTAGATAACCTGGCCGGAGTGCAGGTCGGTGCCAAAGGCCATATCCTGGGCGGCTTTCACCGGGAATCCGCAGTGGGTGTGTAGTGCCCCTTTGGGCCGGCCGGTGGTCCCGGAGGTGTAGATGATCATCAGCGGGTCTTCTGCGGACGTAATTTCAGTATCCGCCTGTTCGGACTGCAAGGCCAGCAGAATATCCCAGCGGTAATCCCGGCCGGGCTGCATGGGGACCTCGATGCCGGCGTGTTCCAGCACGATCAATTTCTCCAGCGTAGGGACCATGGCCGCGGCCTCATCGGCTGTGTTTTTCATCACCACCGGTTTGCCGCGGCGGAAGAATCCATCGGCGGTGAACAGCGCTTTCGCTCCTGCATCCTCCAGGCGGGAAGCTACTGCGCCAGCGCCGTAGCCTGAGAACAGGGGCAGGATTATGCCCCCGATTTTGGCGATGGCCAGCAGAGCGACCACGATCTCGGGGGTCATGGGCATATACAATCCGATGGCATCCCCCTTACCCAGCCCCAGGCTGCGCAGAGCGTTGGCTGCACGGTTGACCTGGCGGTACAGTTCGCCGTAGGTCAGGGAGCGCGTCTCTCCATCTTCTCCCTCCCAGATCAGGGCCTGGCAGTCCTCCAGCGGGCCGCCGATATATTTGTCCAGACAGTTGTGGACGATGTTCATCTTCCCGCCCACGCACCAGCGCGGCCAGGCGATGCCGGCCGAAAGGTCAACGACCTGCTGGTAGGGTTCGTAAAACTGGATATCGAGATACTGGAGTACGGCTTCGGTGAACCAGGCGACATCCACTGTCGAGCGCTCCATCAGTGCGTTGAAATCTGGAATGTCGTGCTGGCGCATGAAACGGGTGAGGTGGGCTTTTTCGATGTAATCCGGCGTCGGGTGCCAGACAATTTCGCCCCCAAAGTCGAAAGCCTCGCTCATTCATTCCTCCCTGGTGATCGAACGGACGGCTGACAGTCATGCTGCGTGTTTCAGGGGCTCGGCCTTGGGTGTAACTTGCTCCGGCCGAAAGGTGCTCTTCTCCCCTTACTGGATCAACCTTCTCTTAATTCTACTTTATATCTGCAGGGAGTCAACCGTTGTAACGAAAAAGATGACGCCCCTGTACCGTTAAATGAAAAAGCCTGAAATAACAGGCTTTCTCGCATGGATGATTTTGATGACTGCCTACTCATAGCGCAGGGCTGCGATCGGATCCAGGCGGGTGGCGCGCAGGGCCGGGTAAATCCCCGAGATAATGCCGACCGCCGCTGAGAAAAGTAGCGCAAAGGCCATCAGCCAGAGCGGCGTATATGTGACCGAAGGAATGGACACCCCCGCCCCACCCTGCTGTGCGGCCGTTGAACCAATATAAGCTGTGGCGATCAGGTTGATCAGACCGCTGCCCAGCAGCCCGACCAGCAAACCGCCTACTCCGCCCAGCAGGCCGATCCCCCCTGCCTCGGCCAGAAAGATGAAGAGCACATCGCGGTTGCGCGCCCCGACGGCTTTCATCAATCCGATCTCGCGGGTGCGTTCGTAAATCGACATAATCATGGCGTTGGCGATCCCGAAGCCGGCCACCAGCAGGGCCACCCCGCCCAGGGCGCCCAGCACCGCCTGGATAACCAGGAAAATCACATTGGTACTGCGGATGAGCGTTTGCAGGGAATAGGCATAAAACCCTTTCTGCAGCACTTCCTGCTCGACAGTCAGTGCATCGGCAGGATCGTTCACTTTGATCAACGCCTGCGGATAGCCTTCGCGCTCGTAATTCAGCCTGCGCCCGGCCACCCAGGCATTCAGATCATTTACGTCCCGCAGGGAAAGATACAGGCTGTAATCTTTTTCTCCGCCCGTCTTCTCCAGCACCCCGGAGACCCGCAGACGCACGCGGCGTTCGAGTATCTCGCCGTCTTCGGTGACGCGGCTCACGACCAGCAAAACCGTCTGTCCCTGGAGATCGGGTGCGGTCTTGGGGCGGTTTCCGGTGCGCGGGTCGTAGAACTGGTTTGCCACCTCTGCTCCGACCACGGCCTGCCACTGCCCCACACGGGTGCTGCCGGTTGCCGTTTTATAATCCAGCTTGCTCAGCGCGTTCGGGTCGATGCCGCGGATATTGGCAAAAGTGTTCAGGCGCTTCCACTCCAGTGACGCTGCCCCCTGCAGGGAAAGCACCGGGGTGACGGCGACGACGCCTGGCAGTTCTTCCAATTCGTGCAGGGTCTTCCCGTCGAGTATGCTTTCAGCGCCGGTGGTCGGCGCCCCGAAAGCAGCCAGGCTGGTCATAGAATACACGTTGATCTCGGTCAGCTCTCCTAAGGCGGACAGGCTCTCGGCGTTGGCGCGCTGCAGGCCGATACCCAGCGAAATCACCAGAATGATCGCCGCCGTCCCGATCAGGACGCCCATGGCGGTCATGGCGACACGCAGCTTCATGCGCATCAAGTTGCGCCGGACCAGATGGAACAGATCGCGCCAGTTCATATCCTGTTCTCAGCTTCCCAGTCCTAACAGGCCGCGGATCACGCGCAGGATCCTCTGCCAGAGGCTCATTTCTTGCTCGTTCTGAGGATCTGCGCCCCCGGAATCCGATTCCTCTACCTCTGGTTCGGTGACTTCAATCGTCAGCACGCTTTCAAAGGTTTGGGGCTGGTTGAAATCGTCCAGATAATGGGCTGTTACCAGCACCTCCAGCGTGCCGCTGGTCTGCGGGACCACAACCGCGTCCAGGGTTACGGCTGTGCCGCCGTCCAGCATACCGACGAATGTTGAACCCGTCTGGATCTCCATCCCCTCGCCGCTGATTTCTGCTGTGCTGACGTTGACAGCCGAGCGGCCAATGTTCACCAGCTCAATGGGCAGCTCTATGGGCTCGCCGATGAGCCCCGGTTCCAGCGGCTGGTAGAAGTTGACCTGCAGCTGCGGTCTGCGGCTGACCAGCAGATTAATGATATGGGTAGTGTTCACTGGCGCCTGCAGAGGGGAATCGAACGACAGGCTGACCGGCAGGTTGTACACGCCCGATTCGGCGGCGCCATCCAGAATGAAGCGGCTTTCGATCTCCATTGTGTCGCCGGCGGCGAGCCTGGGGATGTATTTAACATTTCCAGCATCCAGGATTGCAAATGGCTGCAGTCCGGCGCCGTTCTGCCCGCCGTACGTGATCAGCAGCTGCTCGGCATCGCTCTCGCCCACGTTGCTGAGTGTAATGCTGAGGGTAAAGGCGTCGCCCGGCGAGAGAGGTGTGGGGTCCGTGGAGTAGGCGTCCAGCAGCACCAGGGGCTGGCCGGCGGCAGTGTCGCTTACATTGATGCCCACACTCTGTTCTGAAGTGAATGTGCGTCCCACATAATCCCCATATTCCAGCGACAGCGCCAGGCTGTGGAAACCGGCCGGGGCATCCTGCGTGAGCGCCAGGGGCAGTTCAAGGGTCACCGTCTGGTTTTCGGCGATCAGGTCCACCACACGCAGGCTGCTGCCCTGGACGGGGACGGCGATTGCGGACACCAGAGATACACGCACATTGGTTGCGGTATAGTCGCCGCGGTTGATCAGCTGCAGGGTAATCGTGAAGGGATCGCCGGGACTGATCGCATCATCTGAGACCTGGACGGAATCGATCAGCACCTGCGGCCGTCCGTAGACCAGCGTACGGCCGGAGCTCTGCGTCGCGGTGGGGGTGGGTTTGGGATCGGTTATTTTGATGGCGTTATTTACGACCAGCGAGGATCCATCCGGGCGTATGATTTCCAGGCTGTAGGATTTCTTCTTCAGCCCGGGCATAATCACGGCACGAATGGCGCCGTTGTTGAGCACTGCAGAATCGATTAACCCATGGCCGACCAGCCGCACGACCGTGCCCGGAACAAAACCGCTGCCGTAAATGCTGACCGTTCCGCCGGTCGCATTGCTGAACTGGCGCGGCTCGATACCGGTGACTTCGAAGACAGTGGGGGGCTGGGGCGTGATATCCGGGCTTTCGGAAGGCTCAGCGGTCACGGGCTGCGTGGTGGCCGCCGGCTGGGTAGTCGCCGCCGGTTGTGTCTGCTCTGCGGTGGGTTCTGCTGAAGCCGTCTGGGCAGGCGGTGTCTGCGCTGCAGGGGTGGTGGGATCCGGGGTTGTGGTCGCAGGTAGGGTGCTCCCCACTGTTTCGGTCGCAGTCCCATCTTGTGCAGCCGGCGCGGCCAGCACGGTAGAGGTCAGATTACCGAGTACGAGCAGGACGAGAAGAGAAAGAGATAACCACTTGTGCATGTGAACTTCCTGTTTTGATTGCGGACAGAATTTGTTACCGGACCTTTTCTGGGAGGGTTTATCGCTGAATGCAGCCATCATGCAGATGAATGCTGCGCGATGTCTGGGCGATCACAGCCGGATCATGGGATACGATGATCACTGTGCGCCCCTGGCGGTTAAGTTCATGGAGCAGTTCCATCACTTCTCCCCCTGCCCGGCTGTCCAGGTTCCCGGTAGGCTCATCCGCCAGGATAATGGCCGGGTCGTTCACCAGTGCGCGTGCGATTGCCACTCGCTGCTGCTGACCACCCGATAGCTCTGTCGGGCGGTGGTCGATCCGCTCCCCTAACCCGACCAGCTCCAGAAGCTGACGGGATTTTTGCTGCCGTTCTCTGGGTGGAACGGTTGAGAAGAACATAGGGAACTCCACATTTTCCAGCGCGGTGAGTGTGGGCATCAGATTAAACATCTGGAAGATGAAACCGATTTTTTCTCGCCGGTACTCGGCCCGCTCATCTTCATCCAGCCCGCTGATCTCCTGACCCTGCACGCGGATGCTGCCTGAGGTGGGCCGGTCTAATCCGCCGAGCAGATAGAGCAGGGTGGATTTTCCGGAACCCGAGGGCCCGGAGATGCCCAGGAACTCGCCTTTTTGAACGGTCAGCGAAACCCCGTTCAGCGCACGCACCACCTCACGGCCCATGCGGAAATGGCGGTGGAGGTCCGTGACCTCGATGAAGGGTTCAGCAGATCCGCCGTTGGGTGAACTCGCCATCTTATCCGCTAAAGCCTGATGACAGCATGGCCGAGATCACCACCGGTATCAGCCCGAGCAGGGTAAACAGCAGCCAGAGGCCCAGAGTAATCAGGGAAGATTTGCGCGCCGAGAGGCGAGCTGTCGCCCAGACGGCGATGACCAGCAGAACCAGATTCCAGATCGTAAAAAGTTCCACCCTGCCGAGCAGGGACTGCAGAACCATTTGCCCGGTGCTCGGGGGCCGTGCCACGATCTCGGCGATCGAACGCTGATCTGCGACCAGCCCCGAGAGACCCGGGTTCGTGATCACTTCACCGGTAATGAGAATGAACAGTGTTTGCAGCAGGCCGCGGATGGCAACCGGAAGCCAGGCCCACACCACTGCTCGCCACATTTGCCCGAAGCTGTTGCTGCCTCCCATGATCGTGCTTAACAGGTGCAGCGCCCCAGACCAGATCAGCCAGGAGAACACCAGGCCAATCACCGCACCCACCCCGGGGAAGACAATGGTGAAGATCGGGTTGGTTGCAATTTGTGTTGCCTGCTGCTGCGCTTCGGGCGGCAGAGCCTGACCGGCCTCGCTTTGCGCTTCCAGGGCTTCACGGATGCTCTCGGCAGCGATGCGTGACGTGATTGGCGCCGCGACCACCACCGGCAGCAGGGTGAACAGGACTAACAGTCCGGCCATGATCAGCCATGACCTGTTGTTGGTTTCGCGCAGGGCGGTGAAGGCGCGGCGCGGGTGAATGATCACATCCAGCAGGAACCGGAAAAAGCCCGGATTTTCAGCTGGCAGGGATTCCTCAACGACCGTCATAACAATTCCTCCACAAATATATTAAATCTAGCAATTTATCCAAGACGCTGCAAGTGATTTATATCACCAATTGCAGTAAGACCGGCGCAAATTGTGCGCATATTTGTGGTTTTCTGCGAGCAGCAGTTTCAGGAGAGCACAGGTATAAGCTGCATCACAGGAAAAAATCGGACCGTCTGGCTCACAGTGACCGTGAGCCAGACATCATTCCGGTACAGGACAGGTGATCCGCGGTTAATCCAGAATCAGCCGGGCGCGCTGGAAGCGCAGCATGGCCAGGACCAGCAGCAGGATATCGGCGGCCAGCAGCAGCACGACGCCCCCGGTGACGATTGCGGTCATGTCGAGGCCTGCCAGAAAGCGGACCAAATTCGCCTGCGCGCTTTCTGGAAGTAAAGGCAGGGCAAGCAGCGGGATGAGCACGACAAACATGGCCATGCTGAGGGTCTGCTGGGCCTGGCGCACGCTGGAAGCGCGCAGAGATACCAGGATCCCCAGCGTGCCAGCAAATGCCGCCACCAGGAAGGTGAGCGCCAGGATCCCGGCTGCGGCTCCCGGGGAAAAGAAGAGGAAGCCACCGCTTCCGTGGGCGGTGTTGATCGCGATCACGCCGAGCAGCAGGCTGATGAGCGCCAGCCCCCAGCCGTAGGCGACTGCGGCAGCCAGCTTCCCGAACAGGATGGCGCGGTCGGAAAGGCGGCTGGCAAGCAGCGTTTCAAGTGTGTGGCGCTCACGTTCACCGGCAAATGAATCGGCTACGATGCTGTTCACCAGGATAAAAGGAACCCACGACCACATCAGCATTGTCGCCGGGGAGGAGATCCACGATGGGCCGGTCTGCAGCGGGATCAAGACGCCGAAAACGCCGATAAAAACCAGCATCCCCAGCCAGCCGCCGCGCATGTTGGGCCGCTGGACCGCGATTTCGCGGGCTTCTTTCCACATGATGGTAAAAATGTCCTGCAGCATGCGATTGTTCTCCCAAAAATCCGGCAGCCTGCTAACTGGCCCCGGACAGTTCTTCATTCATCAGAGTCAGAAAAGCCTCTTCCAGGCTGGCTTTGCCTTTGCGAACCTCTTCCACCTGCGCGCCGGCAGCCACCAGCTGGCTGACCAGCGGGGCCGAGTCGACGGAATTGACGTAGCGTACCACCAGCCGGCCCTCACCAGGCTCGATATCTGCCACCTCGGGCCGTGAACGCAGAGCAGCGACCATCTCGGAGGTAAAGCCCCGGCCGAGGACCTCCAGGTAGGGAGCGGATGCCTGAGCGCGCAGTTCATCCAGAGTCCCAACCGCCAGCAGTTTGCCCTGGCGAATGACGCCCACCTGCTGGCAGAGCTTTTCGGCTTCGTCCAGGTTGTGTGTGGTCAGGAAGATGGTCACACCTTCCCTGCGGGCCAGCTGGGAGAGCTCTTCTCTAAGAGATGCCGCGGCAATCGGATCCAGCCCGGCGGTGGGTTCGTCCAGAAACACCAGCTGGGGGCGGTGGAGCAGGGCGCGGGCAATGGCCAGCTTTTGCTTCATGCCGCGGCTCCATTTGCCAGACAGCTCGTGTCGGCGGTCCCATAGATCGAGCTGTGTGAGCAGCTCGCGGATGCGGCTGCGGCGTTCTTCAGCCGGCATGCGCCACACCCGGCCGTAAAACTCCAGGTTGTCCTCTGCGCTCAGGCGTTCATATATGCCGTTGAATTCCAGCAGGGCGCCGGTGCGAAGGCGGATCTCGTCGCTTTGTGTGCGCGTATCATAGCCCAACACCTGGGCGCTGCCCGCTGTGGGCTCAAGCAGCCCCAGCAGCAGGCGGATCGTAGTGGTTTTGCCGGATCCATTGGGGCCGAGAAAACCGAAGATGATTCCGGCCGGCACCTCCAGGGAGAGCTTATCTACGGCGGTGACCGGACCGAAAGTGCGCGTGAGATCCTGTGTTTGAATGGCTATCGAGTTCATTTTTCTGCCTCGTTTTTTGTGCTTTCGACAAACTTGCTCAATTTGCGGCGGTAATCTTCGAATGCCTTCCGTCCGGTGCCGGTCAGCCGGCAGATGGTCAGCGGAGTTTTACCGTTGTACGTTTTCTCGATTTCCACATAGCCGGCTTCCTCCAACCGGGAGAGATGGGAAGACAGGTTTCCTTTGGTTAGTCCGGTTTCTCGCTGTAGAAAGAGAAAGTCAGCACTTTCAACCGCAAAGAGGATGGTTACGATCATCAAACGCGCTGGCTCATGGATCAGGCGATCGATCTCGTTCAGGCTGCGCAGTTCACTCTTCATAATTCTCTCCTGGCCTGGCGCGCCTCAATCCAGATCCTTCACCGGGCGGGTGTTGCGCAGGTACACAGCGAAAGTGATGCCGCCGGACAGGATCATGGACAGGGCAATCAGGCTGTAAAAGACGGCCAGGCTGAGCGATTCATCCAGTCCAGAGACTGCCAGTAGGAAGCCTGCGAGCAGAGAAAACGCGGCGAGCAGGTAGAAGCGTGTCAGCCCGAGACGCACACCGATGTACAGCCAGACAGCCCCGACTACCACACCGGAGAGCAGGGGAGGCCAGGTGAGATTTTTCGGAAGGCGGGTCAGCAGCAGGGTAAAGAGGACTGCCACAAGGAAAGATAATCCGCCCAGGAGCCAGCGCCGGTACTTTGGCCGGGGCGGGTAAGCGACAAAACCGGTGCGCGGATACGTGATGTGCGCTTTCAGGGCCCGTATGGCCCAATTCCCCAGAGCTGCTCCGCCGATGATGATCAGAACAAAGCTTATCGTCAGGCTCTGGTAGAGCAGCGAGTCCTGGGGGAGGGAAGCCTGCAGGTAAAAGTAAATACCCATGAGCAGGGAGATGAACCCAAAGTAAATTTCGGTCAACCCATCGATATACCAGTAGCGCTGTGTGCGCTGGATGGTCCTGTCAATCGTATTTTTCATGCCCAGCTCCTGTGCTGCGGGAGGTGAACTGTGGCCGTAAACCAGTTTGTACTGCAAACCGGTTTGTAGTTTATCGATAGAATCCGCTTTTGTCAAGGGGATTCCCTGTAAACCCCTTAATTCAGTGCGCAATTTATAATTGTGTCAGCACAGGGAGGAGAGAAGATGACGATACCCGAATCAGGCACATCCAAACTGCCGTTTGACATCGATGAGGTCGTCAGGCGTATCCGTAAGGCGGTCGAACCGCTGCCTAAAGCGGCGCTTTTTCAACTGGCCGAAGAAGGTTTCAACACGCCGTTTGAGCAGCTTGTCGCCTGCATCATTTCCATTCGTACCAAAGACGAAGTGACACTGCCGGTCTCGCGCCGCCTGTTTTCCAGAGCGCGCACTCCCGGAGAGATCTATAAACTTACTCCGCAGGAGATCGAGGCGCTCATCGTCCTATCCACTTTTTACGAGCGTAAGGCGGTTCAGATACGGGAGATCGCCCGCCAGGTGCAGGAAGAATATGGGGGCGAACTGCCCTGCGATGAGCAGGTGATCATGTCTTTTGCCGGGGTGGGGTTGAAATGCACCAACCTGGTGCTGGGCATTGCCTGCGGGCAGGCGCAGGTCAGTGCGGATATTCATGTTCACCGCGTGACCAACCGCTGGGGCTATGTGCAAACGACCACCCCTGAGAAGACCAGCGCAGCACTTGAAGAAATCCTGCCCGAACGTTACTGGGTGGAAATCAACCGTCTGCTCGTGCCCTTTGGTAAATTTATCTGCACCGGCCAGCTGCCGAAATGCTCGACCTGCCCGGTGCTGGTCTACTGCCGCCAGGTTGGGGTGGGGCGCCATCGATGAAAGGCTTCACAGAGCTTTTACTTTTTGGGGCTGTACTGGCGTTTCAGCCAGGCGCTGAGGCCGTCCAGTCCGGGAAACAGCACGCGCTCGGTGATATTGGCCTGGTCGAGCTTGTCACGGATCTCCCACTTTAATTCCGCCGGAATAATAATGCGCCGGTAGGCCTGCGGGTGATCCGCGAGCCAATCGCTCAGGTTCGCCGTCGGATCGGACATAAGAGAAAAAAGAGCGAACTGGTTGACGATGCGATCATCGATAGACGGCGGCTCAAAGAATACGACGAAGGGTTCTTCGGCCAGACTGTCAAAGGCCTGCAGTGAAGTGGCGACGCTCTGGAGCATTTCAGCCGTAAACACGTCTGAACCTTCTTTTTTTAGCTCACAGCTCAATACTTCGGGCAGCTCTTTATGGATGACCAGATAATTGGCGGCCCAAACTACTCCGTCGCGATCGAACTTTTCCGTGTTCTCGGTGGCGAAATGCAGGGCGACAAAAGGCGAGAAGCTCCAATCCAGCAGGCGGGTGGGCAGCCCGTGGTGTTTGGCAAGCGAAAGCCAGTTCCAGATCGAGTCGCTTTCGACATCGTTACTGCAGGCATATTTCTGGAAGTTGCGCAGCAGGTGGCGTTCCATACTGGCATAGTCGCCGCCCAGGCGGTGCAGGCTGGTTTCCAGTCCATGTTCCGCCTCCGCCAGGCCGCGAAATGCATAGGGCGAGCGGAAGCGCTGTAAATCAGGCCGCCACGACCCTGCGAACAGCTCATCCTGCAGTTCGTTCCAGCTCTGTACCCTGACTACATTTGTCTCTTCCATGCGGTTAACCGTCTTTCATGCGTCTGAGTTTAAAAAGCGTGCCCTTGCAGCGAAACCGCAAGAACACGCTTGAGATGTCGAAATCTCGCCCGGGTCCGGCCGTGTAATTTTATTCAGGACGATTGTCTGCGGGGAAGGTTTCTTCAGCCGGCTCGGTCTGGTTCTGGGCCTTGTTCTGCTCATTTTTTAACGTGATGATCCCGTTGCGGACCTGGTTAGTCAGGCGTTCGAGTTCCATCTCCAGGCGGGTGAGGGTTTCAAGGACATAAGCATCAGCATCACGGCGTATGTTCTCGGCTTCCAGGCGCGCCCTGGCGATTTCCTGATCTGCCCGCCCCTGCGCAGCCTGCACGATTGCATCTCGTTCAACAAGCTGTTCGCTCTTTTCGCGAGCAATGGCCAGCGTGCGATTCGCCTCTTCCTGAGCCTGGGCGAGCAGCCGGTCTCGCTGGGCCAGCAGCTGCTGAGCCTTTTTGACTTCTTCGGGGATCGCGACCCGCATCTGGTCGATTAAATCCAGCATCCGGTCTTCGTCCACCACGACATTATGTGTAAATGGGAGAGGACGGCTCTGGTTGAGCAATTCCTCCAGCCGGTCAACAAGATGCAGTATATCCATACATTCCTCCCCTCAAAGCGCGCAGGTTTGAGTAGGGTTTCTTCCTTGTATTAGTCATATTAGTACATGCAAATTTCATTTTCGTCAATAGACGTTTCGTTTGCGGACGGATCGTCCACTGACGGCTGCCCGATTGATCGGTTTATAGATTGTAGCAAGTTTCATGCCCGGGCAGCATAAAACCCTGATCAATCGCGCAGAGAAGTGGTCGGAACGATTTGCTGGCCATCACCTAATTCTTTGAAGCGCTCGCGCAGAGCAGCTTCAACATGTGGTGGGACCATGCTGCTTACATCGCCTCCCAGCGAGGCGATTTCCCGCACTGTGCTGGATGACAGGAAAGTATGCTCCTCGGCGGTGATCAGGGCAACGACTTCAATGTCTTCGACCAGGCGGTGGTTGGCCAGCGCCATACGGAACTCGTACTCAAAGTCAGAAAAAACTCGCAGCCCGCGCACCAGCACCTGTGCACCGATGGACTGGCAGAAATGCACCGTCAACCCGCTGTAGCCCATGACGCGGATTTTGGGTTCATTCTTGAAGGATTCGGAGACCAGATGGAGACGATCCTCCGGAGAAAAGAGCAGCGATTTCAATGGTTTGTCGTAAACAGCGACTACCAGCTCATCAAACAGCCGGGCAGCGCGTAAGGCGATATCGATATGGCCAAAGTGGATGGGATCAAAAGTCCCGGGGAAAACGGCGCGTATCATACTCCCTCAACTGATGTCCCCCTGGCCACCGCTCCAGAACCGCTCTACGGCCGCCGCAAGGGAAGGATATTGATTCAGGTCTGGATCCGTCTCGAACAAAGCCTGGGCATGCTGGCGAGCTTTCTCGATGAGACGGGTATCGGTAAGGCTGGCGAGCTGCAGTTCGGAATAGCCCGCCTGGCGTGTGCCCAGGAACTGTCCGGGGCCGCGCTGTTCGAGGTCGCGCTCCGCCAGCACGAAGCCATCGTTGGTCTCCGTCATCGCCTGAAGGCGTTCATTCTCGACCGCATCCGGGGTTTCTGGAATGAGCAGGCAGTAGGACCGGGCAGCACCCCGGCCAACGCGGCCGCGGAACTGATGCAGCTGGGCGAGACCGAAGCGGTTCGCTCCCTCAATCAGCATGACAGTGGCGTTGGGGACATCGACGCCGACTTCCACAACGGACGTCGACACGAGTATGTGATACTCACCGTCGCGAAAGCGAGCCATGACTTCGTCTTTTTCGGCCGGCCGCATCCTGCCGTGAAGCAGGCCGAGCTTCAGGTTGGGGAAGATCTCGCGCTGCAGGCGGGCATGCTCTTCGACGGCCGCTTTTGCCTCGCCGTTCTCGCCTTCCTCAACAAGGGGATAAATGATAAACGCCTGGCGTCCCTGCTGGATCTGATCCCGGATCAGGGAATAGGCCCGTTCGCGCTCTCTCGGGGCAAGCACATGGGTGCTTACCGGCTTACGGCCGGGCGGCATTTCGTCCATCACCGTCAGGTCCAGGTCACCGTAGATGGTCAGCGCCAGTGAGCGCGGGATAGGCGTGGCGGTCATGACGAGCAGGTGGGGGTTATCGCCTTTCGAACGCAGGGCCGCGCGCTGTTCAACACCAAAGCGGTGCTGCTCATCGATGACCGCAAGCTGCAGGTCGGCGAAGGTTACGGGATCTTCGATCAGAGAGTGCGTGCCGACGATCACCTTGATCGATCCGGAGGCCAGCCCTTCACGAATTTCCAGTTTTTCTCCTTCGGGAGTGGCGCCGACCATCAGGCGAATTTCGTGCGGCTGGATTACACCATAGGAAGCCGCTGCTTCACCCTCGCCGCAGAGCATGCGGCTCAGGCTCTTATAGTGTTGTTCGGCGAGGATGCTGGTGGGAGCCATAATCGCAGCCTGGGCGCCGCCCGACACGATCATGGCGATTGCCAGGGCTGCAACCACTGTTTTACCGGAGCCAACATCACCCTGCAGCAGCCGGTTCATTGGCCTGCCGGAGGCCAGGTCCCGGCGAATGTCGGCAATGGCGCGCTGCTGGGCCCCTGTGAGCGCAAAAGGCAGGTGGGCGATAAAGTTCTCGAGCCAGGCATCGTCCGTCGTAAACACCCGGCCGGTGCGGTCCTGCCAGCTGCGCTTCTGGCGCAGTACGCCCAGCTGGAGCAGGAAGATCTCGTCAAAGGCCAGACGGTGGCGTGCAGCTTTGAGCGCCTCAGCCGATTCGGGGAAATGGGAGTGCAGCAGGGCGTTGGGCAGATCCATCAAACCTGCAGACCGCCGGACCTCGACCGGCAGCGGATCGGCCACGCGGGGCGCCCAGTAGCTGACCACCTGATACATGATTTTTCGCAGCCAGCGCTGGCTGATCCCGGCGGTCAGCGAATATACCGGCACAATGCGGTTTGTGCTGAGCAGCTGCTGCTCGAGCAGCTCGGTTTCCGGGTTGGTCATCACCAGCCGGCCCAGGTACTGGTCGATTTTTCCGGCCAGCGAGACCTGCTGACCGGCCCGCAGCCTTTTTGCCTCCCACTTATTGAACCAGGTGACCCGGATCGCTCCGGTCCCATCCGTCACGACACCTTCTACGACCTGGAGCTTGCCGCCGCGGATCGACCGTGTCGCCAGACTCTTGATGGTGCCGATCACGGTCACTTCTTCGCCGTACCAAAGGCGGTTGATCGTTTTAAGCTGGCTGTAATCCACATAGCGGCGCGGGAAGTTATAGAGCATGTCCCGCAGGGTGCGCATGTCCAGGCGTTCCAGGGTCTTGGCGTGGCGAGGGCCGATGCCCTGCAGCACGGTCACCGGCGCATCCAGAGCGGCAGGCTCTTCTTTGGGCTGGTTATCTGTGGGAATGTAAAAACGCGGGAAATGATCTTCACCCAGGTGGGCCGTCATGTTTTCTTCGTCAGCCGTCTGGCTGTCCGAAGCGCCGTTTCGGTCCTGCTCGTCTTCTGGAAGTGCTTCCAATTCGCTGTCGCCCGCATCTTCATCGAGCTGCACTGGTATTTCATCTACCGCACTTTGCGTAGAGGAGGCTTCGACACTTTGCTGCGTCGATTCGACCGGAGCTGCAGGATGGGGGGCCGGGGGAGGTGAAGGACGTGCAGGCCTGCTTTCACTGCGGGCCTGTTTTCTGGGCTGCACATCCTCTGAGGGGCTGATCCCCTCGGAGCGCTGGATCCGCTTCCACAGCCCTGCCAGCATTTCTGCCCGGGCAGTCGGGTTCTGGCGTTTATACTCACGCAGGCGGTGTGTGACAGCCTGGATGATCTCCTCGGAGACGCCCTCCATGCGTGCCTCCGACTCCCAGTGGTCGAGCATACGCTCCAGCCCGCCTACGATCGCATTGTTATCGTATTTGCGTTCAGCCTCTAACCGGAAATATTTCTGTAACTTGATCAGAGATGGTTTCATCAAGAGTATTTTACTCGACCAGCGCGGCAAAGCCCAACCCATTTGGACCAACATGGGTGCCGATTACTGTGGTGACATTGACCACCAGCGGGGGTTTGGGAAGCTGCGGGTTGATTTCTGAAAGAATCTGACGGGCCGCCTGTTCTGCATTGGTATGCAGCATAGCCAGCCTTTCCAGGCGTCCGAGGTTGAGAATCATCTCTTTGAGCCGCTGAATTCCTTTCTGGAAGGTGCGCGCCTGGCCAACATTGTATATAACCCCGTCCCTGACCTCAATCAAGGGCTTGATATGCAGTAAATTGCCCAGGCGCGCTCGCGCCCAGGAAACGCGTCCGCTCCGGCGCACATATTCCAGGGTGTCGAGCATGGCGGACAGGCGCGCGCGCCTGCGCACGTCCTCCAGCATTTTCAGGACTTTATCAAGTGTGGCTCCGCTTTCCACAGCTTCCGCCGCGGCCAGGACCTGAAATCCCAGGGCCAGGGTGATCATACCACTGTCGATCACCCGGACGCGGTCCTTAAAACCCTGTGCGGCCGCTGTAGCCGAATTAAGGATTCCGCTTAACTTTCCAGAGGTGTGAATAGAGAGAACGACATCCGCCCCCGCGGTCAACAGCTTTTCATATAGCTCATGGTACACACCGGCAGATGCTGTGGCGGTAGTGGGCTGCTCCGGCATATCAGGCAGGCGCCTGTAGAATTCCTCGCGCGAAATATCCTTCGCGTCCAGAAGAGATTGTTCCCCGATAATGATGTGATTGTAAACAATGTGAATATGATGTTTTTCGGCCAGTTCTTCTGGAATATCGGATGCGCTGTCAGTAACGATTGCTATCTTCATGAAGATGACCTGGACTATTCAATGGCAATAATAAAATGATAATGAGGCTGACAGCCCTCCTGAACTTCGACCTCCTGCTCAGGATAGGCTTTCCGGATCAAATCGGCTATTCGGTTTACCTCGCGTTTGGAGACGTTCGTCCCATAGAAAAGGGTGATCAGCTCATAATGATCTGCGTGGGCTTTTTCCAGCAGACCCAGGCAGGCATCTTCTAGGCGAGAAGCGGCGAAAACCAGTTTGCCGTTGTGCAGGGCGATAATCTGGCCCTCATCCACCTGCACCCCGTCGATCTCAACCGTGCGGGTGGCTGTAGTGATCTCCCCGGTCTCCACATCGTCGAGGGCTTCTGTCATATCGGCGACGACCGAGTCAAAATCACCATCCGGCGCCAGGCGCAGCATGGCTGCCAGTCCCTGTGGTATGGTGCGGCTGGGGATAACGGCCACTTTCTTCACGGTCAGCGCGGCCGCATTTTTTGCCGCCATGATGATGTTCTTGTTGTTGGGAAGGATGATGATCTTATCTGTGGGCAGGTTTTCGAAAGAACGGATGATCTCCTGGGTGGATGGATTCATCGTCTGGCCGCCCTCGATGATGGCCGCGACCCCCAGGCTGGCAAACACGCGAGCAATACCTGCACCCGGAGCCACGGCGACTACGGCAATCTGGCCGGGCTCGACCGGCGCCAGGGTAAGTTTTCCGTCCCCGCAGGGCGAGTCCACCTCGTTCATCTGGGCTATCAAATTTTCGATAGCCACTTTGGTCACCGTCCCCAGTCCCATGATGTAGTCAATGGGCTCGTAGCGTTTTTCAGTGGGGACGTGAATGTGCATACGGTAAATACCATCTCCCTCGCCAACCTGGATTGAGGTCCCTATTTGTTCCAGGCTTTGATAAAAACTCGGCAGGTCGAGATCATTGTGAGGTCGGAAGTCCACCACCACTTCGAAATCCTGGCCCGGTTCGATCGTATCCATTGTGTTCTCCAGATTCATGGCTGCCAGAGGCTGCACACTTGCCACAGCTGTATCCAGAGGGAGTCCGTCGATGTAGCGCAGCATGCCTTCCAGAATGAAGAACAGACCTTTACCGCCCGAATCGACCACACCCGCATCTCTCAAAACCGGCAGCAGCTCAGGCGTACGCTGAACGGACTTGTCTGCAGCTTCTACGGCCCGCTGGAGGATCACGATCGGGTCTCCGGTTTCCGCCAGGGCGGCTTCCACAGCCTGAGCGGTGTCTTTCGCTACAGTTAGAATTGTCCCTTCAACAGGGCGCACCACGCCTTTGTAGGCGGTATCACGAGCTGCCTGAAAAGCGCGCACCAGACTGGGGCCGTCCAGCACAGGCTGGTCGTCAAGCGCGCGTGCAAAGCCGCGCAGAAGCTGCGAGAGGATGACACCTGAGTTGCCTCGTGCGCCCATCAGAGCGCCATGTGCAATGGCGTGTGCCATGCGGCCGAGGTTGCGCTCTGAAGACGTTTCGACCTCTTCATAAGCGGCCTGCATGGTTAGCACCATATTGGTGCCGGTGTCTCCGTCCGGAACCGGAAAGACGTTCAGTGAGTTAACGACCTGCTGATTGGTGCGCAGCCAGGTCAGGGCGGCTTCGATCAGCCGTTTAAAAGCCTGCCCGTCGATGGGATTCCTGCGAAACAGCTCGTGCCGTTTGCTCGTTTGGGAGTCGGATAACATTAAAAGAGCTCCTGATATTTATGGATAGTTATCGGGGTTAATGGAGCGCCGAAATTATACTCTGCAGAAGGGAGAATTAAGGATAATACCTTCCATGCTCCATTCACACCGTGTATAGTCCCTGGAATTAATCCGGGTCGCTGATGCGTAAACCCTGGACATGCACGTTGACTTCATTCACGGGCATTCCCAGGGCTTTTTCAACATGGAAACGAACGGTATTACTCACACTGGCGGCAACGGACTTGATCCGGGTGCCGTATTCGATCATGATATATAGATCGATATTGATGTTCTGGCCGTCATATTTCACTTCGATCCCTTTGGTTGGATCTTTCACCAGCACCTGAGTAATACCATCGACCAGGTTTTTTGAGGTCAGGCCAACAACCCCGTACGACTGCAGGGCTGCATGGTACGCGATACTGGCAATGGCACGGGGCGAAACATGGATGCTGCCAATCGGAGTTGTTTCATCAGTCATATACGCCTCTTATCCTGCATGCGTGGATTGAACTTCTTGCGCCAATCAGGCATTCCAAATCCGATAAGAAATATTACATCACTTCTTGATTACCCGTTTACTTTGTGGTAAGATTATCCGGCTTCCGGCCGGGTATGTGAGGCCGGTTGGTTTTTGCCTGTGATAAATTACTGTTCGACTTTCGAACATTCAAGAAAATACGCTCTCTTTCAATAAGATTGGAAAGGATTTGTAAGATGGCTACGTGTCAGAACTGCGGTAAAAAGACCACTTTCGGCCGCAACCGTCCCTGGTCGAAGAAAGCCACCCGGCGGACTTTTCGCCCCAATCTCCAGACCGTCAGTGTACTGGAGGGAGACCGGCTGGTAAGGAAAGTTCTCTGCACTCGCTGCATCCGCACGATGGTGAAGACAGCTGAATAGGTTTCTCCTGTCAAAATTTTATCGTTCAGGTACATGAAAATCGCGGTCCAGCCGTGATTTTCGTTTTAAGGATATTCTACCCTGCTTCTTGATTTTGTTCTGTTCACGGCAACCGCCGGACGATTTCAGGCGGGGGCTGTCGAGGACACTGAGATTATAAAGGCGGGTTCAGCACATAATAAACCCACAGGCAGAACGGAATCAGCCCTCCAACAGCGATCAGCGCCAGAAGACCCAGCAGCCAGGTAATCCAATCAATATCGAGCGGGTTCCTGGTGCTTCGATATTCCTCATCCACCGGAATGGGAACGGGTTCTGCCATCGGAATGGCGCGCGGCAGGGGATCCGGTCCAGGTGGACGGACAGGGGATTCAAACGGACCATGCCACGGTTCCGTTTCCTGCAGGGTTGAGTGCGGCTGCGCTGTCGTACCATCGCTGGCCTCTGGTATGCGCGGTAATGAAATAGAAGAGACTGACGATGACTGCTGCGCATACGTGACCAGGACCCTCCCTAACTGGTCAGCGGTACGGTAGCGCTGCGAAGGTTCTTTCGACAGCACCTTGAGCACAATTTGCTCCAGCTCGTGGGGGATCGACGGGTTGAAACGGCGCGGGGATGGAGGCGGGACTTCACGATGCATGCGTGCCAGCTCTTCGGGCGTGGAAGCTGTAAATGGAAGCTGCCCAGCGAGCATTTCGTACATCACGACTCCAAGGGAATAAACGTCTGATGCAGGGGAAGGCGCCATTCCTGCAGCCTGTTCCGGTGAGAAGTACTGCGGGGATCCCCAGACCACCTCAGATTTTTCATCCGGGTGAATGGAGGCCAGGGCGCGGGCAATGCCAAAATCTACCACTTTCAGGCGGTCGTCTGGCGTAACCAGCATGTTCTGCGGTTTGACGTCGCAGTGCACCAGGCCGGCGCGGTGGGCATAACCAATTCCGGCACAGGCCTGAACAATCAGATCGATCATTTCCTGGGGTGTAAAGCGGCCTTTGCGCTGGATGATCGTTTTCAGGTCCGTGCCGGGCACGAACTCCATAATGATATATAACTGTCCCGCATCCAGGCCGAAATCGTGGACGGTGACGATATTGGGATGGGAGAGGTTGGCAGCCGCTTTGGCTTCCTGGCGGAAGCGGTCACGAAAATCAGCGTTGCTGGCAAGATGTGTTCGCAGCAGTTTGATGGCAACACTGCGCTCTAACATCAAATCATGAGCGCGGTAGACCACTGCCATTCCCCCGGTTCCCAGGCGGTCCTCGAGCTGATAGCGGTTATTAAGCAGGATCGAATCGGGCATCAGGCGATCTCATCAAATAAGTAGCTCAAATTGTACTATATCAAACATGTAAACTCGAGTACAATCTTGAAAGATCTCCCACCCCTGGAGCAGGCGGCGAAAGGACCGGCAGGAATCGCTAATGGCTCGTGCATATCTGGTATATAACCCGGCTGCCGGACGCTTCCCTTCGGGAATTCTGGCCGCACGGGCTGCAGAAATTCTGGCCTCGCACGGCTGGGAAATTGAACAGCGGTACGTAGAAAGCGGGGAGCAAATCACCCGCTTTGCCGAAGAAGCATCTGCCCGGGAAATGGATGCTTTTTTTGTCGTTGGCGGGGATGGATCCGTCAACCAGGCGATCCCGGGACTTGTGAACGGGCCGACTGCCCTGGGCGTACTTCCAGCTGGTACCGCCAATGTATGGGCACAGGAACTGGGGCTCCCGGGGATCACGCTGGATCGCAAGAAAGCGATTGAAATGAGCGCACAAGCGCTGGTGGATGGGCGGATCTGCCATGTGGATGTCGGCCTGTGCAGCGGGCGTCCATTTCTGCTATGGGCGGGGATCGGGCTGGATGCGTTCATTGTGCACCGGATCGAACCCCGCACACAGTGGGAGAAACATTTTTCTGTGGTGCATTACACCGCCTCGGCGATCTGGAACGCGGGCTTCTGGCGCGGGACAAACCTGCGGGTGGAAGCGGACGATCACTGTGTGGAAGACCATTTTTTGCTTGCCGTGGTCAGTAATATTCATCTTTACGCCGGCGGTCTGGTCCAGCTCTCGCCCGAAGCGCGCCTGGATGATGGCATAATGGACCTGTGGTTGTTTAAAGGCGAGACCCTGGGAGAAACGGTTCAGATCGCCCTGGATATGTTTTACGGCCGCCATCTGGATTCAGACCGGGCGCTCAGGCTTCCGTTTCGGAAGGCACGCATTTCCTCATCATCCCCGGTTTATATTCAGGTGGATGGAGAAAAGGTGGATGCTCAGGAAGAAGTGTTCCTCGAGGTCCGCCGGAAAGCACTCAAAGTCCTGGTCCCGAAAGAGACGCCTCTCCAGTTGTTTTCAGGAGGGGATGATGGGTCATGATCCTGTGGTTGTGAGTGTGACGCGCAGGAGGGCGGGGCCAGAAATCGCAGAGAGGTGAAATGTCTCGAACGGTGTTAACCCCTCTGGTCATGGGCGGCGCATTTATCGTGGCTGTGCTGCTGGTGATTTTGACCGCTGTCCTTGTCTGGATATCCCGCCCGGAACCAACCCCACTGCCTCCTTCAACCGCCGTGTTGAACGTGCTGCCGGCCGCCTCGGCCACCGCTCCGCTGCCCACAGCAGCCCCACCTCAGGTTGACCCGAATGCTGCCGCAGGAGATGCAACCCCTCTGCCCGAGGGTGATATCCACCTGGATGCCTATGTGGTCGTTACAGGGACGGGTGGAGACGGACTCCGGCTGCGTATCGACCCGGGGTTGACTTCAGATGTACGTCTGCTGGGCGCCGAAGGGGAAATATTTCAGGTGCGCGATGGCCCTGTCGATGCGGATGACTTCACCTGGTGGTATCTGGTTGGTGTGGAGGATGAATCTCGCCGCGGCTGGGCAGTATCCAACTATCTGGACGTAGTTCCAGAACCCTGATGAGCAGAAAAGAGGACTTCATGAGTGAGCTTCGACCTACTGGAGTAACCGCGGATCGTCAGAAACGCGTTTTGAGCATCACGTGGAGCGATGGACACCTGAGCGAATACAGCTTTTCGCTGCTGCGCTTTGCCTGCCCCTGTGCAGAGTGCCGTGGAGGGCATGAAAAGATGGGAGCGGAGCCTGAGCCGGAGGTGTTCAACCGGCCTGATGAGGATACACCGGCCACGCGCCTGCAGAACCTGGAGGCTGCGGGCACTTACGGTTTGATCCCCCATTGGGAGGATGGACATCACTACGGAATCTACACGTGGAGATATTTGCGTCTGCTCTGCCCCTGTCCGGAATGCCGGAATGCGTACGATGCACGTCCACGGTAAATTTCCTGCTGTATCAATAAAAAAAAGCCCTGAGAGTTGATCGCTATATCCTCTCAGGGCTTTGATTTTAACCAGGGAAATTAGAGATAATCTTTCAGGTTATGCTCGACTGCGTAGGCAGCCGCTTCCGCCCGGTTGCTGACGCCGAGCTTGGAGAGAATGCTGCTCACATAGTTGCGTACTGTGCCCTCACCCAGGAAAAGCGACTTGGCAATTTCCCGGTTGGTTTTTCCCTCCGATACCAGCAGCAGCACATGTTTTTCCTGCTGGGTCAGCGCTGAAAAGGCGGATGCCTCTTCTTCTTTAGCCGCTTTACGCACTTCCTGGAAGATGCGCTGGGTAACCGCCGGATCAAGCAATGCTTCACCGCGGCCGACCGCTTCAATCGCCCGCACCAGGTCTTCACCGCCGATTTGCTTGAGCACATAACCGGCCGCCCCGGCGCGGATCGCGGAGAAGAGCATCTCGTCCTCAGCGTAAGAGGTCAGCATGATCACTTTGGTGTTGGGGTATTTTTCGGTTATTTCCTCACAGGCCTCGATACCCGAACCGCCTGGCAGCCGGATGTCCATTACCACCACATCAGGCTGGTACTGTTCAACGCATTCCACCGCCTCGCGAGCTGTGCCCGCTTCGGCGACAACTTCAAAATTCGGGTGGCGTTCGAGCAGCGACTTAAGTCCCAGACGAACCACCTCATGATCATCGACTAAAAGAATGCGTTGTTTGACTGCCATTCATCACTCCTCCGGTTCGCAGTATAGCCTATAGAATCGGGACTGGCAAGAGGAAACAATCTGTGCAGTTCCGACCATCATTGTCCGGAATGTAAGCGCGGCTCACGACTGCGCGCTGCCTTCACTTTCAGGGTTTTTCTGGCGGCGAAAATCCACAAACCGGTAGCCCACACCCCGTTCGGTCAGGATGTATTTCGGGTTGGATGGATCTTCTTCCAGCTTCTTGCGTAAGTAGTTGATGTACAGGCGCACGTAGTGGGGTTCGTCCCGGTATTCGTATCCCCATACCTTTGCCAGCAGCTGGTCGTGAGTGACCACCCAGCCGGCATTCTGCACCAGATGATACAGCAGGCGGTATTCCGTCGGCCGCAGCTGGACCAGCTTTCCATCGACCCACACTTCGCGACGGTCGAAGTCGAGCTTCAACCGGTCGTCCACCTCGATTAAGCCATGTGTCTGTCCGGCTGCACTTTCTGTACGGCGCAGAACTGCGCGCACCCTGCTGGTAAGCTCGCGCGGACTGAACGGCTTGGTAATGTAATCATCGGCTCCCAGTTCCAGGCCGCGTACGCGGTCGTCTTCTTCGCCTTTGGCGGTGAGCATAATCACCGGAACCTGGGAGACCTCCCGGATAATTTTGAGCACTTCAAACCCGTCGATATCCGGCATCATGACATCCAGCAGGACCAGATCAGGCAGGTTGTTGCGCACCTTTTCAATGGCCTGCGTACCATTGAAGGCCTCACTCACGCGAAAGCCATCATGTTCAAGATTCAGGCGGATAAAGCGCACCATGCGCTCTTCATCGTCAACCACCAGGATATGGCGGTCTCTGATCGGGGCATCTGTCATGGAATCACTCCCTCACAAAGCCAATGATTTCTTCCTCCTCCCCGTCACTCAGCACCTCAATGAAGTTCAGGCGATCGATGGGCCAGTAAACAGACACAGCGTTTTCGTCCAGAAACGGCAGGTCTTTCCCATCTATTTTTCGCGGGTTTTTTACCAGAATCATTGTATCAGACGGGGAAGGTAATTCGTCCACCTCACCAACGACAGGGTCAGAATTTTGGATATGCAGGACTAATGTGAAGGGCATTGTTGAGCCTCGTTCTGAGTGGATAATTGGAAAAGGATTTGAACTTTTAACCGTCCGAATGTGCACACATCTCCATTGTGGAGAGGATGCGGCTGGTGGGGTTTGATCTTTTTATCGTTGATCCGGGTTCCATTGGCGGAGCCAAGATCTACAATGTAGAGCTTTTGATCTTCGATCTGCAGGGCTGCATGCAGGCGAGAGACGCCGGCCTCGAAAGCCCGATAAGGTCCCAGATCGATATCGGGAATAAACGGCTGGCCCTCGCTGATCCTCCCCAGTGTGATCTCTGACTGACCGGCCACCGGAAGAACAACGTCAGCTTCTATCATTTTAAGCGCAATAAATAAATCCGGGGAGTCGAGAGCGTGGCCAGATTGTTCAGCTGCTGCCGCAGTGTTCTCGGAGGACGGCTGCTGCCTGACCTGGTCAAGCCGGATACCGCAGGAACTGCAGAACAGTGCACCAGCAGGTTCCTGATGCTGGCATTCCGGCAGCGGAACAGCATCCTGATCCAGTGAGGGTATGGAAGGCAGGATCAGGGCCCGTGTTCCGTATTTAATCTGCTTGGCGCCTGTCTGGCTGTAATCGCGATATTTCTGAAGATGGACGGTCTCTCTGAATACATCGTCAGCCAGGCTCTGCGCGCCGCCGGCCAGCAGGTGCGTGGCCAGGGCCTGAAGATGCCGTGTCCCGGCGCTGATATCGCCCTCGGCGACGCTGCGGCGGGCCTGTTCTTGCAGGCGGTGCATGGTGAGCTGGGAGACAGCCTGCAGGATCTCCTGCGGAGGGTGCTCAGGCTGGTCGCTTTCTCCCAGTGGTCGTTCCAGCTCAATCCAGAGGGAGGCCGCCTGGCCGGAGGGGGGCTGGATGGAAGCGCTGGCTGAGAGCAAATGAACCTGACCAGTCATCCCGTGCAGTGGCTGGAGCTTGAATTCGAACAGGACAGAGAGCTTCCCCGCGCGCGGCACTCTTCCAAGGGTCAGCGGTGAATTCACCGGCAGTGGACCGGGATCCGGACAGATGCGCTGTACGGCCGTCAGTTCCACATCCGGCAGCGGCCCCAGGGTAAGTTCTACCCGCCCGGCGTTATCCAGGCTTAAGTCCTTAAATTTTTTGGCCAGATAGCCTTTAAGACTGGACGGATGCAGGATGAAATCTGCACTGCAGCCGGTCCTGGCACACAGCTCGTCAAGAAAAATATCGTTCCATTCGCTGCCAAACCCAATCCCGCTGATACCTACACCGGTTCTGGCTGCCTGTTCAGCCAGCTCCAGGCAGGCTGCTTCATCTCCATAGGTGCGGCCATCGGTCAGCAGAATCAGATGGTTGACTCTTTCAGGACTCAAGTGGCGGCGAAGTTCGGCATACCCGGCGGCAAGCCCGCGGTAAATTTCTGTTCCGCCCCCTGCTTCAATGTGGTTAATGCGGGCTGCAATGTCTTTCGATTCCGCCTGAACGGCGCCAGATAACAGGGTCTCGGCCCGGTCGTTAAAGACGATGACCGAGAGTATGTCCTGCGGGCTGAGCTGGCCGATTAACTCCAGTGCGGCTGCTTTCACGGCCTGGATACGCGCGCCCTGCATGGAGGTCGAATGATCCAGCACCAGAGCCAGGTTGAGAGCTGTTCTGGAGGCGCTGGCCCGACTGTCTGGCAATGGCGGCGTAAACTCCAGGAGCGCATAGACCAGCTGGGGTGCATCCAGGACGGGGAGAAAGGTCCGGCTGTACGTGGTGCGCACCCGTACCGGAGAGTCGGACGGCTCCATCGCGGGCAGGGTTGCGTCGTAGGCGGCCCGCTTCTGGGGATCTGAAAGAATTTCGTATGCTTGCTGCGCCTGCAGGAAAAGTTCCGTCTCACCCGGGCGTGTATTCACATCGGGGTGATAGTGGCGGGCCGCGTGGTGGTAGGCCCGCCGGATTTCCTCCGTACTGGCCGTACGGGAGATGCCCAGAATTGAATACAGCGTTGTGAGGGTTTGACTCATGTGGGTAGGCCTACGGCAGGCGAACCAGGATTACGCTGATATTGTCCGGACCACCAGCCTGGTTTGCGGAGTCGACCATCCGCTGGCAGGCTTCCAGAGGGGAAGAGATGTGCAGGGCGCTTTGCGTGATCTCGTTTTCCGGTGCAGCTCCCCACAGCCCATCGGAGCAAATCAGCAAACTGCCGCCCTCGGGCAGGGGAAAGGTCTGAATGTCTGGTTCCAGCGGCTCGCCCTGACCAAGCGCCCGGTAGAGTACGTTGCGCTGCGGGTGGATAGCGGCCTCCTCGGGTGAAAGCTGCTTCAACTCTACGAGCCGCTGAACAAGGGAATGATCGCGAGTAAGAACCTTCAGCTCACCCTGGGGAGAGATGTAACAGGCCCGGCTGTCACCGACATGGGTGATGGTCATCTGGCTGCCCAGGATCAGGGCTGCTGTTAAGGTCGTGCCGCCGCCCGGTGCTTCTCTGGTGATGATCTCGTGGGCTTCCAGGGTGCTCTCCTGCATCACCTCCTGGATCGAGACCTCCGGTGAACTTCCTGGCGACTTGAGGAGGGGCGTGTACAGCCGCTCGATTACCCGGTGTGCTACGGTGCGAACGGCGATGCTGCTGGCCACTTCTCCATTGCTGTGCCCCCCCATGCCATCGGCAACGATGTACAGTCCAAATGGGAGCTGTTCATCACTGCCGGTGATGGTTGTTGAGAGCATGAACATGGAGTCTTCATTGTGGTCGCGCAGCAGCCCGACGGACTGGGCACAGGCTGCGAGGAGCTGGGGTGGATCAACTTCACCGCTGCCTGCACCGGCGGCTGGGGTTTCAGATTCGGCCGCAACCGGTGCTTCACTTTCCGTGGATGGCGGTGGGGTGGGGGCATCCCGCGATTGGCGTTTAAAACGCTCGAATATCTTTTGCCAGAAACCAGACATCCATTTCTCCGCATCAGGCCGTTAAGGCGTAAAGTTTATGATCCAGCGAACCAATATAGATTTTATCGCCGTTTACAGCAGGTGTGCCAGTAATTGGCCCGCCGGTCATGAACTTCCACCTCAGGCGGCCTGTGCGGTAATCCAGACAGTACAGGTGTCCGTCCACAGACCCACAGTAGACCGAATCGTTATAGAAAATGGGCGATCCTGTAACCTGATGCTCTGTCGTGAAGCGCCACACCTCTTTCGCAGTACTGGCGTCAATACAATAGATGTTCCCATCCGTTGCGCCGGTGAACAGCAAATTGTCGTGGATGCAGGGTGTAGAGATGGATGGTTTTTCGAACCGGTAGCGCCATATCACCCAGCCGGACTTGCAGTCCAGTGCGTAGAGGGTAGAGTCGACCGACCCAAAATAAACGATCCCCTGCGAAATGACCGGCGAGGATGTGATCGCGCGTTTGGCGCTGAAGCGCCAGCGGATCGATCCGTTGAAATTCAGGCAGTAGAACTCACCGCTCTGGGTGCCAAAGTAGACGTTTTCATGGAAAACCAGCGGCGTGGAGCGGATGGCGCTGCCTGCATCGGTGCTCCAGACCAGCCGCCCGGTGGCGGCGTTTAGTGCATGCAGATAGCCATCATCCGAGCCGATAAAGACATGTCCTTCGGCAATGGTCGGCGAAGAGCGGACAGGTCCCCGGGTGTAGTGTGTCCAGTTGATGCGGCCGCCGCGAGCGGTGATTACATAGAGACGGGTGTCCTCAGAACCAAAGTAAACGTGTCCTTCGAAAGCTGCCGGGCGGCTGACGATTCCCCCTTCCGTCGGGTATTTCCACTGGAACTCCCCATCGGCTGCCGAGAGGGCATACAGATTGTTATCATAAGAGCCTGTGTAAACGATGCCTTCATGGAACAGCGGCGTCCCCCGTATTTCGTCTTCACATTCGAAGGTCCAGACCGGCCGGATCTGATTCTCTTCGACAGTGCTGGCGGTTGGGAAGGGGACATGCGGCAGCAGACCGGTTTTCTTCGCTGCAGCCAGCAGAGCTTTCTTCATCTCCTCCGCGGTGCGAAAACGATCTTCCGGGTTGTACTGCAGGGCTTTGAAGATCACTGCCTCCAGCTCAGGAGAGATATTGGGATTGTATTTGCGGATCGGGCGCTCGGCGAAGGAAAAAGGGGCTTCCAGGCGCGGATCGCGCCGGGTCATCAGGTGATGCAGTGTTGCTCCCAGGGCATAGATATCCGCCTGAGGGGTGGCTTCGCCCCGGTACTGTTCCGGCGGTGAATACCCCTCCGTACCGATCATGGTTCCGCGCTGGCCGGTTTGAAAGGTTTTGGCGATCCCAAAATCAACCAGCACAATGTGGTCCTGCTGGTTGACCATTACGTTGGAAGGTTTCATATCACGGAACACAATCGGTTCCGGCTTCAGCGTGTGCAGGAAATGCAGCACGTCGCAGAGCTCTATGGCCCAGGTGACCACCTGCAGTTCGCTGAGCGGCTCCTGTCTTTCGTTGATGATGGCTTCCAGATCTTTGCCGTTGACGTATTCCAGAACCAGATAGGAACGCTCATTGATGGTGAAATAATCGTAAATGCGGGGGATCGCCCGGTGGTCCAGGGTGGCCAGAATGTTGGCTTCGCGCTCGAAATTGCGGATGATGGTTGCCCGGGCCATCGGGTCTGGCGCCAGGTTGACCATCTCTTTGACCGCGACCAGCTTGACAACATTGGGGAAGTGCAGGTCGCGGGCGCGATACACAGCCCCCATCCCGCCGACACCGATCACACTGTCGATCAGATAACGGCCGGCCAGGGTTTCGCCCGCCTGAAGCTGTTGGGTCAGGTCTCGATTAGGTTCTGGATCCAGGTTTTGCGTAATGCGATAGGTGTCCAATACCAGCCCTCTCAGCGGTGAATGTGGGATGAAATATGGGAGGAAATCTGGTTAATACCGGAGGGACGCTGTCCTAAGCCGGTTCGACTTCCCGCAGCCAATTACTTGTATATCATAAAACCATTCACCTGTCAGCGAAGGCTCACTAAACGGTAAGGAAAGGTATTGAAACTGGCTGGAATCAAGCGTCGAGCAAGCGGAGGGCTTGCATATTGACAAATTTGGAAAAATGATATATCCTGAATATAGAATATTCTACAGGTAGAATAATGACGAACGCAGAACTGGCAGTCCTGACCCTGCTCGCCGAGCAGCCCCGTCACGGCTACGAGCTTGAGCAGGTAATCGAAGCAAGGGGTATGCGCGAATGGACGGAGGTCGGTTTTTCCTCCATCTATTACGTGTTGAAAAAGCTGGAACAGGAGGGCCTGATTTACAGCCAGCGCACACCCTCACAGGGGCGAGGCCCGGGACGTAAAGTGTATGCCCTGACAGAACAGGGAAATCAGGCCCTGCAGGAGGCCATCCTGTGGGCGCTTTCCGAACCCCAGCGCTGTTATACGCCGTTTCAACTGGGGCTGGCGAACCTTCCCGCACTTGAGCCCAAACAGGCCCTGGCTGCATTGCGAAATTACCAGATGCAGCTTCAGGCTGCACAGACGCACCTGCGCAGCCGCCGGCAGGCACAGCAGCCTCTGCCGGCTAATGTCGAGGCTATGTTTGATTACAGCCTGCATATGATTCAGGCCGAAAGGGATTGGGTAAGCAATTTGATCCAGAGAATGGAGGCAGCGGATGAACAAGGTGGATTATAAGAAGGAATATAAACACCTCTACCAGCCAGGTCGAGCATTTGAAGTGGTTGATGTGCCCGAGATGAATTTTCTGATGATCGACGGTCACGGCGATCCCAACACCTCGAGCGATTATTCACAGGCCGTGTCAGCGCTCTACTCGCTGGCCTATACCATAAAGTTTATGGTGAAGAAGGAACTGGGGGTGGATTACGGTGTTATGCCGCTGGAAGGACTGTGGTGGGCTGAAGATATGAATGTCTTTCTACAGGGAGACAAGGATGCCTGGGAATGGACCATGATGATCATGCAGCCCGAAATGGTCACGGCTGAGATCGTGCGGCGTGCACTCGACCAGGCGCGCAAGAAGAAACCCTTGCCGGAGCTGGAGAAAATTCGCTTCGAACCGTTTCATGAGGGTCTTGCCGTCCAGATTCTCTATACTGGCCCATATTCGGATGAGGCTGAGACCCTGAAAAAAATGCACCACGAGTTTATCCCTCAAAATGGTTTTGAAATGCGCGGAAAGCACCACGAGATCTACCTGAATGATCCCTCACGCACTGCGCCCGAAAAGTTGAAGACCGTGCTGCGCCAGCCGGTGCGTCGTAAGGATGCGGACGGATCGTAAGTGGGTGAGCGCAGATTTAAAGCATAGCGCAGCGACCCAAAGGAACATAAAAAACTGCCCGGGACGTTTTCACCCGGGCAGTTTTTGTACAATAGCTCCTGAAGCTAGCGTTCGTTGCGCGGGGGTTCGGGGCGGTTATCCAGGATCTCTTCAATACGCTCCATCACGTCCGGCGTGAGTTTATCGATCACATCCAGGGCTTTCATGTTCTCAACCACCTGTTCTGGCCGGGACGCGCCGGTGATCACCGTGCTCACATTGGGGTTTTTCGCGCACCAGGCAAGCGCCAGCTGCGACATTGTGCAGCTCAGATCTTTCGCGACTTCTGTCAGCTGGCGAACTTTTTCGAGATTTTTTCTCCACTCTTCATCCTGCAGCCGGTTTCTGAGCCATTCATAGCCTTTCAGGCTCAGGCGGCTTTGTTCAGGGATGCCGTCATTGTATTTACCCGTCAGCAGGCCGCTGGCCAGCGGGCTCCAGATCGTCGTCCCCAGCCCGTACTGGCGGTACAGGGGCGCATATTCCACTTCAACCCGATGGCGGTGGAACATATGATACTGGGGTTGTTCCATCGTGGGGGGAATCAGGTGTTCACGGCGAGCGATCTCATAGGCCTCGGTGATCTGGCGGGCGTTCCACTCGCTCGTTCCCCAGTAAAATGCCTTGCCCTGCTGGATTACCTGCGTCATGGCGCGCACTGTTTCCTCTATCGGTGTCTCCAGATCCGGGCGGTGGCAGAACACCAGGTCAACATATTCGAGCTGCAGGCGCTTCAGCGAGGCATTTACCCCTTCGATGATGTGCTTAAACGACAGGCCGGTGTCGTTCGGCCCGGGGCCGCCCCAGTAGATCTTGGTCGAAATCACCAGATCGGAGCGTTTCCAGCCGGTGCGCTTTAATACATTACCCATGACGATTTCTGCCTGGCCGTGACCGTAAGACTCGGCATTATCGAAGAAATTCACACCACGGTCGTAAGCCGCAACCATGCAGTCATAGGCAACGTCTTCACCCACCTGTTCTCCGTAGGTAACCCAAGCTCCCAGGGAGAAAACTGAAAGCTTCAGTCCAGATGAACCAAGGTTTCGATACAGCATTGTTCCCTCCATTCAATGGTTGGATTATTTGTTCTGCCTGGATTGTATTGACTCGTGAAAAATTATAAACCCGGTTATGGTATGCGCGAGATCCCGCGCCTGGTTCCGGTTTTTACCGGATGGGAACGATCTGGCTGCGTGCTTTCTGGGTCAGCTCTGAGGATGCTCCGGCCAGGGTGGGGAAGCTTTCGCGCGCATAATTAACTTCGTAACGGATCGGGAAAGGGGCGCTTCCATCCAGAGTCTCGATCACGCCGCCGGCCTCGTGTACGAGCAGCCATCCGGCTGCAATATCCCAGATCTTGGGTGTTGCTTCGAACGCCAGCAGCGCCGCCCCACGCGCGACGCAGCACAGGGAGTATGCGGTTGAACCCAGTATGCGCGGCTTATAGGGGACGCTGACTTTATAACGCCGGAAGGTGCGTGAACAGCAGGCGAAAAAGGATTCTTCTGTGTCATGACCGGCTGGATCGGCATGGATCGGGTGACCATTTAGAAATGCGCCTGCATCTCGCTGAGCGGTGTAAAGCTCTTTAAGCAGGGGAAAATAAAGAACACCCAGTTCGGGCCAGCCATCCCTCATGCGGGCGATCAGCACACCCCAGACATGCAGGCCTTTGCTGAAATTTGTGGTTCCATCGATCGGATCGACAACCCAGACATTTTCGTGGGCGCTTTTCCCTGCGGCCGATTGGTCAACCGAAGCGGGGGCGTGGTAGATAGGGGCCAGTTCCTCACTCAGCAGCACATCTCCCGGATACTGCTGTTGAACTGCATCTGCAATCATCTGGTCAGCAGCAATATCGGCTTCCGTCACCAGAGAGTGATCGGCTTTGATCCGGGTTTTCAGCCCGTCCTGTTTGAACTTTTGTATAAGGCGTTCCCCTACCTGCTGGGCGAGTTGTACGGCGAAGGTCAGGTCTTGTTCCATAGAGTGAGAGTATATCATGCCTCGATTCTGGTTACCCCTGGACCGCCAGCACTGATCAATCCGCTGGCTGTATCTTTCTGGGAATATATCTACATGCTGCGTTGCTGGTCGCGCGCCGCAGTCTGTCGTCTGAACTGTTTCATACAAAACTCCACCGTTCCCCTCATGGGTATACACCGGAGATAGATCACCTGAAAACTCCGGTATAATGAGGCGCGACCGGTAAGTTCTTTTACCGTTTTGAACCAGCATTAAGGGGATTATCTGCTGTGGACTTAACCAGCCTTGATGATGAAGCCCTTTTACGCCTGATCATACAGCGCAATCAGGAGGCCCTGGGTGTTATTTATGATCGCTACAGCCGCCTGGTATTCAGCATGGCGCTGCACGCTGTCGGAGACCGCCTTGCGGCTGAAGAGATTACGCAGGATGTTTTCCTTCGGGTGTGGGAGAAGGCCGGGACGTACCGCTCCGAGGCGGCAAAAGTCAGCACCTGGCTGGCCAGTATTGCACGCTACCGGTCGATCGACTACCTGCGCCGGAGGGGGGTACGGCTCGACCACAGCAGCATCGGCTGGGAGGACCTGACTCCCGGGTCAATGCCGGTGACCGATAATGAGCCAGAAGATTATGTCGAACAGGAGAGCGAGCACTGGCGCATACGACGGGCGATCACACATCTCCCTGAAGAACAGCGCCTGGTCCTGGATCTGGCTTATTTCTTTGGGCTGTCACACAGCGAGATATCCAACCATCTGGGTGAGCCGCTGGGAACTGTAAAAACTCGCATCCGCCTGGCCATGCAAAAACTGCGCGAGGCGTTGAAAAACGACCTGCCAGTGGAGAAATAAATCTGCTGCATTTTGGACTGCGTATCTATTTTTGAGAGAGGCCGTGTCTATTGAGGGTTGGACCTATGGTAGCTGATGAACACGTCACCGAACTGCTACCAGCTTATGCGCTGGATGCACTGGATGCTGGCGATGCATCCCGTGTCGATGCGCATTTAAAAACCTGTCCTGACTGCCGTCTGGAATTGAAATCCTACCAGCAGGTGGTGGAAATGCTGCCGTATTCGGTCCCTCAGGTCCAGCCGCCCGCGTATGTCAGAGAGCGTCTGATGGAGCAGGTGAGGGCGACGCGTTCTGTATCCGGCGAGCAGCGGGCAGATGCGCGCGCCGCTTCGGGCAGGACCCTTTCCCTGTGGAGCGGTCTGACCCGGGCCTGGGCTGTGGTGAGCCTGGTGATCATTTTAGCCCTGGCAAGCAGCAACCTGCTGCTGTGGCAGCGAGTCAACCGGCTTCAAACCACAGTACAGTCTTCGATGCGGGTTATCAATCTGGAGAGCACAGATGCCGCACCGGGCGCCAGCGGTCTGCTGGTGATCAGCCTGGACGGAGAGCACGGCACCCTGGTCGTCGACCGGCTGCCCCAACTCGAGGAAGATTACCAGTACCAGGTCTGGCTGGTTGAAAATGGCAACCGCACCAGTGGGGGAGTTTTCTCCGTAAGCAGCAGCGGTTACGGTTCTTTATGGGTTTCAACTGACCTGGCTCTGGCAGACTATGATTCGGTGGGCATTACCATCGAGCCGGCCGGGGGAAGCCCGGGGCCTACGGGTGAACGTGTGCTCGCCGGCGAAATTCAGGCGCAGCGATGAAAAAAGCTGTTGAAAAAGAAATCAAAAAGGCCCGGTCAAATTGACCGGGCCTTTTTGATACAGAATTAGGGTTGGTTAAGAATATCTGAGCAGCCGGAGAGCGTTGAGCACCACCAGCAGGGTGCTGCCTTCATGGAGGAACACGGCGCTGCTCAGGGGCAGCAGCCCCAGGACGGAGGTGAAAATCAACAGCACGATGACACCGATCGCAATGGCGAGGTTCTGTGCGATGATGCGGCGCGTGGCTTTCCCCAGACCAACTGCGAACGGAAGCTTGCTCAGATCATCGGCCATCAGGGCTACATCAGCCGTCTCCAGCGCCGCGGCGCTGCCGGCCCCACCCATGGCGATACCAACCGTCGCAGCGGCAAGCGCAGGAGCATCATTGACGCCGTCGCCGACCATCCCAACACTGCCGTACGTATCCTTCATCTGATCAATGATAACCAGTTTATCTTCCGGCAGCAGCGAGGCTTCCACCCGGGTCACGCCCGCCTGGCGAGCAATCCGGCTGGCAGCCTGAGGGTTATCGCCGGTCAGCATCACCAGTTCGCGAACCCCCTGCGCCTTGAGCTGGTCCATCACCTGGGAGACCTGCGGCCGCACGGTGTCTGCCAGGGCCAGAACCCCGAGATACTCCCTCTCCCGGCGGACAACCATGGTGGTCTTGCCTTCTTTTTCCATTTCAACGACCACCTGTTCAACCTGGAGATACCCGTTTTCTGGCCGGTCGGCCGTGAACAGCTTCAGCGAACCGATCGTGATCTCCTGCCCGCCAATCTCACTGCGGACTCCCAGCCCGGCCATATTCTCCAGCCCACGGGTGGGCTGCAGGCTAACGCTGCGCTCCTGCGCGGCGCGCACCACTGCGCTGGCGAGCGGGTGATTGGAAAACTGTTCAACAGATCCAGCCAGAGACAGCAGTTCATCCGGCCTCATGCCGTTGAAGGTAATGATATCGCATACCTCAAACCGGCCTGTGGTCAGGGTACCGGTCTTGTCGAAGGCAACAGCATTGAGCTTGCCCAGGTTCTCCAGATGCACCCCACCTTTGATCAGCACTCCATTTCGTGCAGCACGGGCAACGCCCGCCAGCGCCGCGGCCGGCGTCCCAACCGCCAGTGCGCAGGGAGAAGCGGCCACCAGAAGCAGCATCGCCCGGTAAAAGCTCTCAGAGAAAGGCATCCAGCCGGCCAGCGGAGGCACCGCCGCCGTCAGCACAACAAGAATGAGCACTGAGGGCACGAACCAGCTGGTGAAGCGGGCAGTCATCTGCTGGATGGGGCTCTGCTGACTCTGCGCTTCAGTGACGAGCTGCATCACCCGGCTGAGCGTGGTATCTTTCGCCAGGCGCAGGGCTTCGATATCGAGCGAAGCCTCCTGGTTGACCGTTCCGGCAAAGACCTCACTGCCGGGTTTTTTCGGTACAGGCATGCTCTCACCGGTGATCGGGCTTTGGTCGACGGCGCTGATCCCCTGCCGCACGATACCGTCTACTGGAATGCGCTCTCCAGGAGCGACGACGACGATATCTCCGGCCCTCAAGAATTCGACACTAACCTCTACAAGACGATCTCCCGTGCGAAGTTTTGTCCGGCGCGGCAGGAGACTCCCCAGTTCATTGATGGCGCTCCGAGCACGATCGAGCGCGTAATGCTCGCCCAGGTGGCCCAGACTGAAGAGGAGGAGCAGGAAGCCGCCTTCTGCCCATTCGCCCAGCGCAGCAGCTCCCAGCGCGGCTGCAAGCATTAATACATCGGTATCCAGTTTGCCTTTGAACAGGCTGGGGATCGCGTGGGTGGCGATGTCATAACCGCTGGCAAAATAAGACAGCAGATACAGCACCAGCGCAACTTCCGTAGAGAACACTCCGGCGGCGCTGCCGGCCCAACCAGCCAGCAGGAACATGCCTCCCATTGCTACAAGCAGAATGGACCAGCGTTCCTGTACCCAGTGGGGGAGGAATGTGGGGGCGCTGCCGTGAATGTGTTTTTCTCCGGCGGCTTCGCTGATATCCTGGGCCGGGAGCGTGCGAACACCGATACCCAGCAGCGTGTGGTCAATCTGACTGCGGTCCAGAATCTGGGTGTCATAGGCCGCAAAAATCAGGCCTGCTGCATAGCTGACACTCGCATGCAGCATACCGGGCAAATTATCCAGCAAATCTTCTACGACATAAGCCGAGTCGGCGCTGTCCAGACCGATGAAAGGGATTTGCTCGTGGCGGTAGCGCTGTGTGAAAGAAGCACCGGCTTTTTCAGCAAGCTGGCGGACATGCTGGAGAGAAATCAGGTTCGGGTTATAGTGAATACAAAGGTGGGCGGGGGTGCGGCTCTGTTCCAGGTGGGCCTGGTAGATGCCTTTTCGCTCTCGCAGAATGGTTTCAAGGAATGAAACGCTTTTTTCTGAAAAACACTGGTCTTTTTCGTCTTCAATACCAGTTAATAGAAGTGGGATGGCCAGTTCTACGGTTTTTTCAGTCATGGAATCCTTCCAGGGCCGGGGTCAGGGATGGCTGGCGTGTTCAAGGCCGCGGGATAACAGGTCAGAGACATGGTCATCGTCCAGGGCGTAATACACTTCTTTGCCCTGTCGTCTGGCACGCACGATGCGCATTTGCCGCAGTCTGCGCAAATGATGTGAAACTGCGGCTTCACTCATTCCCAGCGAAACAGCCAGCCCACCGACATTTTGTTCTCCATCCATCAGTAGCAGCAGTATCCGGATACGGGTGGGATCACCCAGAGTGCGGAACAGCTCGGCCACCTGGATGATTTCGAGGCTGTACTGGGAGTGGAGGTTTGTTTTCAGGGGTAAAACTTCTTCGATCATCTGACTCCGGTTCGCTATAATTAAACATCTGAATAATCGTTCATATATTTTACTGTCAACTTATCCGCCTGTCAAGGCAAAGTAAAAAGGTGCTGCCCGCCGTTATATCGCGGACAGCACCTCTGCCGTTCTACCGGAAGCTATACCTGCTCAACCAGCTCCAGGTAGTCGCGTCCGACGGTTCTTTCAGGACTCCAACCCAGGAACTGAATTAACTCAATGGCTATCTGCGCTTTGTGGTCGGCGTCTTTGCGGCTCCAGGTGCGGCTTTTCACTTCCAGGAAATAACCCAGATCGGGGTTCAGGACGTGATCCAGGTTGATATAGAACTCGGTCCCCTGGAACAGCACCCGCCAGCGCCGGCGGTCCTTTTCGATATACACCTCGCTGGATGGTTTGAAGTATTCGCGGTAAAAGCGCAGACTGTGGGTGGCAGGTGCCAGGTAACGGCTCCTGGACAGCAGCACATCACTGGGAAACTCGTGTTCACGCGCCGGCCCGATCAGGGTCAGCCGGTAGCGCACTTTGCCCTTTGGATCGTCTTCGCCGACAAACTCATCCTCACGGTAGCGGAGATATCCGTCTGTAGAATCGGGGAATATAAAGTAGGTGTCGAACTCGTGGTAATGACGGGTGTGCAGGATCTCAATCTGGGAAGATTCGATAGCACTCAGAATGGGGGAAGTATCCTGCACGCGCACCTTCGCCTGGACTTCGAAACTCTCCTCCTGGGTAGCGCCTTCGCCGATCGCAACCAGCTTCGAGAGCAGCGACTGCTCACGCTTGATCAGGAACGTGTCGATGCGGCGCGAATATTCTTCAGCCTGCTTCAATAATTCCTGCTCGTCCAGGGTGAGCAGGCTGTGATCGCGCATGAGCCATTTTCCGTTGACCATCACATCGCTCACGTCCGTGGATTTAGAAGCGTACACCAGCTGCGCGTAGATGCCGTTGGGATCGCGGCGGAAGCGAGGCTGGTTGTGCAGGGGAGAGGTGTCCACCAGGATCAGATCCGCGCGCTTTCCGGGCTCCAGCGAACCGATGAGATGTCCCTGGTGCATCGCCTGCGCTCCCAGGCGAGTGGCCATGGTGAGGGCGGTGGAAGCCGGTATCGCGGTGGGGTCGCCCGACGTGGCTTTGGCGATGAAAGCAGCAAGGCGTATTTCTTCGAACATATCCAGATCGTTGTTGGATGCCGGGCCATCGGTTCCAATGCCCACATTCAGGCCAGCTTCGAGCATTTTGGTGACGGGGGCAAACCCGGAAGCCAGCTTAAGGTTAGACGACGGGTTATGCGCCACGCCAACATGGTTATGCTGCATGGTCTTGATTTCCCCTTCGTCTACATGTACGCAGTGGGCTGCCAGGACCTTGGCGTCGAAAAGGTGATGTTTGCGAACGTAAGGGATCACCGGCATGCCGTTCTCTGCGCGCATATTTTCGACTTCCAGGGCTGTTTCGGCCAGATGGGTGTGCAGCGGCACGTCGTACTCGGCTGCCAGGGCGGCGGTGGCGTGCAGAATCTCTTCGGTGCAGGTATACGGCGCGTGCGGAGAGACAGCCGGAACAATCAGGGGATGGTCCTTCCAGCGCTGGATGAAGTCGCGTGCTGCCGCCAGGGATTCTTCGAAAGAGTTGGCATCTGGGGCCGGGAATTTTACGATGGTCTGCCCACAGACGGCGCGCATTCCTGCTTCAACGGCTGCCTTCGCTACGGCCTCTTCAAAATAAAACATGTCGGCAAAGCAGGTGACCCCGGTGCGGATCAGCTCTGCGCAGGCCAGAAGGGTGCCCAGGCGGACGAAATCTGGGGAAACGAATTCCCGCTCGACCGGCATCATGTAACCCAGCAGCCAGACATCCAGGCGCAGGTCATCAGCCAGGCCGCGCATCAGCGTCATCGGCACGTGCGTGTGGGCGTTGATCAGGCCGGGCATCAGCACTTTCCCCCCGCAGTCAACCGTCTCGCGAGCGTCGTAAGCAGAGAGCATTTCCGCTTCGGGGCCCACGGCTGCAATCTCGCTGCCGGTCACGGCTACCGCTCCCGGTTCATACTGCCTCAGCTCCTCATCCATCGTGAGCACGATCGCGTTTTTGAGAAGAATGTCACAAGTTTTCTTCACAGATTTTTCCTTTCTGCTGGTTTGATCGTCGTGATGACAGGTTTTCAATTCTTACAGCGGTTCAAAGCTTACGAATTACATCCAGACTGTGGTGCGTGGCCCAACGCACGGCGTACTGGGGAGGTCCACCATAAGGCCGGCTGAACAGTTTTTCTTCCTGTGGAGTAACCAAGGCCAGGGTTACTTCGTGTTTTTCACCCTGTTGCTGGAGGGCGACACCCAGACCGACCTGGGCACCGCGTGACTGGCACAATTTCCGGGTCAGATCCAGCAGCTCGTCCGGCGCTGGAGAGCCCGCCAGGATCTCTCCACCCCGGAACGGCCCCCCTGCGGCAGCCAGGCGCTGGATCAGCTCTCCACCCAGGCCGGCCTCAACAACAGTCAGCGTCCAGCCTCTGGCTTGAACAGCCTGGAGGGCAATTTCTTCCAGGGTATCCTCGTCTGCGCCATAAATCCAGCTGCCCAGCCGTTCCCGGATCTGGTTCTCCACAGCGCGAATCAGTTCATCGGCCTGCTCTTCGGAGCTGGCTTTTGCGGTGATGCGAACATCCACCTGACCGGAATGAGCCGCCAGCCCTACGGTAGGGGTGTCCAGGCGCTCAAAATCCTGGATCAGATCATCGATCTGCGATTCGCCCACGCCAGCAGTGTGAAGGATACGCGCTTTGATGATGGCCTGAATTTTATAACGCTCCTTTAAATATGGGAGGATGGCGTTTTCCAGCAGATATTCCATTTCGCGTGGGACACCGGGCAAGGCCGCAAGGGCATGGTTGTTCATCTCCATTATAAATGCTGGCGCCGTTCCTACGGGGTTTTCAACGGCCCGGCCGCCCTTTGGAATATACGCCTGGCGCATATTGTTCTCGGTCGGTGGACGGCCATAGCGGCGAAAGCGTTCCTGAATCTGCTCCCAGAGTTCGGGGCGAAATTCGGTTTCCACGCCGAATGCCAGAGCAACGGCGTCCCGGGTCGGGTCATCAACCGTCGGGCCCAGGCCGCCGGTGGTGATTATGATGTCACTGCGTTCCATTGCCTCGCGGATCGCCTGCGCAATGCGATGCACGTTGTCACCTACGGTAGTTTTCCGGTAGAGGTCGATGCCGTGATCCCGCAGTTTGCGTGCAATATGCGCAGCGTTCGTGTCGATGATTTCACCGAGCAAGATCTCGGTACCAATGGTGATGATTTCTGCAGATGGCATAGGTTCTGATCAGGATAAAAGTTGATTGGTCTCTCCAGAGGGGATAATAAAAGAGCGCATCCACAATTGATTCTGGGCTGCGCTCTTCGGCGGCTCAATCCTCTGTCATGTTTTCCCGGGGTTGTGCATCTGATACAGCGTGCTCGCGGAAGCGTGTGCCTTCCATCTGGCAGCACTCCTTATTCAATACCCAGGTAGGCTTTCTGGACCATCTCATTCTGCTTGAGGTTTTCGGCCGTGTCCTGGAGTACGATCCTTCCCGTTTGCAGCACATAACCGCGATGGGCAATGGAGAGCGCCATCAGGGCGTTCTGTTCGACCAGGAGTATTGTCGTTCCCTCCTGGTTGATCGTCTGGATGGTTTCGAAGATGCTTTCGACCAGGATCGGAGCGAGGCCCATGGACGGCTCGTCCAGCAGCAGCAGGCTGGGACGGGCCATCAAGGCGCGGCCAATCGCCAGCATCTGCTGCTCACCGCCGGAAAGCGTTCCCGCAACCTGATTGCGGCGCTCTTTCAATCGCGGGAAAATGGAGAAAACGCGATCAATATCCTCCTGCAGGCTGCTCCGGTCTTTACGGGTGTAGGCACCCAGGTCCAGGTTTTCTGCGACGGTCAGGCGGGCAAAAATACCGCGCCCTTCAGGCACCATTGAAACCCCTTTATAAACAATCTCATGCGCGCGATAGGCACCCAGGTCTTCTCCGTTCAGGGTGATTGTGCCGGAGCGCGGCCGGTGCAGCCCGCAGATGGAGCGCAGGGTCGTGGTCTTTCCTGCGCCGTTCCCGCCAATCAGGGTGACGATCTCGCCTTTTTCGACCGAAAGAGAGATCCCTTTCAGGGCGTGGATGTTGCCATAGTAGGTGTGAATGTCTGTAACGTTCAGCATGGACATAGGATTTTCTCTGCTTCTAAATGGCTGCTGCAGCCGGACGCTGCTGGGCACTGAGCCCGGAAGCGGCCCCTCTTCCCAGATAGGCTTCGATCACGCGCGGGTTGCCCTGAATCTCTTCAGGCGTGCCTTCGGCGATTTTGCTGCCGTAATCCAGTACCGTGATCTGCTCGCTGATACCCATCACCACGCGCATATCGTGCTCGATGAGCAGAATGGTGATTCCCAATTTATCTCGCAGGTTGCGAATAAAGTGCATCATCTCGCTGGTTTCGTTGGGGTTCATCCCTGCGGTGGGTTCGTCCAGCAGCAGCAGCTTCGGTTTGTTGGCCAGAGCCCGGGCGATTTCCAGCCGGCGCTGCGCCCCGTAAGGCAGGTTGCGCGCCAGCGTATCGCCCATTCCAGCGAGGCCGACAAACCTGAGAAGCCTGATTGAGTCCTCCAGGGCCTCTTCCTCTTCTCTTCTCATCCTCGGTGTGCGCACAATGCTCTCGAACCACATGGACTTAAGCTTCGGGTGGTGGCCGACCATGATGTTTTCGAGAGCAGTCATGTTGGAAAACAGGCGAATGTTCTGGTAGGTGCGTGAGATGCCCAGTCTTGTGATCTTATCCGGCGACAGACCTGCCAGGCTGTGCTGTCCATCGAAAATGATCTCACCTTCTTCAGGCGTGTAAAACCCTGTGATGCAGTTGAAGAAGGTGGTTTTGCCCGCACCGTTTGGACCGATGACGCTTGCAATGGCGTGCTCAGGGATCACCAGGTTGACGTGATCGACAGCCGTCAGGCCGCCAAAACGTTTGGTCAGATTTCGGGTTTCAAGTGTTGCTTTCATGCTTCCCTCACATCGGTGCTGATGGTGACGTCGCTGGCAGTATCCAGCCGCGTCGTGACCGGCTGGTCGGTTGAACGGGGGTGAACCGGCTCAGGCGGCAGCTCTTCTTCGACCGTGTGGATTTCGATCTTCCGGCGCGTCGAAGGCCACAATCCTTCCGGACGCAGGATCATCATGACGACTAGCAGAGCACCAAAAGCCAGAATACGGTAATCTTCAAGCTGGCGCAGCATTTCTGGCAGGCCTTTGAGAGCCAGCGCCCCCAGAATCACCCCGGGGATGCTGCCCATGCCGCCGACAATCACCAGCGCAAGAACGTTGATCGAGACCAGCAGGCTGTGATCCTCGGGGCCGGTGTACTGGTTACGGGATGCGAACAAAACTCCGCCCAGTCCGGCGAAGGCAGCCCCGATTGCAAAGGCGAGCAGCTTGGCGCGATAGGTGTTGATGCCCATGGCCTGCGCCACGGTTTCGTCCTCGCGCATTGCGATCCATGCTCGCCCCACACTGGAGCGTTCCAGACGGGTGGTAATAAAAATAACCAGGATAATCGAGATGATGATGAAATACATGAATGCCCGTTCGCTGTTCAGCGGGTTCCCGAACAGACTGGGGCCGCCAATGTTGCGAATACCCTGCGGGCCGCCGGCAAAGGATGCCAGGAGGTCACTGCGGGCCAGCACACGGATAATTTCTCCAAATCCCAGGGTTACGATGGCCAGATAGTCGCCGCGCAGCCTCAGTACAGGGATGCCGAGCAGTATGCCAGCAATCGAGGCAATGACAATCCCCAGCGGAAGGACCGCCCAGAAATCCCACATGATTCCGTGAGGCTGTGGAGCAGTCAGCAGGCCAATCGTGTACGCGCCGACGGCGAAGAAGGCCACATAACCCAGATCCAGCAGTCCTGCCAGCCCAACCACAATATTTAGACCCAGGCCCATCAGAACGTAAATACCTACCGTCCCGAGGGTGAAGTTCCAGTACTGCCCCAGGCGTTGGGGCATCAGGAAGAGAAGCGCCAGAAGGACGGCAAATATAGATAAGCGCAAAATACGCCGCCCTTCCTCTTTTTTTAGGAAGGGAATGGAGAACAGCGCTTTTTCTGCTGCAGCGCGCCCGCTGGCGATTGCGCTGCGCAGCCGCCCTCTGCCCAGCAAGCGAGATAAGGCCGCTCCTAACAGTCCACTGGCTGTCATTAAAGCCAGGTAGAGTGGGGCTACGGCCATGCCTGTTTCGCGCCCGAGAAGGAAGAGATTAATGGTCTGCGGAGAAATCTGTACCAGGTACTGACGGATCCGGGCTATGTCCTCCAGGGAGTTCAGCACCACTGCGAGGAGCGCCAGAATTAACCCGCTGATCACCCCGGCTGCCAGTCCACCCACCAGGGCTTTCAACCAGGAATCCTCTGAAAGGTCGCCGGATTGCGAGGCCACTGCGCCGGCCCAGAGCCCGATCAGGCCGATTAAGACCACCAGCCCGGGCACGCTTCCGGCGCCTACAGATGGGCCTTTCAGATCCAGGAAGTCCCCGAGTAAAGCGGACATGATCGTGGTAAACCCGATCATGTAGAGGAACAGGATGATCAGCCCAAAGATGGTTCCGGTACGCAGTCCTTTTTGCAGGGTTGTGTTCATCACACCTTCTCCTCGCTCAACACTTCACCCAGAATACCGGAGGGCCTGAAGATGAGCACCAGAACCAGGATCGAAAATGCAATTACATCTTTCAACTGGAAGTTGAGGCCCAGTGCGGCCGGGCCAAGGGATTCGACAATGCCTAGGAACATTCCGCCGAGCATGGCGCCGGGAATATTGCCGATCCCTCCCAGGACGGCGGAGGTAAATGCCTTTAAGCCGGGGATAAAGCCAACATAATGGTAAATAATTCCGTTATGGATACCCCACATCACACCCGCAGCACCGGCGAGCGCGCCGCTGATGGCAAACGTACGGCTGATGACACCATCCACGTCGATCCCCATTAATGCTGCGGTCTGTTTGTTTTCGGCAACTGCGCGCATCGCCCGGCCGAAACGAGATTTCTTTACCAGAATATAAAGGCCAATCAGGAGCAAAATGCACAGGATGAAGGTGAAAATACCTGTATAGGTGATAATCACGTCCCGGTTGTTGACCACCAGGGTGACACCGGCGTTGCGGGTAAGTATTGATGGGTTGACATATGTACGCCGCCCGGGGCCAAACAGCGCCTGAGCAGTGTTCTGAAGAAAGATCGAAGCGCCGATCGCGCTGATCAACGGTACCAGGCGGGGTGCACCGCGCAGCGGGCGGTAAGCGATGCGTTCCAGAAGAATACCCATCGTCGTCGAGACCAGAATCCCTGCCAGAAAGGCCAGGATGATCGACAGCACAGGGTACGCATTGAGGAAGGTCAGTTCCCCAGCCGGGTCCACCACCCAGGCATTTAATGCCTCAAAGGTGAAGTACCCTGCAAAGGCGCCCAGCATCATCACCTCGCCGTGCGCAAAGTTGATCATAAACAGAATACCGTAGACCAGCGTATATCCGATGGCGATAACTGCATACACGGCGCCAATGATCAAACCGCTGATCAGAAAGCGCAGCCAGGTATCAGCGCCGTAAACGGCCTGGACAAATAATACGTTATAAAGACGCCAGAGGAAAAAGGCAGTGAACAGAACACCAATAACAGCCTGACCAATCCGGTAAGCATTAATGGGGGCGCGAGTACGTGGGATAGCTGCTTCTTTCATGGTATACCTTTCTAGTCTGAACCCCAGTGGAGACTGAAGATGGTCTTTTCGATCTGATTCCTGCCCTCGAACTTGATGACTTTTTCAAAATATCGCAGACCAGTGCTGCTGCGGCGGATACTGCACCGCTATTCGTTGGCCGATATCGAAAAAGCCAACCTCGAGGAGGATGCCAGACCGGAGGGGAGAAAGCGATCGCCCCAACTCCATCCAGTATCTGACTTTGTGGATAAGGTGTGAATGTGCGGGGTCAACATAGAGGATAGCGAGACAGGCAGGTGTCACTGCCTGCCTCGCTGTTATTCTGCGTCAGTGGATCTTGTTATCGATCCGTTATTCTCCAGCAGCCTGAACCCATTCACCGTTCTGAACCTGGAAGAAGGTCGGACCGGCGGTGTTGCACTCACCGCTCTCATTGCAGGTGATCTCACCCGTCAGACCCTGGAAGCCGGTCAGATTGCGAACGCCGGCCACCATCGCTTCGCGCGAGATGTAGACGTTGCCATCAGGTCCTTCAACGGCGACGTTGGCGATCACCGTCGACAGAGCGCAGGCTACGTCGTAACCATGCCAGGTGAAGGTGGAGAGAGCGCCGGGTTCAACGCCGTAGGCGTCCAGGTAAGCCTGGGTGAAGGCATCCACTGCTTCAGAGGCAGGAGGCAGCGCCGACGTTGCGTAGGCCCCCTCTGCATTTTCGCCGGCCAGTTCGATGAAGGTGGAGCCGAAGGTGCCGTCATCGCTGAAGAGGATGGTGTCGGTCAGCCCGGCCACAGGCATGTTATTGGCGATCACTGAGGCTTCGGGGTAGTAACCACCGAAGTAAATCGCTTCAGGAGCGAAAGCGGCGATTTCCGTCAGCGGAGCGGAGTAATCCGTCTCGCCCACGGTGACAGCCTGGAAAGCGACAACCTCACCACCCAATTCGGTGAAGACCCGCCGGACAGTCTCGGCAAGACCCTGTCCGTAAGCGTCGCCGTCGTGCATAATGGCGATCCGTGTCACTCCGAGCTGGTTGAAGAGATATTCGGCTGCGCGGGTGCCCTGTATATCGTCGGTAAATGCAATGCGGTTGAAGACATCCTGATCACCCTCGGTCAGATCAGCCCGAGTGGCAGAAGCCGAAAGCATGGGGCGGCGTCCCGTGTTGTAGATCGGGATGGCTGATGCAGCTGAGCCGGAGAAGGTGTGCCCGTGAATGGCGACCACGTCCGGATTGGACACATACAGGTTGGCCACCGAAGCGCCGCCTTCAGGCGTACCCTGGGTGTCCTCAACCAGCAGTTCCACCTGCCAGTTGCCAAAGTTGCCGCACTGCTGGATGCCGATCTGGGCACCCTGAGAGATGTCGGTACCGAAAGCAGAGAAGTCCCCCGTCATCGGACCAGCAAAGCCGATCTTGATCGTTTCGCCGGGAGCGAACACGGCGCAGGCCTGCTCGTCCGAATCCCCTTCACATTCCGCGGGAATATCACCGGTCTTAATGGTGAGAGCCTCACCATCTTCACCATCAGCCGGTTCTTCCGTATCCACTTCTTCTGTTTCTGCAGGCTCTTCTACCGCTTCTGTTGGAGCCTCAGTGGGTTCTTCCATCACCTCCGTCGGCTCGGTCACAGCTTCTGTAGGCTCAGGAACTGCCTCCGTCGGAGATGCTGAAGGGGCACATGCTGCCAGGATCAGCGATGCCACGAGCAGCAGTGAAAACAAAATGCTCAAACGCTTATACATCTTCTTCCTCCCTTGTGAATGACAAAACTTGGCGTATTTTGTTCAAACTTATGGAGATGAATCGGGTAGGGCATTCATGTCAGATTGTTCGATAACAACTCTCCTTTCGTCGCATATCGAAGTCACGACATTATCAAAATGATGGGCGTTGGGCATATGGGGGCAGCGACGGTGCCTTTTTCACAGTGGCCCACGTAGTTTAATTGAGTGATTGTACCGATAAGGGGCATAATGGTCAAGGATTTCGCTCAAAACAGGCCCAGTTTATCCCCATGTTGCGCCGGTATGCTGGAAACCCTTATCTCCCTCTATATGGTAAAATTAACTGTCTTATGAATGTAACGGAGCACCAGGTCGGGCCTGCTCAACCCAGTCTCATACAGGCTTTAACGGCTGGTTTCGAGACCGTCAGCAGTCGTATCGAATTGATATTTTTCCCGGTAGCCTTAGATCTTTTGCTCTGGTTCGGTCCGCGTGTGCGGCCTGTGCTGTTGTCTGAGCCGAGCTTCACCGAAGCTGCCGGCATGACTGCAAGGGGGCCTGAGACGGTACGCTCGGTTTATGAACAGACCTTGCTGCAGATCGAACAGTTTAACATCCTCAGCGTGCTGCGCGCATTTCCCTTCGGTCTGCCCAGCCTGTTTGCCCTGAGGACTCCGGAAAGGCACCCGGCCGGCCTTGCGCTGATCCAGGAAATTTCATCGTATGGGTTGATGATAATCCTGGTCGTCCTCCTGGTTACGGCAGGGCTGGCTGCTGCTGCACTGTACGGTATCCTGATCTCGCAATCGGTGCGGACAGGACGGGTGAACTGGCGGCAGGCTCTGACCGGCTGGCTCTGGACTACCGGCCAGTACATACTGCTGCTTGTGGCCTGGCATTTGCTCTTAATCGGAGCATTCCTGCCGCTGACCTGCGTGATTTCGCTGCTGTTGATGGCAGGACAATCGCAGTTTACGATTGTCTTTTTCGTGTTTGGCAGTGTACCGCTGGCGGTCTTTTTTGGGCTGCTGGCGTTCGCACCACACGGCATATTGTTGAAGCGCCGATGGGCAGGCAGTTCGCTGGTCGACAGCATTAAGATTATGCTGCAGCACCCGCTGCCGACATCGGGATTTCTGGTTTTGGGAGGCGTCCTGGTCCTGGGAACTGATTTAATCTGGCGAATCCCGGCGTACGATTCCTGGCTGACGCTGGTTGGTGTACTGGGACATGCATTTATTACGACATCTGTGCTGGCCGCGAGTATGGTCTTTTATCGAGAAGCAGATCGGTTGGCGCAGCAGAGAATAGAAGGGCAAACTACGAAATAACGAAAACCGGTAAGACGTTATGCGTAAAACGTGAAAACCATCTTTCTAGTTTTACGCCTCACGTTTTACTAGCTGGGAGGTATTGGTGTTAAAAGGCAACTCAACAATGATTTCATCGTATGATGCGAAGGATATCCAGGTGCTCGAAGGTCTGGAGGCCGTTCGACGGCGTCCGGGTATGTATGTTGGCGGCACCGATATCAAAGCGCTGCATCACCTGATCTATGAGGTCGTCGACAATTCAATTGACGAAGCGCTTGCCGGGGCATGTGACCGGATTGAGATCGTCATCCACCCGGACAGCAGTGTGACCGTCAGAGATAACGGGCGCGGGATCCCGGTAGATCTGCATCCGCAACTGAATAAGCCGGCACTCGAGGTCGTGATGACGGTGCTGCACGCCGGTGGTAAGTTCGGCAGCGGAGGCTACAAGGTCTCCGGTGGTTTGCACGGGGTGGGTGTTTCAGCGGTGAACGCCCTGTCGGAATGGTGCCGGGTGGAAGTTCGCCGGGATGGAAAGATCCATGCCCAGGAGTACCGGCGCGGTTACCCCCAGGGGCCGGTCGAGGTCATCGGCAAAACCAGCAAGGATGATACCGGCACCAGTACTACCTTCAAATATGACCCTGAGATCTTCAAGGGAGATCTGGAATACCGCTTCGAAACACTGGTCCAGCGCTTCCGTGAAATGGCCTTTGTAACCCGCGGGGTCACAATCTATCTGCTGGATGAGCGCAGCGACCGGGAGATGACCTTCTTCTTTGAAGGTGGGATCACCTCCTTTGTGCGCTATCTTAACCGCAACCGTGAAGTCCTCCACCCGGTGGTACACGTGGAAAAAGAGGTCGATGGGATCACGGTTGATGCGGCCATTCAATACACGGATGCCTTCGCCGAATCGATCTATTCGTTTGCGAACACGATCAACACCGTCGATGGCGGCACACACCTGACCGGTCTGCGCGCGGCGGTTACCCGCACGATCAACGACTATGCCCGGCGCAGCGGCTTGCTGAAAGATTCAGACCCGAACTTCACCGGTGATGATACCCGTGAGGGCCTGACGGCAATTATCAGCATTAAACACCCGGAGCCCCAGTTCGAGAGCCAGACGAAAGTCAAGCTCATGAACCCCGAGGTACAGACTCTGGCGCAGCAGATTATCGGCGAAGCGTTCAGCACATTTCTGGAAGAGACGCCTTCTGCCGGGAAGGCGATCGTTTCGAAATGTCTGACCTCGGCACGGGCACGAGATGCGGCTCGCAAAGCGCGCGATCTGGTGAGCCGCAAATCGGCGCGCGAAAGCCTGACCCTGCCTGGTAAACTGGCGGACTGCTCTGAACGCAACCCGGAGAAGACCGAGCTGTACATCGTGGAGGGTGACTCGGCTGGCGGAAGCGCCAAGCAGGGCCGCGATCGCCACTTCCAGGCCATACTGCCGCTGCGCGGCAAAATCCTCAACACCGAGCGCGCACGGCTGGATAAGATCCTGGCTAACAATGAGGTGAAAGCGCTGATTTCTGCCCTGGGCACCGGAATCGGCGAGTCGTTCGATATTTCCGGGCTGCGCTACGGCCGTGTGATCATTATGACCGATGCCGATGTCGATGGAAGTCACATCCGCACCCTGCTGCTCACCTTCTTCTTCCGCTATATGCCCCAGCTCATTGAAGAAGGGCACCTGTATATTGCACAGCCGCCGCTGTACCGCATCGAGCACAAGAAGAAAGTGCAGTACGTGTACTCCGATGCGGAGAAGGATCGTATTTTACGAGAGCTGGGTGTGACAGATGGACAGGTGGACGGCAAGGTGACGCTGCAGCGATACAAAGGTCTGGGTGAAATGAACCCGGAACAGCTCTGGGAGACTACGATGGATCCCGCCAACCGCACGCTGCTGCTGGTGACCATCGAAGATGCGGCCGAAGCTGATCGCACCTTCGATATGCTGATGGGCTCGGCTGTTCCGCCTCGCAAGCGGTTTATCACCACCCATGCTCGCGAGGTACGCAACCTGGATATTTAACAGGAATGTCAGGTGATGGTATCAGAGATGTGAATCTCTGATACCATCATGGCATCCGTATCCAGATTATCGCTTCCTTACCGGTATTCATACCTGCACTGTATTAATCGCTTTTCTCAATTCCATCCGCTTGATATGCCTTAAACCGTTCTAGGAATAGCAAAGCGACTGCAATCAGGCCAGCTTGCCACAAGATCGGAACGGACCTTGAGGATTTAAAAGCTGTGCAGATCCAGACATCTCTCCTTGGTCGTAAGGAGGGTCACATCCATTAGCCCCCTGCCCGGCAGGTACATTGTCTGAATGGTCCCCTGTTCGTAAGATCTCGACCTGCCTGAGAGTTCTCTGCTGATAAATGGCAGCTGGTACAGGAAAGAAACCTGTGGTGAATGACTTGCGGGTGATTTTCACAAGAATAAACGGCGAAAGCGTAATAATTTTGCATGCTCATCCGTTTTACTGGTTGCAGACATTATGATACTTGAACGTGGCGCCGTATTAAATAACCGTTATAAGATTATCGAAATCCTTGGTCAGGGGGGCATGGGCTCTGTCTATCGCGCCGTGGATGAGAACCTCGGCGTAGAGGTCGCGGTCAAGGATAATCTGTTCACGACCGAAGAATACGCGCGCCAGTTCCGCCGGGAAGCGATCATTCTGGCCAGCCTGCGTCATCCGAACATGCCGCGGGTGACGGACCACTTCGTGATCGAAGGCCAGGGCCAGTATCTGGTTATGGATTACATCGAGGGGGAAGATCTGCGCCAGCGCATGGACCGCACCGGTTTGCTGACCGATGAAGAGGCGGTGATGATCGGTGCGGCGATCTGTGATGCGCTGACCTACCTGTCAACCCGCAACCCTCCCATTGTTCACCGGGACATCAAGCCGGGCAACGTAAAAATTACACCTCAGGGCGAGATCTTCCTGGTCGATTTTGGCCTGGCGAAGGTGATCCTGGGTTCGCAGGAGACCACGACCGGGGCGCGGGCGATGACCCCGGGCTATTCACCCCCTGAACAGTACGGCACGGCACGCACCGACCAGCGCTCCGACATCTTCTCCCTGGGGGCCACGCTGTACGCTGCTCTGACTGGCTCCATCCCCGAAGATGCGCTAGCGCGGGCAATGGGACAGTGTGAGCTAACCCCGATTCGCAAACTTAACCCCCAGGTGTCCCGCCGTCTGGCTGCGGTCATTGAAAAGGCCATTGAAGTGCGCCCGGAGAACCGCTACGCGACGGCGGAAGAATTCAAGAATGCGCTGCTCTCCGTGCGAGGTATACCACGCCGCAAGACCGGTGAATACTATGTCAGTCCTCCACCGCCGGTCAGTTCGCGTCCGGTGACCAGAGATGACATTGGTGCGCCTGCGCGTGAGAACAGCTTTATCCCTGAGCAGCGTGAAAGAAGCCCTCAGCCGCTGCTGATCAGCACGCCGCTGGCTGATTCCACCCCGCTGCCTGCTTCCGGCGCTGGAAAGGGCGGCCGGTTTGGATGTTTGCTAACCGCTCTGCTCGTTATCGTTTTACTCCTGGGAGCCGGCGGAGCGGTTTATGCATTTGATCCCGGGCTGGTTTCCAGAGCGATCGCCTGGGCACAGCCGATGGTCCCCGAACTCCCCATTTCGATGGGTTTCATCGACTCAACAACAGATTCGCTGAGGCCGTCGCCAACCGGAAGCGAGGATCTGCTCGCTCCTTCAGCGACCTCACCACTGGGTGGGAATGAACCGCAATCCCCAGGCAGTGTCGCTGGTTTCCCGGTTGAAAGTACGGCAACCGAAACGCCTACTCCGGAACCAAGCCCCACGCATACGCCCTCGCCAACGCCATCTCCTACCCCTTCACCTACACCCACCAGGATCGGCGGCAGCAGCGGGGAGATCGCCTTTGCTTCCGACCGCACCGGCATCCCGCAGATCTTTGTGATGGATATCGACGGGAGCGGGCTGCGCCAGCTAACGGATATGCCGGAAGGCGCGTGTCAGCCGGAATGGTCGCCGGATGGACAGCGCCTGATTTTCATCTCCCCCTGCAGCGGAAATCAGGAGACTTATCCTGGATCGGCATTTTTCATCGTTAATGCAGATGGCTCAGACCTGATGCCTCTACCCAGCCAGCCGGGTGGGGATTTTGATCCTGCCTGGTCGCCTGATGGGCGCTACCTGCTGTTTACTTCTATTCGCAACGGCGGCCGGCCGATGATTTACAGGTGGGACCTGGAGAAAATGAAAGATGAACCTCCGGTGATGCTCTCCGAAGAGTACAACCGGGATCTGGAGCCGGCATGGTCCCCCGATGGGCAGCGGATTGCTTTCATCTCCACCCGTAAAGGGGTCACTATGATTTACATCATGAACGCCGACGGCAGCAATCAGGTCCCGTTTTCGGAAAGCGGCGGCGCTTTCAATTTCAGGCCTGAATGGTCGCCGGACGGCCAGGTGATCCTGTTCACCCAGCAGACAGCCCGCGGGGCGGTCCCCTATCTCTTCGCTGCACCTCTGAATGAGGGAGGCGATTATCAGGAATACCGCATCACCAGCGATATGGTGCCGATGCGGGAAGGACGCTACTCGCCGGATGGCTTATGGATTGCCTTTGAATCCTGGCCGGAAGGCAGGAACCATGATATCTACATCATGACAGCCTACGGCGCCAACCGGCGCCGGCTGACCAGCGAGCCCAGCGCCGAGTTTGACCCGGCCTGGAGGCCGGCCCCCTGAACGAAAAACCCTGCTCCGAAGAGCAGGGTTTTTGATTTAAGACTGCGCAGTCTCCTGCGCACGTATCTGCTCGAGGTATTTTTCCCGGTTGGCGGCGCGGGCAATCTTCCCGCTGCTGGTTTTTAACAGCCAGTTTCTCCCTACGACTTCGACGAAGCGCAGCGCGACATCCGATCCCTGTGTAACGCGCCGGCGGATCTCATTGGCGATGGCCTGAGCCTTCTCCGGCTGGTCCGTCAGATCCTCTTCGCTTTCTGCCACCACGACAATGTCCTCTGTACCCGTCTCCGGGTTGAAAACTCCAAAAGCGACCACCCGTCCGGCATGCACGCCAGGTGTTTCGCCGGCCAGCCTTTCCAGATCCTGAGGGTATACGTTCTTTCCCCCAACGATAATCAGATCTTTCTTACGGCCTGTGATATAGACCTCGCCGTTCGCCAGGTAACCAAGGTCACCGGTGAGATACCAGCCGTCGAGAAATGCTTTCTCCGTCAGGTCTGGGCGGTTGAAATAGCCGGTCAGCATACAGTCGCTTTGAATCGCGATCTCACCGATATGGCGCTCAGGAAGCTCCCGTCCCTTGTCGTCAATTACTTTTACCCGTGTGTTGGCGATTGGACGGCCGGCGGAGAGCATGGGGACGGATGGTCCATCACCGGCTGCGGGCAGGGCGAGCTGCCGGCTGACGAATGCATGAGAATCGATCCGGTCGACGGTTACAGGCTCGTCGATGCCACCCTGGCTGACGGCAAACACATTTTCCGCCATAGCGTAACAGGTGGCCAGCGCCTGCTCCTTCAATCCATATGGGGCGAAGCGCTCCAGGAAAACCTGGTGGCTGTTCCAGTACATGGGTTCCGAGCAGTTGATCACGGCGCGCCAGGTGGAGAGATCCACGCCCTCCAGGTCGCGGGGGCGAATTTTAGCGGCGCAAAAGTTGTAGGCGAAATTCGGCATCCAGGAGAGGGTGCCGTAGTAATCGGATACCGCTTTAAAGAGCCGGTAGGGGGCACGCACCCAATCGAAAGGAGAAAGCAGCGCGAGCGGAATGCGGTTTAAAACGGGCATGAGGAATCCGGCGATCAGGCCCATGTCGTGATACAGCGGCAGCCAGCTCACGATCACATCATCCTGGTTCAGGTGCAGGGCGGCTGAGTAGGCCTGAAGCTGGTTAAACACCGCCCGGTGAGAAAGGGCCACCCCTTTCTGCAGCCCGGTTGTGCCCGAGGAGTGCTGCAGCAGCACAATATCATCCACGCTGCGTTTGAGCCCGTGGAAATCTGTCCAGCTTTCTTCCAATTCGCCATACGGGGTAACCTGGCTCGAAACGAGCACGCTGCGCACCTGGTTGTGGACGTTGGCCCGCTGCACCTCGGCCTGGAATTCGGGATACGTGATGACGGCTGCGGGACGTGTGATCTCGAAGAGAGCGGTGAGAGATTTGCGGTACTGTTCTGGCGATAGCTTTTCGGTCAGGAAGGGCATGATCGCCGGGATGGCTCCGTGCAGGACCGCTCCAAAGAAGGCATAAATCAGATCGCTGCCGTGCTGCAGGATCAGGACGACCACATCACCCGCTTCCACGCCGGAATCCTGCAGCAGCCGGGTGTACCCGGCGGCACCCTGCAGCAAAGTGCGGTAGGTCAGGTGTTCGGCCGGTTTCTGGTTGTAGAGCAGGTGCAGGATGACCTGATCGGGAACCTGCCGGTACGCATCCTGGAGGATCTCGGCGAAAGTCTTCATGCCTGGCGCTCGCGGATCAGTTCGGTCAGCTCGTTCAGCGTGTCGAATGTGTCTGCATTCAGCTCTGTATCGTCAATGCGCACCCCAAACGTGTCATCGACGAACAGGGACAGGTCCACCAGGCTGAAAGAATCGATCAAACCGCTGGAAATCAGGGGCTCGGTCGGTGAGATCTGTCGTGAGGGCTGTTTCAAAATTTGAGAGGCGATAAACTGAGAGAGAGTAGCTTGAATGTCCTGTGTCACCGGTGTGTTCTCCGATAATAGGTTTTTTCAAAGAAAGTATGATTTTTTTGGGATTTCAGGGGGCAGCTGCGCTGCGCCAGACGGCATCCAGCACCTGCAGGGCGGTTAGATTACGCACTGGCCAGGCTTTCTTCATGGCTTCAGGATCGTCAAAGCGGTTACCGGCCCAGGTGAGGTGGGCGCCGTCCTCCTGAAGGCCCCCGTCCGGCAGGTGCTGTACGGCCCGCCAGAAGTTCCACAGGGGAATCTCGTACTCGTAAGCCAGCCGGGCAATTGTGGCATTGATGCTCCCGTCTCCTTCGACGTTATCGGCCTTTGTAGACAGGATGGGGATCACGCCCTGCTCGATGGAAAATTCGATGATCTCCCGCATTTGTGGTTCGAACCTGTCGGGGTGCCAGACATCGTTCGTGCCCAGCATAATGAAGGCAAAGGTTGGCCGGTGAACCCGGTATTCACATGCCAGTGGGGTTTCATTCGCTTCACACTGGCTGCGGTCCGCCCAGAGTGCGGTCAGTACGGAAGACGCATTAAAGCCGGACTTTGCCGCCAGGCTGGTGCGGTCCCAGGATCCCTGAAAGGCCTGGATAACCTCTTCCAGATAGGTAAATTCTCCCAGGCGATAATACTGGGGGCCCCGGTCGAAATCGCCCAGGAACCAGGCGGGGGTGCTGCCGCAGTCTCCGATTTTGGAAAAACTGAGGGGATTGTTTCCCAGCTCCAGCCCTCGCTGGTAGATTTCCCGCACCCGCGGGCTGACTTCGGGCACAATGGGCAGTTCCTGCCAGCTGGCGGGGTCAAACGGGGGCGTGGCCGGCGGAAGTGTCTCCACCGTACCGCCGGTTTCAGAGATGGTTCGCGTTGGCGCCGCAGGGTTTGTCCCGGTCGCAGTGGGGATGGCTGCCGGTGACTCTGTCAGGACCGGTTCATGTGTCTCGACAGGGGCAGCGGTAATGCCTGGAGCGGGCGGGGCAGCCTGTGTTGTGATGGGCGCAGACGGATCCTGTGCGGGCTGACCGGACGAACAGGCTGCTGCAAGCAGCAGCAAGCCGGTGAAGAACAAGAACCGGGGAAACGGTCTCGTCAAAATCATTTTTGAAATCATACGCTGGGGATTATATCCTCATTTCAATGGGACTCATTTGCCATCTCGATGATGCGATCCGCTAGCAGGCGAGCGAATTGTGCTTCCCCAGCCGGTGAGCGGTGTACCGCGCTGTTGGTAAATTCATGTGCGGGAATGGCATTCCACAGATCCAGGTAATCCCAGCCGTTCGCCTGACTCTCGGCTTGCAGGATTTGCCGGTAGTCATCATACGCCCAGCGCGGATAATAGAAGTTATAGCGGATGCCGCTGTTCTCACCCTGACTGATGAACATCGGCTCATTCACAAACAGGATGGGGGTATCGCCAGCAGCCCGGACACCCGCGAGCAGCACTTCCAGGGCCAATTGGTCTCGCTGTAACTGCGGGGGCTGCAGGTCGTGAAAAGTATTGTCGGCCGGCAGGTCTTCCATGACCGCTGTATAGGTCTCCGGGATATGATGGTCGATTCCGGTAGCTGCCCAGAGGACGCCGTAAAACTGCAGCCGCAGCAGGTCTGCCAGGAGGCGCCGCCTTCCGATCAGCGTGCGGTCCCAAAAATCTGCCTCAACCAGGCTGCTGGCTTCTTCCAGTTGTAAGCCATACGTTTGCAATAGGTTCTTCACAGCCGGTACATTGTTCTGCAGCAGGGGCGGGTAAAGCTGCTTGTTTTTAGGAAAGGATTCCAGTGTAAAGGACCAGACGATCAGGTCCGGTTCGTACTGCATGGCGTAGTCCAGCAGCAGCAGGTCCTTGGTGAGCGACATCACCGGGTAGCCCAGGTTGAAGGCACGAACCCGGCGCCCGTCATCCAGCCAGTAGCCGGCAGCGTTTATTTGCACGGCCAGCGTCTCTTCCGGCTGCAGCAGAAAGCCCCAGGTGGACGAATCGCCGATCAACAGCACACGGAACTCATCCGGTGGTTTGGGGCCTGCAGACACCTCATGCGAGGCAAACATGGCATCGATCGAGTAGAGGCTCAGGTTGTAAGACTGCTGAGGATCATCCCCATAAGGCAGACGTACCCTTCCGGGGAGCAGGCGGTTGTAGGCGCTGATTCGACCCAGCGCCGGCAGGGGATCCCAGGCTGCCAGAACCAGATCAACGATCAGAAATAAGAACAGGCCTTTAAGGGCCACATTGCGCCAGAAGCGCAGTACTTCGTTATCCGTCATCACTGCATCATCATTCTTTGCTTTTTCCCGGTCGGGAACGTTGAATATAGACACCTGCAACCGGATACTAACCGATCCCAAACAGGTTGGCGAGGACTTTCAGCGCTGTATCTGTATCGGGCAGAGCGAACCATATCCAGCCGAGCGTTACATAATGGAAGGTCAGAAACCAGCTTCCCAGATTCAGCACCCGCTGCAGGCGAGGGGCAGCCTGCAGGAACGCACCCTGCGAGCGCATATAGTTCAGCCAGCGGTTGTGGATGAACAACCCCAGGCCGTGCCAGGCGCCCCAGATGGCGAAATTCCAGGTGATCCCGTGCCAGAGACCGATCAACAGCATGGTTCCCATCTGCGCAGCCAGGATGACAGCCCAGGCAGGCAGCGCCCGGGAGCCGGTGCGCAGGAAGCGGGTGAAGGGGTTGAAGAAGTACATGCGGATCCACTGGGTGAGCGTGATATGCCAGCCATTCCAGAAGCTGGTCAGGTTCTGGCGCAGATATGGGCGGTCAAAGTTTTCTGGCAGGCGGATGCCCATCAGGCGCGCCAGACCTAAAGCGATATCGGTGTATCCCGAGAAGTCAAAATAGATGCGCAGAGCATAGGCGTAAAGCAGCACCCAGGCCCACAGCGTGCTTTGAACCTGGACGGCGTTTTGTGGGCTGAGGGCAATGATGGCCAGCGTATCGGCGACAGCAAACTTCTTGAACACACCCCAGAGGATCCGCTGCGTCCCTGCGGCCAGATCGCTGCCCGAGCCGCACAGCCAGGTTCGTCCCCCGGCTGTCTCCGCGCAATCCTGCTGCAGCTCAACGATAAAGTGCTGCGAACGATCAATGGGACCGGCGGTGTAGGCCGGGAAGAACAGCGCATAACTGGCGAATTCTCCCAGCGAATAGGCCGGCAGCTTTCCGGCCTGGTAATCCCGTAGAACATGCAGCAGTCTGAAAGACAGGTAGGAAAAACCAAGCCAGGGCAGGTCCAGCGCGCTGGCCAGGCCTGGCTGCTGACCGGTCATGCCGCGCAGCAAGGCACTGGCCGTGCGCGACAGAGCCTCGCTTTTAAGGATCACCAGAAGAGCGACCAGCAGAATGAAGAAAAACCAGGAGAGTGACTGGCGCGGCGCTTTTACACGGGCGGGGATGGCAGCAGCAACTCCACCGATGCCAAGTGCCAGAGCCACCTGGAGGAGTCCGGGTGGTCGGGTAGGCGTCAGACAGCAGAGCGGTTCAACGTAGCGCGTCAGGCTGATGGTAAGAACAGCCCCCAGGATGAGCAGGCCAGCTGCCAGACTGCGCCACTGCAGCAGTCTGGCGGTTTGCTCCTCGCTGTTTACCGGGCGCGTGATGGCCCAGACCAGCACGACCAGCACAATGGAGACGGTAGGCAGCCAGAAATCCAGGTTGCGTACAGGCGTGGATGGCTGCATCCAGTACACACCCAGTACGCTGCCAAACAGGATCAGCGTTGTACGAAAGCGAGCGGGTACAACCTGACCCGTGATCAGGGCAAACACGAAGAAGGCCAGGATGTGAGTCAGGGTCATTTAAAATCCCTGATAGATCCATTGTGGAGATTGGTCAGCGGTCAGAATGACAAGGGCGATCAGAATCAGGCACAGCAGGAGTGCAGCCAGATTTTCTCGAGAGAACAGGCGGTGCATCAATTTGGTTCCCCCACTCAGCGGTAGCCACACATACGCCATTCACCAGCTTCGAACACGACCTGATAGGTGCGCTCGGATAAATCGATTTCCAGCACTTCGTTGCCGTAGTTGGCTGTAATCGTCCCCGTGCAGGACACGAGGGTAATTTCACCATCCGTACCCGACTCTGTACAGGTCAGCTCGTTCAGCGCTGTGGTTACTGCCCCAAACGAGGCCAGTTCGTTCTGCGCATCTGCTTCCCAATCGGCACAGGAAAGACTGCTAAGCCGGTTGGCGTCTTTTTCCACCAGGGCCTGGTTATATTCCTGAACTGCCCGGGCGGCGCCGCTGGATTCTTCCGCTGAACTGCAGCCAGCCAGCAGCACAGCACTGAGCAGTAATGCTATGAAAAGTTGTTTGATGTTCACCATCGCTCTTCCTTAATCATGTAAAAATCATGTAAATGGCGCGAGGAATTATTTTACCAAGATTAAGTATCATCACCGCACATCCGGGGCCGGCAGGGAGATAACCGGCCAGACCGGCTGCCGCAGAAGGTCCTTTGCTATAATCATAGCAAGGGTTTTTTTTTCAGGGCGGAATATCACAGCCGTGAGGATCAATTAATGGAAACGGGAATCAACCTGCTCGCTGGCGCACTGCTGCTGCTCACCGGACGCCGCCTTTTCTGGCTGTTTGTAGCCGCGGTAGGCGCTGTTGTCGCCTTTACGTTTGCATCCCAAACATTCTCAGATCTGGCGCCCATCATTCTGATCGTCATCGCATTAATTGCCGCACTGATCGGCGCCGTTCTGGCGCTTATCCTTCAGCGGCTGGCAGCCGGATTCGCCGGATTTCTGGCAGGCGGTTATATTGCCACCGGCCTGTTGAATTTTATTGGATTCAACGTGGAAGGGAGCAGCTGGCTTCCTTTCCTGCTCGGGGGCATCATCGGCGGTGTGCTGGTGCTGGTTCTCTTTGATTGGGCGCTTATCGTGCTTTCCTCGCTGGTCGGCGCAATTCTGATCACTCAGAACGCAGCCCTTTCGCAGACGGCTGCGACTCTTCTCCTGCTGGTGCTGATACTGGTCGGGATCGCTGTGCAGGGTGCGACCCTGTTGCGCAGCGAAAACGCCGGTATGGAAGCATAGCACGATGCCAGATCTGGGACCACCACTGGCCAGAGGGCGGACAGCCGAGATCTATCCCTGGGGGGACGGACGGGTCCTGAAACTTTTCCTGCCAGAATTCTCAACCGATGCCGGCCTGGAGGAATGGCTTACGCACCTGGTCTGCAGACGGGGCGTACCTGCTCCAAATCCCGGGGGACTGCTGCAGGTCAATAACCGCTGGGGCCTGATTTTTGAACGTATCGACGGCGTTACGATGATGGAGTATATGCAGCGCCGCCCCTGGCTGCTTTTGCGCTGTGCCCGGCTGCTGGCTGAACTGCACGCGCACATGCACAACCAGCCGGGCAGCGGGCTGCCTGCACAGAAGGCCAGCCTGCTGCGCCAGATTCACCGGGCAAAGGTACTCTCACCTGAACTGGCGGGTAGGATTGAAAGAATGCTGGCCGCTCTGCCGGAAGAAGAGCGGCTGTGTCACAGTGATTTCCACCCGTTGAATGTGTTGATGGCCCGGAGGGGTCCGGTGATTATCGATTGGGTGACAGCGGTTTCAGGAAATCCGATGGCCGATGTTGCTCGCACCAGCATGATTTTGAGAAAGGTTGCACTCCCTCGCGGGACTCCTTTCCGTTCGCTGTTTCAGGCAGCACGGAAGTGGCTGAACGACATCTATTTGAAAAGATATTTCAGCCTCCGCCCTGCCGGGCGAGAGCAGTTAAAGGCCTGGGAGCCGGTTATCGCTGCAGCGCGTCTGGCTGAAGGCGTCCCGGGGGAACAAGATGCGCTGTTGAGGTTTATTCAATCGTCCTTGTAATAAAAGAGCGCCTGCAGTGACCACTGCAGGCGCTCAGATTTTTGAGGTCAGCGTTTGTAACCCAACAGCCTGAGGCCGTTCAGGACGACCAGCACGGTACTGCCCTCGTGTCCGATGACACCCAGCGGCAGCGGCAGCTGGGCACCGAAAGTTGTTGCTACCAGCAGGACAATCACACCCAGTGCAAAGGCCAGGTTTTGCCAGACGGTGCGGCGTGCCTGACGCGCCAGGCCAATGGCATAAGGCAGGTGCCTGAGGTCGTCGGCCATCAGGACAACATCGGCCGTTTCGAGGGCCACGTCGGTTCCGGCACCGCCCATCGCGATGCCCAGATCGGCAGTGGCAAGGGCGGGGGCATCGTTTACCCCGTCACCTACCATTGCAATCTGACCGTAGCGAGCCCGCGCTTTCTGTAGGATGCGCACCTTATCTCCCGGCAGCAGCCCAGCATAATATTCGTCCACGCCGGCGCGCTTTGCCACTGCTGCTGCCACGCGTTCGTTATCACCGGTCAGCATGATCACCCGTTCGATGCCGAGCCGCTTCAGGTCTGCAATGATCTCTGCTGCTTCAGGGCGCAGGGTGTCGGCCACGGCAAGCAGCCCCAGCCATTTGCCGCCGGCGTGGACGATCATTACCGTCTGGCCGTCCTCCTCCAGCTGCCGCGCCCGGCTGAGCAGCTCGCCGGGGATCTCAACCCGGCGTTCATTGTAAAGGCGCTCACTGCCAATCCAGACCTGCTGGCCTTCAACGAAAGCCTCTACACCCTGGCCGGGGATAGCCTGAAATTCCCTCGAAACGGGCAGTTTCAGTCCGCGCGCTTCAGCGGCAGATACAATCGCTTTCGCCAGGGGATGTTCAGAGCGTGCCTCTGCCGCTGCGGCAGTGCGAAGCAGCTCCTCTTCTGTAATTCCGGGCTGGGCTTCCAGATAGGTCAGCTCAGGAGCGCCGGCCGTTAATGTCCCGGTTTTGTCGAAGGCGACCACTTTGACCGTCGCTGTCTGCTCCAGGTGAACCCCGCCTTTGAAAAGGATCCCGCGCCGGGCGCCGTTGGCAATGGCCGAAAGGATGCTTGCAGGGGTGGAGATCACCAGAGCACAGGGTGAAGCCACAACCAGCCAGGTCATGGACCGGTAAAAGGTCGGGTAAAACTCCTGACCCAGGAGAAGCGGAATGACGATGAGCAGGGCGGCTCCAGCGAGCACCAGGAGGGCATAGTACTGTTCAAACTGGTCCAGCATGCGCTGAGTACGGGCTTTGTTAGCCTGAGCTTTTTCGACCATCTGGACAATTTTTGCCAGGGTAGTGTCATTGGCCAGATGGGTGGTGCGGATTTCCAGGGCGCCGGTTCCGTTCACGGTGCCGGCAAAAACGCTGTCGCCGGGGCCTTTATCGACGGGAACCGACTCGCCGGTGATGGTCGACTGGTCGACCGTTGAACGACCGCTGATGACCTCTCCATCGATGGGGAAGCGTTCGCCCGGCCGTACCAGCACGGTATCGCCGATAATGAGCTTCTCGATAGGCAGGGTGACCAGTCGGGAACCGCGCCGCACAGTAGCTGTAGGTGGGCGTAAGTCGAGCAGCTTTTCGATGGCCTTACGGCTGCGGTCCATGGCGAAAGACTGCAGAGAATTTGACAGCGAAAACAGGAAGAGCAGTGCAGCACCTTCGGCTGGCTGCCCGACGACCGCAGCTCCCAGAGCCGCCAGGATCATCAGTAAATTAACATCCAGCCGCCGTTCTTTCAGCACCTCAATTCCGTCTAAGAAACCGTAATAACCGCCGGCGATAAAGGCGATCCCATACAGCAGTGCTGAAACGGGCGCCGGGTACCAGTTGAACTGCGCGCCAAAATAGGCGAGCAGGCCTGCTGCCGCAGTTACAATGGTGAGGGCCACCTCCAGTTTTTCACGCGGGATGGCCGGGAGGGCAGGTTTTTCCGGAACGGAAGGCAGCGGCGTGATTTCTGCTTGAGCCAGCTCGCTGGAAGCCATCTGACGACCGCTCAGGCGGATTTCCATGACGCCGTTGTTGTACTGAACTTCGCTCCGCAGCGGGAGCGTGGCAAGCTGTTCGTACTGGCGTGCCAGGATTTCGCCCATCTGAACCAGACATGCTTCGCAGGCGGCATTTCCCTTCTGAGCGCACTGTGCAACCCGGTTGTAGGCTTCTCTACCGGCTTTCTGGACGACCCGGAGTGCGTTTTCATCCGACAGGATATGGGGGTCGTAGCTGATTCGTAATCGGCCGCTCTGCACATCAAATTCTGCCTGCTGGATTCCGGCGAAACCCTGCAGGGTATCACTGAGGACATCTGTACAGCGAGTTCCCAGTTCTGGGAGTACCAGATCTTCTCCAAGGTTTCGTGATGCTAATCCGTTCATTTCCTTAATCCATGAGAGTTTTATTGTCGTCTGTTTTTTATTACTAAGAAAAAACAGGTGGGGAAGGAAATCAATCTCAGTCCTGGCCGGCTGCAGCCCGGCGCTTCTGGCAGTCCGGACACAGCCCGTAATACAGGACGCGCGCACCCTGAATTTGATAACCGGAGCTCTGCGCGACTTCGTTTTTCAGCGCCTGTACGTGGATGCTGGGAAGGTCGATCACCCGGTGACAGGAAGTGCAGGCCAGGTTCACATGGGGCGAAGTATCGGCGTCGTAATGAACGGCGTCATCCACTGCGGAACCCAGACTGTTGATGACCCCCAGGTCCACCAGGGTCTCCAGCGTGTTGTAAACCGTCGCCAGGCTCAGTGTGGGGTATTTTGGCTTCAAAGCCTCGTGGATTTCCTGGGCAGTCGGGTGTTTGTCTGTAGCAGCCAGCAGTTCACAGATGGCGATGCGCTGTAAAGTCAGGCGCAGTCCCGCGTTTTTTAGCGCGCTGGTAAGCATGTCGGTTTTGGTTGTGATTGTGTCATTCATCATAAAAGGCCTGGATCTTAAATAATAACCATTATAAATATAGAATGATTATAAATAACAGAGGATCAAATTGTCAAGGAGCACAACTTCAAAATCGCGAGACTGCGGGAATTGACAAACCTGTTCCTTAGGGTATAATCAGGTTTCGTCCACAGCTTATTCACTGCGGACGAATTTCATGTGTTGTGAATCGTTATCATCTCTCTGAAAAGATAGGATTGTCGAATGCCGAAACGAACATATCAACCCAAGATTCGCCGCCGCGTGCGTGTTCACGGTTTCCGGGCTCGCATGGCGACTGCCTCTGGGCGCAAAGTCCTGAAGAGCCGCCGGGCGAAAGGGCGCTACAAATTGACCGTGAGCATGAACAATCACGTCAAAAAGGTGAACTGGAAAGCATAGCCACAGCTTTCCAGGCGCACGCGCGAAGAGATACGTGGTAGGAATACGAAGACCCTAGGGTGCAGCGCAAGTTTCGCCTGACCAGTTCAGCCGATTTTCAGCGGGTGCGGCGGTTGGGAAAGTCTTATGCCCACCCGCTTGTCGTGTTGGTAGCCCACCCGAACGAGCTGCAGGATCAGACCCGCTTTGGCATTGCTGCCGGCAGGCGGCTGGGCTCCGCAGTTAAACGTAATCGTGCCAAGCGCCTGCTCAGGGCTGCTCTCCAGTCATACATAAAGGCTGTCATTCCTGGGTGGGACGTTATCCTCATCGCTCGCCAGCCGCTGCTGCAGGCCACGTTCCTCCAGATCCAGGAGGCTGTCGCTGCTCTTCTGCGCAGGGCAAATCTGCTCCAGCATTCTCATGTTGAAGAACGCCCCTCCTCATTCCACGGATCCTCCTGATCTGCATTTCGATCCTGATGCGAACAATTCAGGTCACGAAGGGCACGGTCATGTGGATGAACCGCGTCTGCGGGATTTACCCATCACCCTGTGGAATCTGCCGCGGTTTCTGCTTCTGATTCCCATTCGGATATACCAGGCGACTCTTTCACGCGCACTGCCTCCGAATACCTGCCGCTTTTATCCCACGTGTTCTCATTACGGTTACCAGGCAATTTATAAGTATGGCGCGCTCAAAGGGGGCTTAATGGCTGTATGGCGTATTTTGCGCTGCAACCCTTTTAACCCGGGTGGATTTGATCCTGTTCCCTAGCCGGCCGGTTCACCGCATCTGTTGACCAGCAGAACGGTGATCATCTGACTATCAAGAAATGGACAGCCTTATAACAGAATGAAAACTTCACGCCGTATCATTTACGTCACTTTTCTCATGATTTTACTTGCCAGCCTGCTCAGCGCCTGCGCTGGAGGGGCCAGCGCCGCGGCCGGGTGGCCGGGTATCACACTCAGTGAGGATGGTCAGGTTGCCTATCTGGCCTTCCAGCAGCATGTGCACGCTGTCGACACGAGCAATGGAAGCGAACTATGGCGTTTTCCGCAGGAAGCCGACCGGAACATCAGCTTTTTTGCTCCGCCTGCTCTAACTGAGGATGGAAATCTGGTTGTCGGCGGTTACAATAATATTCTCTACAACCTGCGTACCGATGCCGCAGCCGGGCAGAACCGGGTGAACTGGACTTTTACGGGAGCAGCCAATCGTTATGTGGATGGCCCGCTGGTGACCGAACAGGGAGTTTTCGCTCCTAATGCGGATAAACGCCTGTACGCGCTCGACGAGAGCGGAAACCTGTTGTGGACATTTGAATCCACCCAGTCGCTGTGGGGCCGCCCGGTCGCAAACGGCGGTTTACTCTATGTGCCCGCCATGGACCACCGCATTTATGCCCTGGATATGACCAGTGGTGAACTCGTCTGGGATTCGGGCGATCTGGGCGGTGCGATTGTGGGAAGCCCGCTGCTGTCTGAAGACGGTGTTCTCTATGCGGGCACCTTTAATAATCAGATGCTGGCCCTGGACGCCGCGTCCGGTGAGGTCCTCTGGCAAGTAACCACCCGTGGATGGATCTGGGCTAGCCCGGTCCTGGATGGTGATATCCTGTACTTTGGAGACCTGCAGGGCAATTTCTATGCTTTACCGACCTCAGGAGGCGACTTCCTCTGGCAGGTGAGCCTGGAAAACGGCCAGAACGCCGCCATTCCGGGGCAGGCTCTGGTGCTGGAAGATACGGTTTACTTCACAGCCGAGAACGGCACATTCCACGCGCTGGACAAAGCGAACGGACAGGCACGATGGGTAAAAACCCTGACCGGTACGAACCTGTACACGGGACCAGTGTGGACGGGTGAGTACATTCTGGTGGCGCCTGTCGGTGGAAATGCCCGGCTGGTTGCTTTTGGACCCAACGGAGAGCAGGCCTGGACTTTTGAACCGTAGAGCCGCTCTGGCGCAGACTTACTGTTTACAGCCGTCCCCAGCGGCTTCATATGGATTTGAGGAAAGATAAACTGATATGTGGGATATTCTCATTATCAACCCCATGATCAATATTCTGCTGTGGATCTACAGCGTAATCGGCAATTTTGGCGTGGCCATTATTGTCTTTACGATTCTGATCCGCCTGCTCACCCATCCGTTGAACCTGTCGCAAATGCGCAGTGCCGCCGCCCTGCAGGAAATGCAGAAATCCAAAAAATGGCAGGATATTCAAAAGAAGTATAAGGACGATAAACAGAAACTTCAGGAAGAGCAGATGAAGCTGTATCAGGAGATGGGGATCAATCCCTTCGGATCCTGTCTGCCCACGCTGATCCAGTTTCCGATCATTATCGGCCTGTACCAGGCGATCATCCAGGCGCTGGCGGTAACCCCAATCCAGCTGCTGAACTTTTCTGGCCACATTTACTCCTTTATCGATGCAGCAAGATTAATCCCCATCAATAATGAGTTCCTGTGGATGGATCTCAGCCAGCCAGAGCGCCTGAACCTGCCCTTCCTGCCGTTTGGTATTCCAGTGCTGGCAATCATCGTGCTGGTGACCACCTTCCTTCAATCGAGGGTGATGACCCCTCCGTCCCTGGCCGGAGAACAGCAGACGGCAGCCCAGATGACCCAGGCGATGAACATTTATATGCCGCTCCTGATGGGTTATCTGGCGCTTACCTTTGCCTCGGGGCTGGCGCTCTATTTTGTGATCAGCAACCTGTTCACGATTGTGCAGTACACCGCGATGGGGAGGGCCGACTGGCGGAATTTGCTTTCCTTCCGGCGGCCGGCAGAAGCTGCTCCGGTAAAAGGTCCATCTAAGGAAGCTCGCAAAGGCCAGTCTGGAAAATAGGCTGTTCTCCTGCGTTCCCGGATGGAAATCACACACTCACCGGGAGGACTCACTGGCGAAATCAGGACTTTTGAGAGGCAAATATGAGTATGAAACGCGCAAGCCTGGAGGTCATTGCTCCAACCGTAGAAGAAGCGATTGCAAACGGCCTGAATGAACTGGGGCTTTCGGAAGATGCAGTGGAAGTAGAAGTGCTTGATCCGGGTAGCAGGGGTTTGTTTGGTCTGGGATCCCGCCAGGCCCGGGTGCGCCTGACGATTAAAGAAGCAGCCTCTGCCGGCGTTTTTGAGGACATCTCCCACCCGGTTACCAGCGATACGCCACCGGCCGCCCCACCGGCGCCTGTTGTTGAGACCCCGCAGACTGTCAGCACCTCTCCACTAGAACACGATTCCGAAGCGGTAGAGGAACAGGCAGCTCCCTCGCCGGTGGTTGAAGGGGACGTCGATGAAGACCTTGTTCTGCGCGTTGCACGCGATACCGTAAGCGATCTGCTGGAAAAAATGAGTGTGCGCGCAGTGGTAACAGCAAGCTACGGCGAGGCCGATGACGCACAGAGCCGTGTACCTGTTCGGGTGGATGTGCACGGAAGTGATCTGAGCATATTAATTGGCCCTCGCGCAGAGACCTTAAACGCACTGCAGTATATCGCCGCTCTGATCGTGGGTAAGGAACTGGGGAGGTCGATCCCCCTGATCGTCGATGTCGAGGGCTACCGGCAGCGGCGCGAGCAGCAGATCCGCCAGCTTGCACGCCGGATGGCCGAGCAGGCGGTCAAGACAGGTCGCCGTCAGGTGCTCGAACCGATGCCCGCAAACGAACGGCGTCTGATTCACATCGAGCTGCGCTCACACCCCGATGTCACAACGCAGAGCATCGGTGAAGAACCACGCCGTAAGGTGACCATTATCCCTGAGAAATAACCTGAGCCAGACCTGGGGCTGACCGCACCTCCCGGGTGAGCATGATGCCCGTCAGGGCAAACCCGGGCGGCGGGCCAGCCCCGATAGATCGAATCTCCAGCGGCTGGCAGCGGTCTGAATAATTGCAGGACGAAAATTCAAACTGCTTCCAGTTTTTGCTTGACCGCTGCAATAGCCAGTGGTAAAATCCCGTCGCTTGATCTGCCCCCATCGTCTAGGGGACTAGGACGCAGCCCTTTCAAGGCTAAAACGAGGGTTCGAATCCCTCTGGGGGCACACGAAGAACCGCCTGAACCAGGCGGTTCTTTTCGTCCGGAGCCAATGGCGGCGACAGCATTTCCGCCAGAGCCTGTGTTATGATTCAGCAGCTCTACAATCCAGCAGGGGGCATTATCACACGTCTGCTCAGAGACAGGATATGAGTCAGCAGCCAGAAATCCGTTACTTTACGGTTGAAGAGGCCAATCGCGCGCTGCGCGTGATCCAGCCGCTTGTCGCCAAACTGCTCGAGATCCGGGCAGATCTGCTGGACAAACGGCCAGAAGTGTGGCCGGTTATCCAGAAGGCGCTGGGAAACGGCGGCAGCCGCACCGCCAGCCAGGTGGTTCAGGATTTTAACCGGGTAGAAGCCCTGGTTAAAGAAATTGAAGCCACCGGGGCGGTGGTGAAAGAGATCAATCTGGGGCTTGTGGATTTCCCGGCTGTGCGTGACGGCAAGGTGGTATACCTCTGCTGGCAGTATGGAGAGCCCCAGGTTCTCTACTGGCACGATCTGGATGCCGGTTTCGCCGGCCGGCAGCCGCTGTAGGCAATTTTCGATTTACCCTTGACAATCGGCGAAAGCGGCCTATAATGTGCAGGCTCAAAGCGAAAGATCTGCCCTCACCGTTGAGGAAAGTTCTAATAAAAATCATACCAACGATAGCTTGACAGAACTGTCTTAACGCGTATAATAGTATACGCTTGAGGGACAGGGATTTGATTTCGCCCCACCGGGGGCAGATCATTCAAAAGGTAATAGACGCCCATTCATTGTTGGAAGAATAATCGTCAGAGCGCCGGCAGGTGACTGCAGGCAGTACTGACGTGCCGGTGTCGATCGTTGGCAGCGGCTCTTCTTGTCTCAGGGGATTGTCTCTGAGTGTCTTTGTGCGTCTGTGAGAACCTTAACAACTGAAGAGTGATTAGAAGCAGAACCTGTCGAATTCCAGTGAAGTAGAAACGAACCGTGGCAACACGGACAGTTTTTGCGGAGAGTTTGATCCTGGCTCAGGATGAACGCTGGCGGCGTGCCTAATACATG